>JAJTDE010000287.1 GCA_021298085.1 Rubrivivax sp.
GTGACGTCGCCGCGGACGATGCCTGACTCGAGCACATACTTCACCGACACCAGAGACTGGCTGACCCCATCGTGCAGCTCGCGGGCGACCCGGGCACGCTCGTCTTCCTGGGTCATGACAATCTGCCGTGCCATGGCCCGCAGCTTGGCGTCGGCGCGGCGCTCGCCCTCCATGTTGATCAGCGTCGCGACGATGACCACCGCCAGCGTGCACAGCACCGCGACCGCACCAACGCGCCACAGCGTGTCGGCCACGGCCGCTTCGGTGGCCTCGCTGACACGGCGGCGGGCCCGCTCGGGCTCATCGACATAGGTACCTGTGCCCAGCACCCATTCCCAGCCGGCGACGGGCTCGACATAGCCCAGCTTGGGCTCCATGCGGCCACTGCTGGGGCGGCGCCACTCCAGTTCCACATAACCCCCGCCCGTGCGGGCCTGCGCCAGCATCTCGCGCACCGGGAACTGCCCGCGGCTGTCCTGCAGGTCCATCAGGTTGCTGCCCTGCAGCAGGGCCTGGCGCGGGTACAGCAGCACCTGGCCGGAAAAGTCGAAGACAAAGAAGTAGCCGTCGTGGCCGAACTCCAGGCGCCGCAGGATCTGCAGCGCCTGTTGCTGGGCTGCGGCGTCCGGCATGCCATCGCGCACCAGGTGCGCGATGGCACTGCGGGCCAGGTTGATGCGGCTTTGCAGTTCGGCCCGGCGTGCGGCCATCAGCACCGGCTGAACCGCGGCCAGGTTCAGGTCGGCATGCACATGGGTGCGCTGGGCCACCAGCAGCGCCACGGCCACGCTGGCCAGCAGCAGCGGCACGACGGCCATCAGCAGCAGGGTCAGGCGCGGGCGGTACAGCATGGGCGGCGGTGGATGGCGGTGCGAGCGCTCAGGGTGCGCGCTGCAGCAGCGGCTGCAGGCGGGCGTGCAGCGCCGCGGCCTCGGTCTCGGGAAGCAGGCCGTGGCGCAGCAGGAAGTCCAGTGTCACCAGCGCCGCGTCGGTGGTCATCTCGCCTGCGGCGGCGCGGTGAGTGGCTTCCTCGATGGACAGGCAGTGCAGCTCAGCCACTTCGCCATCCTGGTTCTGCGGCTGCAGGCCGGCGGGCAGCTGCAGGTCGTGGACATGGATGTCTTCCACCATCCGGCCCTCGGGAACGTCGCAGTGGATGCGGATGACACGGCCTGGCGTGGCCTGCTGGGCCAGCTCGCGTGTCAGGCCGGCCTCTTCCCACGCTTCGCGCAGCAGTGTTTCGTAGGGTGACTGGTCAAACGGCACACCGCCGCCAACGAGGTTGTCCAGCTTGCCCGGGTCAGTGGCCTTGTTCCAGGCGCGCCGGGCGATCCACAGGTGGGTGGGCCGGCCTTGGTCATCGGCGACAAAGCCGTTGCAGTGCGCGCCGCGGGTCAGGCTGCCCCAGAAGCGGCAGGCGGCGCGTTCCATGTGCGCGAGCACCGCGCCGCTGTCCGGGTCCAGCAGGCCGAAGGTCTCGTGGCGCCAGGCCACGATGAGGCCCTCGGTGCGCAGTTGGTGGTTGATCTCCGCCAGGGCTGCGTCGCGAGCCGCCGCGTCCGCGGGCAGTGCCAGGTGCAGGGTGTCGTCGCGCCGCTGCACCCACTGCGGCCAGCGGGCCAGGCTGTCCAGGTGGGCGGTCTGCACACTGCCCAAGGGTGTGTCGCCGTACCAGACCGGGAGCCGAGGGGTGGTCTGATGCCGTGCCGCCTGCAGCGCGGGCCAGGGCACAGCGTGGTGCTGGGAGGGTGCGACCGTCGACATGACCGCATCATGCCGTGATCCCTTTCACGATCACCCGCCGCAGGGTGTTGACAGATGCCTGCGTTTGAATACACTTGAATTCAATCGAACTCCAACCCCATTGCATCATGGCCACTGCCCCCTCCGTCGCCACGATGGAGCCCTTGTCGGCGCGCATCCCCAGTGACTTGTACCTGTGGCTGGCACAGCTCCAGGTGGAAGGTGCCACCACCAACAGCGACAAGCTGCGGGTGCTGCTGTCCCAGCTCAAGCGCCAGCACGACGGTGCGGTCGATTACGTGGCCGCCCACGCCTGGGCGCGCGACCTGACGGCGCGGCTGCGTGAATCGCTGGTGCGCGCGGAAGGACGTACGGGGCAGCGCTCCGAGGTGGTGAACCTGCTGCTGGACCACCTCACGTCCACGCTGGCCCTGGTGGTCAGCCAGGCGCCGGCCGATGAGGCGCAGGCCCTGCAGTTTGAAGACGCCCTGGTGCGCCGTGCCTTTGCCTTGACCGAGAGCCTGCTGCGCCACGCCAGTGCTCCCCATGCCAGTGCGCTGGACCCTCACGTCGTCCGGCGCCATGTCGGGCCCACGGCCGAGCTGGCTGTCCACTTGTCCACCCTCACCTTGAAAGGGAGTTCACATGGCTGATTCGCTGAGAGCCCGTGTCGGGCGTGTCATCACCGGCGGCGTGCACGCCTTGCTGGATCGTCTGGAAGACCAGGCCCCGGAGGCCATGATGGAGCAGTCCATCCGCGAGGCCGACGAGGTCATCGACGCGGTTCGCCATGAGCTGGGCACGGTGTCGGCCAACCGCCACCTGGCCCAGCAGCAGCACGCCAGCCTGAATGGCCAGCATGCGCGCTTGGCCGAGCAGGTCGACCAGGCGCTGGCCGCGGGCCGCGAGGACCTGGCCCACGCCGCCGTCGCTCGGCAGCTGGACATCGAAGCCCAGCTGCCGGTGCTGGAAACGACGCTCGCCGACCAGGCGCGCCAGGAAGCCGAACTGCAGGGCTTCACCAGCGCCCTGCTGGCCAAGAAGCGCGAGATGCAGGATGCGCTGGTGCAGTTTCGCCAGAGCCGCGAACGCGCCGCCGCTGCGGGCGCCCCGGGTGTGGGCGGCGCGCCCAACGCCGAGCACCGCATCGGCCAGGTCACCGACGCCTTCGAGCGGCTGTACGAACGCCAGACGGGGCTGAGCGGCACGGCACGCACCCAGTCGCTGCAGCAGGCCGCCCGCCTGAAGGAGCTGGACGACCTGGTGCGCAGCAACAAGATCAACGAGCGGCTGGCCCAGCTGAAGGCCGGCAAGGCCTGAGGTCGCTGTCCGCCGCACCGCGCTGACACCCCCCGAGCACCATCCCTGGCCGAGGCACCCCCGTGAGCTTGTTCACCGCCCCTGAAAACCTGCCCTTTGGCGTTGGCTTTGCGCTGATCGTGGGCATCGCCCTGCTGGAAGGGCTGGGCATGCTGGTGTCCATGAGCCCCAGCAACTGGCTGGACGACTGGCTGC
>JAJTDE010000121.1 GCA_021298085.1 Rubrivivax sp.
GCCTGGGCACTGGCGCGCCCCTGGGATTTGGCGCGGTACAGGGCGCGGTCGGCGCACGCCATCAGCTGCTGCTGCCAGCCGTTCAGGTCGTGTTCATGCGCTGGTGATCGTCCTGCGGCTGGGCTGCCCGCGTCTGCGCCGTGGCTGCGCAGCTCGAACGCGCTGGCGCCCAGGCTGAGGCTGACGTGGCCAAGCGGGCTGCCCGGGTGAAGCAGCGCCGCCTCGGCGCAGGCCTGCAGCACGTGCTGCGCCACGCTTAATGCGCCCTCCAGGCTGGAGCCCGGCAGCAGCAGCGCAAATTCCTCGCCGCCCACCCGGGCCACCACGTCGCTGGGCCGGTGGCAGCAGGTCTGCAGGATGCGGCAGACCGCCTGCAGGCACACATCGCCCTCGGGGTGCCCGAGCGGGTCGTTGTAGGCCTTGAAGTGGTCGATGTCGGCCAGCACCAGCGCCAACGGCGTGTGCTGGCGGTGGGCCAGCGCCAGTTCACGCTTGAAGTGCTGTTCGAAGGCGCGGCGGTTGGCGGCACCCGTCAGCGGGTCTTCCAGGGCGCTGCGCCGCAGCTGGTCGGCCAGCTCCTTCAGGCGCAGCTGGGTCTTGACGCGGGCGCGCAGGATGGCCGGCACGATGGGCTTGCTGATGAAGTCAGCGGCACCATGTTCGAAGCCGTCCACCTGGAACTGCGAGTCCGTGCGAGAGGTGATGAAGACGATCGGCAGGTCGGCGGTCGGCTCCTGGCACTTGAGCCTGACACACACATCCAGCCCATTCATGTCCGGCAGGTGGGCGTCCAGCAGCACCAGGTCGAAGCGGCCCTGCGGCGCCATCTGCAGAGCTTCCGCACCCCGCAGCGCAAAGTGCAGGTCGGCCAGGTCGCCCAGCAGGTGGCTGAGCTGATGGATCTGCTGGACATCGTCCTCGACGATCAGGACACGCGGAAGGCTCATGGCAGTGACCCCTGGGCCTCGTGCCGCGCCGGGGCAGGCGGCTTCTGCGTGGACGTGTCCCGGCTCACGGTCAGCGGCTTGAGGCAAGCCAAGGCCTCGTCGAAACGCAGCCCTTCCACGGCCTGGCGCAGCTGCCCGGCCACGGCCTCGCCCAGCGGTTGCAAGGCTGCGTCGGGCAGGCGCTGCAGCACCTGGATGGCGCGCAGGTTGTGGTGCTCGAGCAGACGCTGGAGCTCCAGCAGCGTCTCGGCCCGTTCGGCCTGGCTGCGTGGGGTGTCGGCCAGCGTAAGGGGGGCGCGGCGCGGTGCCGCGGAGCCGCTCAGCTGGGCCTCCAGCCAGGGGCGGGCGTGCCGCTCCAGCAGGGTCATGGTGCCCTGCAGTGCCTTCAGCACCCGGGTGGCTTCCAGGCTGCGGCTCTCGCGCAGGGCCTCTTACAGCTGTCCGAACAAGCGGTGCGCGCTCTCGGCACCGGCATTGCCGGCGATGCCCCGCAGGCGATGAACCTGCGCGATGGCCTGCGCCCTGGGGCCTTCCGCTGGCAGGGCTGTATCGGCCAGCTCGCTGGATCGCCATTCACTGAACAGTTGGTTCAGCAGGCGGGCGAACAAGGCCTTGTCGCCCACCAGCCGCTCGGCTGCGTCGGCGGTGTCCAGGCCGGCCAGGCGAGGCCAGCCGGGTGGCGGGCTGCGAAGCGCCGTGGGGGTGTTCGACTCGAATGGCGTCTGGCCCAGGGGGCCGCGCAGCGCGCGCAGGATTTCCAGCGGCAGCCGGGCGGCATCGATGGGCTTGGTGATGAAGCCGCACATGCCCGCCTTCAGTGCCTGCGCGCGGTCGGTCAGCGTGGCAGCGCCTGTCAAGGCCACGATGGGCGGGCAGCGCTCGCCCAGGGCCTTCTGCATGGCGAGTGCCGCTTCGAAGCCGTCCAGATGCGGCATGTGCAGGTCCATCAGCACCAGGTCAACGCCCCCACCCGCATCGGCCCGGGCGTCAGCACCCGCATCTGCGCTCACATCTCCGCTCACATGTGCGCTCGCGGCCGCCAGCTCGACCGCCTGCGCCCCGTCTTCGGCCTGCGTCACCTGCGCACCATGCAGCATCAGGATGCCGCTGGCCACCTCGCGGTTCATGTCGCTGTCGTCGGCCACCAGCACATGGACGCCAGAGAGCACCCGCGCCTGCGACGGCAGCATCGGGCGGCCGAAGTGGGCCGCGGGCTCGGCCAGCTTCAGGGGCAGGGTGACGGTGAAGCGGGTGCCTTCGTGCAGGCGGCTCTTGACCTCGATGTCGCCCTGCATCAGCGTGACCAGGCGCTTGACGATGGACAGCCCCAAGCCTGTGCCCCCGAAGCGCAGCGACGTTGCCGCGTTGGCCTGGTAGAAGGGCTCGAAGAGGCGCGACAAGGTGTCTTCGCTCATGCCGATGCCGGTGTCGCTGACGCTGATGCGGGCCACCATGCGGTCATCACCCTCGTTTTCGCAGCGCATGCTCAGTGTGACCACACCCAGGCCGGTGAACTTCACCGCATTGCTCAGCAGGTTCAGCACCACCTGGCGCAGCCGCTTGGCGTCGGCCCACACCATCGGTGCGGTGCTCGGAGTGTCCAGCCGCAGTTGCACGGCGTCCTGGCGGGCCTGGGCCTCGCAGATGCTGTAGGCCGCGCGCAGCACGGCGGTCAATTGCGTCGGCTCGGGCACCAGCTCCAGTTCGTTGGCCTCGATTTTCGAGAGGTCGAGCACGTCATGGATGCACTCCAGCGTGGCGTTGGAGGCCTGGCGCAGCTTGGTCAGCAGGTTCTCCTGTTCGGGCGACAGGGTTGTCTGGGACATCAGGTAGGCATAACCTTGCACCGCATTCAAGGGCGTGCGGATCTCGTGGCTCATGGTGGCCAGGAAATCGCCCTTGGCCCTGCTGGCCGCCTCGGCGCGCATGCGCGCGTGTTCGATGGCCTGTTCGGCCTGCTTGCGGGCGCTGATGTCCTGGAAGGCGCCAATCAGCCGCAGAACCTTCTCTTGGTGGCGTTCGGCGTCGCACACGGCGCGCAGCCACAGCTGCTCGCCGCTGGTGCGGCAGATCGGGAATTCCAGGTCATAGGCCTTGCCGGTCGTCAGGACGGTGTTCACCGCATCCTGCAGTCGCTCGCGGTGTTCAGGCACGCAGAATTCGGCGGCGCTGTGCAGCGTGGGCACGTAGCTGTCGGGCACCTGGAAGAGCCGTCGGGTGTGATCTGACCAGGTGAGCTGCTGTGTCTCGGTGTGGTATTCCCAGGCGCCCACACCCGCCACGGCACCGGCGCGGCTGAGAAACTCCTGGCTGCGGCGCAGGGCGTGTTCCTGTGCCTTCGAGTTGGACAGGTCCAGGTGAATGCCGAACATCCATTCGGGCTGGCCAGGGGCCAGCCACCGTGTCACGCCGCCGCGTGCCATCACCCAGGCCCAGTGGCCTTCCCGGTGGCGCATGCGCAGTTCCACCGCGTAGTCACGCGTCTCGCCGCGCCAGTGCGCGTGCAGCGCCTGTTCAGCCACGGGCAGGTCGTCCGGGTGCACCAACTGGCGCCAGGTCTGCACCGACAACGGTTCCAGTTCGCTCAGCCGCCAGCCCAGCATGTGGGCCCAGCGTTCATCAAAACGTGTTTCGCCGCTGGGCACATGCCACTCCCAGGTGCCGGCCTGCGTGGCAGAGATGACATTGCCCAGCCGCTGGTGCTCGTCGGCCAGGGCGCGCTCGGCCTGGTGGCGCAGCGTCACGTCTTCCAGGATGGCCATCGAGCGGGCCGGCCTGCCTTCGGGGTCGCGCTCCAGGATGGCTGACAGCTCCACCTGCACCGGGCTGCCGTCCTTGGCGATCATCTCGTAGGGAACCCGCTCGCAGCGCCCGGCGCTGAAGAAGGTGGGGAGCACTTCCTGCGTGGCGCGCTGGCGGCTCTCGGCACTGAGGAAGTCAGTGGAGGGGCGGCCGATGACGTCATCGCGGCTGTAGCCCAGCTTGTCCAGCCAGTGGTCGCTGACCGACAGCAGACGGCCCTGGGCGTCGATGGAGTGCAGCATCGCCGGCGTCTGCTCGTAGAGCTGGCGCAGCTGCTGCTGCGAGCGGCGCAGTTCTGTCAGCAGCGCCTGCTGCTCGGTGACGTCCCGGATGAACTTGGTGAGCCCCAGTGGGCGGCCGCCGGTGCCCCGTATCGTCACCGCCGTGATGCGCACCAGGCGCAGCTCGCCGCTGCGTGTGCGGCGCACGGCGTCGTAGGGTTGTGCATCGGGCTCGTGGTCAGGCCCGTCGGCGACGCAGGCCCAGGTGCCCTCGGGCATCAGGCGGTCCAGCGTCTGGCCCAGCATCTCGTCGCGATCCCAGCCGAACAGCTCGGTGGCCGCCGGGTTCCATTCCTTGACACGGTGCTGGGCATCCAGCGTCACCACCGCGTCGGCACTGTGCTGCAGCACCCGCTGGGCTTCGTGCTCCTGGTGTTGCTGAAGACGCTGGCGCAGCAGCTCGCTGGCCGCCAGCGCCAGGCCCTGCAGCCCGGCCATCTGCGGGGGTGTCAGCTCGCGTGGTTGGCGGTCGATGACACACAGCGTCCCGATGCGCTGGCCCTGTGGCGCCTGCAGCGGCACGCCGGCATAGAAACGGATGTGCGGCTCACCGGTGACCAGCGGGTTGTCACAGAAGCGCGGGTCGTCCTGCGCCGCCGGCACCACCAGTGGCTGGTCATCCAGGATGGCGTGGGCACAGAAGGCCACGTCCCGCGGTGTTTCCTGCACGCCGGGCAGCCCGGTGTTGGCCTTGAACCACTGGCGCTGGCGGTCCACCAGGCTGACCAGGGAGATGGGTGTTCCACAGAGGGCGGCGGCGGCCTGGACCAAGGCGTCGAGGGCGGGGTCCGGCCCCGTGTCCAGGACGGCCAGCGCATCCAGCGCGGCCTGACGCTCGGCCTCGTTCTCGGGCAGTGTGGGGTTCACGTGATCGGCGGTTGGCAGTGGTTGACGTCGATGCGCGCGTGACGGCACGAAGTGGCCTTGGTGTGCAGGCGCCGACAGCGGTCTCCCTCGGTCCTCTGTCGAGTGCGCGCACTATCGGGCGGTGGTCTGCAGGCGGGTAAGCATCTGTAGCAGACCCTTCCGGGACACGTGTGGTTCGTTACAAATGACGACAGGTGTCGGATTGGCGCCTTGGGCTCAGACACGCCATGCACCGAAGTGGCGCACCGGCATGGCCCACTCAGAGGCCCCAGAGCGCCAGTCGTGGTGTGGTCACAGCGGGGGGTGGCGCCGCCCTGGCATGGCGGGCGTCGTTGTTGTCCATCTCGCGCCGGAGCAGCGCTGTCAGCTCCCGCGCACGGCCCTGGCTGGCCGAAGGCATGGATGGTTCGGCCTGAGGGAGCCGTTCGAGCACCTGACGTGCGCTGGCGGTCTCACCGTGCTCGTACAGCCAGCGCGCCCACCGCAGGTGTGCGAGCGTCCAGGCCGCACCGCCTGGCGCGTCGTGGGTGCTGCTGGCTTCCCAGGCCGACCGCAATGCGTCGCTGGCTGCGTCCATCTGGCCGTCGGCGGCCAGGGCCAGGCCCAGCAGGCCCCGGATGCGTCGCACGTCGCTCTCTCGTCCAGGCCTGGCGCCGTAGCGGGTGGCCACAGCCTGCAGCATCAACAGTGCCTCGGTGGTACGCCCTTCGCTCAGCAGGGCGGTGGCCTGGTGCTCTCGCGCAGGCGCGTGCCAGGGTGCGGCCTCTGGCGAGGCGGCCAGCGCCAGGCTGTCCCACAGAGCGTGGGCGGCACGCTGGTCACCGAGTCGGTGCAGCAGCCGTGCCCGATGACTCACGGCATGGGCATAGCTGCCATGCCGCGCGCCGAACATGCGCAGTGTCTGGGCCGCGGAGTCGCTGAAGAGCGTCAGCGCTGCTTGGTGATCGCCCAGTTCAACCATCACGATGCCCAAGTTGGCCTGGATGGTGGGCACGTTTTCCTGGACCTCGGGGCGGGTCTTCCCACGGGCCATCGCCAGGGCCGACACCAATGTGTCGCGCGCAGACGCCCAGCGCTCGGCCGCCATGTGCACATGACCGATGTTGGCCAAGGCGGCCAGGTGTTCGCCGCTGTGCGGTGCGTGGCGCTCAAACAGTGCGCTGGCGGTTGCCAGGGCCTCCAGGCGCTGGTCCCGGGCACCCGGCGTGGCCTTCAAGGCCTCGCCCTTGGCCAGCCACAGGCGAGCCGCCGTGAGCGAGTCCTCAAGCCGCGCTGACCGCAGGTCGGCCTCGATGAGTGCCAGACCCTGCCGGGCTTTGTCCAGCTCGTCGTCGTAGATCTCGGCCCACACCTGCATCAACCGTGCGTCCAGCGTCGCCGGGTGGTGGGACCCATGGGTTGACTCGGCCGCCTGCAGCCACCGCTGGTGCAGCGCCTGGAAGCGCTCGTGTTCCTCAAGGTAGCCGTAAATCTCGGTGATCAGGCCCAGCAGCTCGACGCGCAGTGGCGGATCGCCCGCGGTGTCGGTGTCCACCTGCTGCGCCGCCAGATCCAGCAGCTGGCGTGCGCTGATGGCACCCCGGGGTTGGTCGCTGGGCAACCGCGGGTCGGCGTGTCGGAAGACACCCACGAGGAACGCCTTCACCGCCTCAGCGCGACGCGCCTGCTGCCAGGCCTGCTGGGACTGCATCCAGACGGCCGCTGTGCCGGCCACGACGCTCACCGCCAGTGCAGCCCCCAGGCTGGCCGGAATGCGGTGGCGGCGTACCCACTTGCCCGCCACGGCCCAGCGCGTGATGTGCCTGGCGCGCACGGGCTTGTGCTGCAGGTAGCGCTGGATGTCGTCGGCCAGCGCCTGGGCGCTCTCGTAGCGGTCTTTCGGGTCATGGCGGAGGGCACGGTGGACGATGGCGTCCAGGTCGCCTTGCAGTGCGCGGCGCAACGTGGGCTGGTTCACGCAGTGGGACGGCAGGGGTGGCTCGCTGTCCGCCGCGGCCGCCGCTGCTGCCGCGGGCCATGCTGGGGCGTCGGTCAGCAGCTCGTGCAACAGCAGTCCCAGCCCATGGACGTCGGTGGCGGCGGTCACGGCACCCCCCCGACGCTGCTCCGGTGCCGCGTAACGCGGCGTGGCCGGGATCGATTCGCGGGTGAGCCCCTCCGCGTTGCCCTCAGGCTGCAGCAGCTTGGCAATTCCGAAGTCCAGCAGCTTCACCCGGCCGTCCTGGCCCAGCAGCACATTGGCGGGCTTGATGTCGCGGTGAGCAACCCATTGGCCGTGCGCATATGCGACGGCCTCGACCACCTGCAGGAAGACCGCCAGCCTGGACCGCAACGGCATGTCCTGCTGGCGGACTGCCTCGGTGATGGGCAAGCCTTCGACGAGTTCCAGGGCAATGTACGGCTGGCCCTGCTGACTGACGCCGGCATCCCAGAGTTGGGCAATGTGGGGGTGTACCAAGCCTGCCAGGATGTCGCGCTCCTGTGTAAACCGTTGCGGTACGCCGAGGGCCTGGCCTTGGGCATGTGGCAGCTTGAGTGCCACCTCGCGGGCGTAGGCACCATCGCTGCGTCGTGCACGCCACACGGAACCCATGCCGCCGAGGCCCAGCAGCGACAGCACGGTGTAGGGTCCGATGACATGGCCCGCGTCGATCCCGAGCGCCCTGTCGCCCTTCACTTGCGGCGATTCCAGCCGGTGGGCCGCTGCGGCCGCTTCGGCCTGCGTCAAGACGGAGGCGAGCAGCGGACGCAGGCGTGCAGGGCCGCCGCTCAGCCGCTCAAGCCAGTGGGGCCGTTGCTCAGGCGGCAGGGCGAGGGCTTCGTCGAGCAGGCGCGAAAACTCTGTCCAGTCGTCGGGTGGGCATGGCAGCGGTTTGACCATCTCTCATTCACAGGTGTGTCAGTCCTGACAACGGATTCCTGCAGCGGATGCGGCCATCGCTGAATGCTCATGGCGCCAGCATGCTGCACAGCAGCGCACGAGCCTTTTCCCAGTCGCGGCGGACGGTGCGTTCACTCAGTCCCAGCGCCTCGGCAATCTCCGGCTCTGTCATGCCCGCAAAGTAGCGCATGTTCACGACCTCGGCCAGGCGCGGTTCAAGGGCCTGCAAGGCGCCGAGCGCTTCATCAACTTGCAGCACTTCCTCGTCGCTGGGGGCGGCCAGCCGTTCGCCGACCTGAGTGTCCAGGGTGACCGCTTGCCAGTCACCTCCGCGCCGAAGTGCCGCACGCTCGCGAACGAGGTCAACCACCACTGAGCGCATGACCCTGGCCGCATACGCGAAGAAATGGCCTTTGCTCGGGAACGCGGAGGGGTCCATGCGGTGACCCCAGCGCACGAAGGTCTCGCTGACCAGTGCCGTGGTGTTCAGCTGGGTCAGGCCACCGCTGGCATGCAGCCTCGCCCGAGCGATCTGTTTCAGTTCGGTGTAGGCGTCTTCCCAAGACGGGACCGCGTCATGCGTGGCGTCCATGGCCAGATGTTGGCACAGGCTGGTGTTGTCCGGTTGTGTCGCGCGCTTTCGTTGGTGCCTTCTGAGCGGGTTTCAGCCCGAAGCCCCGTGACCCTTAGGAGAGCGCGATGACCCCACCCCTTCTTCGACCGCCCCGCGCCCTGGCGGCGCAGTTCCTGCTGCTGCCGGCGATAGTGGGCGCTGCACCCTTGTCGGCAGCCTGCGAGCGTGTGTGGCAGGCCAGCCTGAAGCGGCTGGAGGCACCGCAGTTTCACCTCGTGCAGACCTTGGAGGGCGACACGGTGGAGACCGTCAAGGCTGGAAGCCGTCTGCTGATGCGCGAGTCGGCACAGCAGCCATGGCGGTCCGCGCCCGCGGGCATCGCCCCGCTGCGGCAGGCGGTCAAGCAGACAGCTGGCTGGCTGCAGCGTTGCGAGAAGCTGGGTGCCGGGGAGACCGTCGAAGGCGCAGCCACTGACATCTACCGCTTCACGTTGCAGACGCCGATGGGAACAGACCCCGATAACCGCGTGTGGATTGGGCGTGACAACGGCCTGCCGTACCGCGAGGAAGGCGGTGCTGCGCGCGGAACCACCCGCTACACGGTGATCCCGAGGCTTCCATGAAGACCGGTCAACCCTCCGGTGCTGCGCCAACGGCGCAACAACGCCACAAGATTCGCCTGGCCGCGGGTGCCAGCCTGGCCAGTCTCTGGCCCTGCCTGATGCTCCAGGGTTGTGTGAGCGCGGCCCGCGTGTCTGCCGAGCGGCCGGCCGCCGATACCGCAGCCGTGGTCAGGAAGCCGCTGCCTCGGCTCACTGCCGGCGGCGGCGACCGTCGTGTGGCGGTCGCGGTGGCGGAGGTGCAGTCGGGCATTCCCGACATCTCGGCGCGCGGCGCGACGGAGATGTTCAAGACCGCACTGATCCAGTCTGGGCGATTCAGGGTGTTTGAGCGAAACCGACTCGCCAAGGGCGTGCTGCAGGAGAAGCAGCTGAATGCTGCTGGCCAGACCACGGGCAAGACGTCCGAGCGGGCCTTGACGGCTGCGGAGTACATCTTCCAGGCCGACATCACGGCACTGACGAATGGCGCTTCGCAGCGGCAGACCGGTCTGCAGCTGGGTGGACTCCAGCTGGGTGTCAGTGGTCAGGCCGATGTGCTGGGCCTGGACATCAGCATCGCCGAAGTGGGCAGCGGTGAGCTGGTCGACGCGGTGCATGTCCGGCGTCCGCTGCAGGGTAGCGCCGTGCAGGTGAGTGGCATCGGTGCCCTGGTGCAGCAGATCGCACTGCAGAAAGGCCGTCGCGGCAGTCCCTACAGCCCGGATGTGCAGCACCAGTCCTCGCGCAAGGACAGCCTGGATGCCGCTCTGCGTGAGGCCCTGGAGGCTGCCGTGCGCGAATTGACCGAACGTTTCAGACCATGATCAACATGACAACCATTCCATACCGTCAAGCCAGGAAGCCAGCCCACTGTCTGCCCGCTGCCGCCATGTGGCTGCTGCTGGTCGCTGCGGCAGGCGTCGGTGCTCAAACGTCACCGGGGCGATGGTCATCGGGAGGCCCCAGTGTGCAGCGGCCAACGGGCGTGGTGCCTCCGGTGGCCGTGTTGGCCGGGCGCTGCGCCGACGGTGGCGAGCCCGTGCCGAGACTGTCGCGCATGACACCGCAGGACCGCGGTCAGCGCCGTGTCCAAGCTGTCAGCGACCAGGCGGCCGCGTACTGGGGGGGCGGGCCTGGTGCCGTGGTTCTGGCTGCGCCGTCTGTCCATCTGGCGCCGGGCGACACCATCGAGCTCACGGGCGGGTGTTTCGGCGAAGAGCCCGGCTCGGTGGAGTTGGTGTTTCCGCCCCGGTCGGCAGCAAGCCCGGTTCAGCAACAGACGATCAACCTGCGTCCCGAGCGCGCTGAGCTTCAGGAGTGGACCGATACCCGGGTGCGGGTGCGTGTACCGCCAGGGCTGTCTGGCCGTCCACCGGGCCGGATGGAATTGCGGTTGACGCACGCCAATGGCCGGCAGTCAGCCGGGTTGCCGGTCGACTTCTGGCCGCAGTGGGAATCGGTGTCCGTGCTGGCCTGGGTGCGCATGGCGGCATGCCACAGCGCCGCCGATCAGCCGGGTGCCTGCCGCGTCGGCGATCAGCAGGTCGCGCCTGTTGCGGGCTTCCCGGTACCTGCGCTGGGGTCGGGCCAACTTGCGGCCCGCCATGGCTGTCGCGGCCCCCAGGTCTGCAACGTGGCCCGAGCCACGGCAGCCATGGACCGCTACACGCTGGAACTTCCACCCTGGGTGTTTCCGGTGGTCGAGCGTGTGTCTCACGACCACCGCTACCGCCGCAGTGCGCACTCCCGCGAAGCACCACCGACGCTCCGTCTGACCCCTGCGGTCCAGCAGGCCGCGCCGGAAGCAGCACGCGCATGGCACCTCGACGTCGAGTGGACCTTGGCCGAGCCGGGTGACGAACTGGCCTACCGCATCGAACTTGTCGGGCTTCGGCCGCGCGGCCTCGGCGTACCCGGAAGGCCGGAGTGGTCTGGCCCTGGCAAGCCACAGCCCGCCATCTCCGCTGTCAAGAACCCCTTTTTGAGCCAGCAACCATGACGCAGATTCCCGACCTGTGCCGTCCGACCAACCTGCGCCGAAGCGCGACGGCGCATCTGATGACCGCGCTGGCCCTCTGGTGGCCGCTGGGCTCACCGGTGGTGGCACAGTCGAGCCCATTTTCCGTGCGACCGCCGTCCGCCAATGCGACCCACGTTCCCACGGCCGGCCTATCCCTGGAGCAGCGCGTCGAGATGCTGCAGCGGCGAGTCCAGCTCCTGCAGGACAGGCTTGACGCCGCGGAGCGCCGATTGGCCACTCACCGGCATGTCTATGCGACGCGTAGCACCAACTTCATGAATGCCCAGAGCCTTGACGCGTTGTTGCGCAATGCGGAGAAACGGGACACGCTGCTCGGTTTCCCGGGGCCCGCCGTGGACCGAGAAACAGGGCCGCCCGTCACGCCTTGACCAGATTGCCCACCCGCACGCCCAGCAGCCGCAGCCGGCGTGCCAGGTCCACCCGCTTCAGGCACTGCCCGGCCAACTGGCGGATCTGTGCGGCTTCGGCGGTGGCGGTGGGCACGCTCTGGTCGCGCGTTATGGTGGAGAAGTCCTCGAAGCGCAGCTTGATGCCCACGGTGCGGCCCTGGTAGCCCTTGCGCTGCAGGTCCTGCGCCACGCGCTGGCACAGCTCGGTGAAGATGCGGCTCAGTTCGGCGCGGTCGCGCACGGCGTGAAGGTCGCGTTCGAAGGTGGTTTCGCGGCTCATGCTCACGGGTTCGCTGTGGGTCACCACCGGTCGGTCGTCGCGGCCGTGCGCGGCCTCGTGCAGCCAGGCGCCGTAGCTGCGGCCGAAGTCTTCCACCAGGCGCGCCTTGGGCTGCGCGGCCAGCTGGGCGATGGTCTCGATGCCGCGCTGCGCCAGCTTGGCGCCCGCCTTGGGGCCGATGCCGTTGATGCGGCGCACCGGCAGGCTCCAGATGCGGCTTTCGAGGTCGGCGTCGGTGAGCACCGTGAGCCCGTCGGGCTTGTCCAGTTCCGAGGCCATCTTGCTCAGCAGCTTGTTGGGCGTCACGCCCACTGAGCAGGTCAGCCCAGTGCTGCGCAGCACGTTGTTGCGGATCTCCTGCGCCACCGCACGCACGCCGCCCAGCGGGTCGTGGCCCACGGCGTCCTGGGTGCCGGGCA
>JAJTDE010000122.1 GCA_021298085.1 Rubrivivax sp.
TCGGCGGCCTCAAACTGGGAGAAATAGTAGCTCCGGAAGGGAAGAATGTCCAATGAAATCAATGGCTTAGTGATTCTTCAGGGGTGACGACAGCGCCACGACGCGGCAGAACCCGCGCTGCACGACACCCAGGAACACCCGCTGCACTACCAGCTCGTGCGCCAGCGTGGTGGCCAAGGCGGCCCCGGCATGGTCCAGACGCTCGTGCGACAACAGCGCCTGCAGCAGCGGCAGGGCCAAGCGTTGCGAGCCCTCCTGTGCTGGAGGCCGGCGGTCCATCAGTCCGGGCGGAAGTGTCAAATCCATGGGCGTCTCAGGCCCCGTCCAATCGAGACCTGACAAATACGGTCAGTTTCAGCGCCCGGGAGGCTTCCCCATCAGGGGAAAAGATGGGCAGCGGGTCGGCTTTTGAGGGCGGTGTTTTCAGACGCCCTTTTCCTTCCGCGTGGCACCCCGGCACCCCGAAGGCGGCGCCTGACGCGCTTGAGTCGGTGGTTGGGGGAGGCAGAGATCCGTTGGGCGTTGACAGCGCAGCCGAACCCGTCTGTCTTGGGCGTCGTCTGCGGGTTATGCCGTGTCACCAGGCTGATTCCATCGGTCCCGCAGACTCCAGTCGCAGCCCATCCCCACGGCCCGTAGCGCTGGGCCGCTCGATTGATAGAGGTTGACTTCGCTCAGGCCGCTTGAAGCGCGTTGCCACGGGCTGGCGCCCGGGCCTGCAGGCCCAATGGCGCAGTGCCGTCGCGCCAGGCTGTCTTGAGCTGGCGCACCACTTGCCGGGCGGCGTTCTCTGCACACGCTCTTTGACCAGTGCCGGATGTGTGATGTCGCGGCACAGTTGTTCCAGCGTCTGGCGGCCATCGAAGGCCAGCAACTGGCTGTTCAAGGAGCTGGCCTCGGGGCTGCAAAGCCACACCACGGCCTGCGCGATTTCCTGCACCGTGTCATGGCGGTTCAGCCGGATCACCCGTCCTTGCTGGTGCAGCAAGCCACGCGCAGCATCAGGGGCGCCGCGGTCTGGGTGCACAGGAAGGCGCCGTCCAGCGAATTCCTGCAGGGGTCCATGGGTATCTCTTCAGGACGATGGCCTGCAGCCGATAAGTCTTCTCAGCAGCGGCTTGTGGGAACGTTGCCGCTCAGCCGTGCATTTGTGCACTTGTATACGGGGAGGCCTTCAGGCGAGGGGAACGACGATGGCTGAAGGGCGAACCATGACAACGATCCGGCGATATTCGATCCGCATCTCCATCTTGTGTGCGCTGCTGCTCGCGTGTGTCGCTTTCGGATATCGATCGATCTACGAGGAGCCAAAAGAGAGGGCGCTGATCGCAAGCTTTCAGACGCGCGAACTCGAAAGCATTGAACACGGCTTCACTTTCTTGTCCAAAGCCGTTGAAAACATCGTCGTCGATTGGGCGTATTGGAACGACACCTATGAGTTCATCACAGCCCCGAAGGATCACCCGTCTTACATAAGCGCCAACATTTCGAGGACCACATTTCGTAATCTTCGGCTCGTCGGAATTCAATACATCAACAATTCATTTGACATCCTCTACGAACAAGGATTCGACCTGGGATCGTCGTCCTACATCGATTTCGGTGACCTGCGTTTTGATACGAAGGCCCATCTTGGTGCGCTGGGGCGTAAGGCGGAAGGCGAGGACCTGTTCCGGTCCGTATCCTGGGTCAGGACCGCGAGCGGCCCTGCACTCGTGGTCATTTCAAGCATCACCAATTCCCAGCAGGACGCCAAGCCAGGCGGATATCTTGTCTTCATTCGACTCATCGCCCAACAGGACTTGGACCAGCTTGCCGCTGTCACCCGCCTGACGACGCGATTCGAGAGTTTGGAAAGTCATTCGGACGCTGATCCGCTGTCAGTTCCTGTCAACGCAGAGGCAGTGCAAAGTACCCGCGTTCGATTGTTGATGGATCCCCTGCGTGGCGAATCGGTGGCTGCACTTGCCATCAAGCACAATGCCGATTATTCGAGCCAGTTGCTCAACCCCGGGTCTCTCCTGCTGCTCTTTGGATTGGGGCTGGTACCGTTTCTTTCCTTCCGCATGTTGGACTATCGTCTGGTGGTGCCATTGGAACAGAGCACGAGGCGCATCGAAAACATGGTGGGCTCGGACCGTTTGTTCGTTCTGGAAGCGCCGTTCTCCCTCAAGGAACTGGAGGACATGCGGCTGGCCTTCAATGGAGCAGTCCATTCCGTGGAGCGACAGCAGCAGCAACTGAGGCAATTGGTTGTCACGGATGGGCTGACCGGGATTGCGAATCGACGTGGCTTCGACCTGCATGTCGAACGTGTCTCGCAGGAAGCCCGGCGCCTCGGTGTCTCCATGATGTGGCTGGTCCTGGATTTGGACCATTTCAAGCAATTCAATGATCAGTTTGGCCATGTTGCTGGCGACGAGGCGTTGCGTCGGGTGGGCGGCGCACTTCAACGCTTGACGAAGCGTGCGACGGACTTCTGTGCGCGGATCGGTGGCGAGGAGTTCGCAGTCATCTCGGTGGCGGAAAGCGAGGATGCGGCTCGCCATCATGCACAGAGCATTTGTGTGGCGATCGCGAATCTCGGGATCGCCCACCCAGGTTCCGCAACTGCTCCTCACCTCACGGTCAGTATTGGAGGACTCTGGATCCCGGACATGTCGAACGTCCCCGCGAGTCTTGAACGCGACCATTTGTTCGCGCTGGCAGACAAGGCCCTGTATCAAGCGAAAGCCGCGGGTCGGAATCGCTGCTGTATTGAAGACATGCGGCCTCAGGAGGCCGACAGTGTGGAGGAGTGACCCGGGGTGACCCTGGGGGGGGCCCAGGCACCGCCGACGATGCGCCGATGAAGATACCGGCCCGCTTGCAAGTACTGAGCGACGAAGGCCTGATTGACAGCGTGTTGCGGCAACTCAAGATCGGCAACGAGGGAGAAATCGTGCTCCTGACGGATGGTGTTGTCGACCCACACGAACAGCTCCGACAGCTCCCTCGGATGGAAGGCCCGGAAGTCGCAGATCGTGCGGTGGCGCGTGACGTTGACAGCTGCCATCACTCCCCGGTTCTGCCGCGCAGACTTCCAGGGTGGGAGTTGACAGGGTGGCTGCGCTGCCCGCTGGGCCAGTCAGCTTCCAGGTGTCGCTCAGCGCATCGCCGTCAGGAACAGTACTGGCTCAAGCGTGCCGATGCAGCAAACCTGGCCACCCTGGTGTTTGTCTCCGTGTATGGTTCCTCGGCACCGGTGGCCTTGTCCCAAAGGTGACTTCTGGCGCTGCGATGGCCAGGCGGAGCCGCGGCTCCGGCGCGTCACGCGGCCACTGGCGGACAAGCCGCCCATCTGAGCCTGTTGCCGGACACACGGGAAAAGGCCAATGCCTCCATCCGGTCCTTGGTGCACAACCGTCTGCGCGAGGAACTTCATCGCACTCTGCCCGAGGGGTCCAGTGCGCATAAGGTCGCCTGTGCCGAGCCCGCCACCGTTGAGACGGCCCGAGCACCTGGTGGCGCAGTGATACCGCCGCGCCGCGATGGCGGGTGTGCCTGTACCGCTGGTGGATGTGCGCATCCGCCCCCAGGGCGGCGCCACCGTCACAGGTTGGCGGCGAGCTTCATGTGGTCTTCCAGCGAAACGGCCTCGCGCTTGCGCGGCACGTTGCGCGTGGGGTGGTCCAGCAGATGGCAGACGTACATGTTGGCGTACCAGGCCTGGGCCGCGTCCAGTCGGCGGCCGGGCAGGCTGCGGTCCTGGTCGATCGGGCGCAGCGGGCGGGCCGCGTTGTGCTCGTGGATGGCCTTCAATTCGCCGCAGGCGAAGTTGTTGAAATACGAGTTGACGTCGTCGAAATAGAAGCTGACGGCGGGCAAGTACACCTGAGGCTTGACGTTGTGCAGCGCGCGCAACGACGACACAGTGCCGGAGTAGATGTCGACGTCAATCGACACAAAACCCAGCGGGGCCTTCTCCGTCAGCTTGTTCGTGAAGCCGTCGATGGTGTCGTTGATGTCGCCGATGATCAGCTCGGCCTTGCCGCTCAGGCGCTTGCGCAACCCGTCGACATCACCCATGGAGAAGTCGCCGGGGTTCCACAGTTCCGGGTGGTCGGCGTGGCCGTTGGGCGGCGGCAGGCCTGCCCCCGTGTCAAAGCCGTAGATGCGGAACTTGACGCCTGTCTCGGCGGTGATCAGTTCGGCCAGCTCGGTCATGGCGGTCAGGCCGTAGCCCGTGGCCACGCCGAATTCGCACACCGTCACTTCGCTGTGACCGAAGTACTTGGCCGTGTCGGCAGCCCGCAGCATGCCGTAGGCGTAATTCGGGCGGTTCAGCACACCGGCCTGTTCGCGCTCACGGAAGGTGCCGAAGCGGCGGATCCAGGAATGGTGGCCGAGAAGCCGGGTCCAGAGTTTTTTCATGCTGAGGCGATCGCGAACGGAGGAAGGGTGGGCCCACACGCCAAGGACTGCAGTGCCCTCGACACGGTGTGCGACAACAAATGGCATCGTAGCCAGGATTGGCTTTGCGCCGGCGCTGCTGATGAGCCTGCCCCCCACTGGCTTAGGGATGCGTCAGACCACCGGTTTGGAGGTTCTGCACAACTTGTCATTCTCACCAAGGGCTCGATCATGGTCTCGAACCTGGCGGGATCCGCTACCCCGCGTGGCGACGCGACAGGCGCCTGGCGCCGCTGCGGGCTGGCGACGCGCGGGTTGCAGGCCACAATGGGCGGCGTTGAGTGAGGACCTTCGTGTGAACAAGCCGCCCCCATCGGACCCTTCGGCCTTGTGGCCGGAACTGGCCGCCTGGATCGTGAAGTCGGGTGTGAGCCTGGGCGGTTTGGCGCCGCTGCAACAGTCGGCGATGCTGGCCTTGGCCGCGTTGTGCGTCCGCGACGGCGAAACGCTGGACGAACGGACCGTCAACCTGCGGTTGCGCGCCCAGCTGGACGGCTTGCTGCAGTGCCTGGCCACCGACCACGTTGAATTGCGGCGCTGGCTGGTGGACAGCGGCTGGCTGCAGCGCGACGGCTACGGGCGCAGCTACCAGCGTGTTCCCGCGGCGGCCTTGAACCCATGGCTTCGTGAGTGGTCCCAGGCCTTGTCAGAGCGGGATGCTGAAGGCTGGGCCACGTGGGCCGCCGATCAACGTGCCACGCGTGAGGCGCAGCGGGCCGAGCGACGGCAGCGCTGGCAGTCGCAGGGGCAGGGCGCTTGACGTCACCGGTTCCGGCCGTGCCTTCCTGGGAAGGCCTCGACAGCGACGCGGCGCAACAGGCACTGGACACCTGGGCCATGGCGCAAGCGTTGGACGAAGCGCGGCTGGCCGAGGCCGCTGGCGAGGTACCGGTGGGTGCGGTGCTGATCGGGCCGAGCGCGCCCGGCGGGCCGCAGGAAATCCTCGGCCGCGGCCACAACCTGCCGATCCAGCGGCACGACCCGAGCGCCCACGCCGAGATGCTGGCCCTGCGCAGCGCGGCCCAGCGCCTGCGCAACTACCGTCTGCCGGGGTGTACCCTCTACGTCACGCTGGAACCCTGCGCCATGTGTGCGATGGCGTTGTTGCACGCCCGCCTGGCGCGTGTTGTCTTTGGTGCCCATGACCCGAAGACGGGCGCCTGCGGTTCCGTGCTCAACCTCTTTGAAGACCCACGCTTGAATCACCACACCCTGTGCCATGGCGGCGTCGCCGAGGCGGACAGCGCGGCCCTGTTGCGCGCCTTCTTTGCCCGTCGCCGCGAGCAGCAGCGCGAAGCCCGGAGGCCCGCGACATGAGCGCCGACGCCGTGTCCACGCTGCGCCTGTTCAGTGCCTCGGGGGTGGTGGCCGAAAAGCCCCGCCTGCGGCAGGCGGCCCGCCACCTGTCGGCCCTGGGTTACCAGGTGCAGCAGGACGACACCGCCGCCGCGCGGCACCAACGGTTTGCCGGCACCGATGAGCAGCGGCTGCAGGCCTTGCACCGCACCGCGGCCGCGCGGCCCGCGGTGGCCATGGCCACCCGCGGTGGCTACGGCCTGACCCGGTTGCTCGACGGCATCGACTGGCCGGCCCTGGCCCGCAGTGTCGACAACGGCACCCGCTGGGTGGGCCACAGCGACATGACGGCGCTGCAGCTGGGCCTGCTGGCCCACACGGGGGCGAGCAGCTGGGCCGGCCCGATGGCGCAGGACGACTTTGGCGTCGATACCCCGGATGACGTCACCAGCGCCTGCTTTGCCGAGGCCATGACCGGCGAGCTCGAAGCCGTGGGCTTTCGCACCGACGCCGGCTTGGATGGGCTCGATGTCAAGGGCACGCTCTGGGGCGGAAACCTGACGGTGCTGTGTTCGCTGCTGGGCACGCCGCACATGCCGAAGGTGCGGGGGGGTATCCTGTTTGTGGAGGACGTCAACGAGCACCCTTACCGCGTCGAACGGCAGCTGCTGCAGCTCGCGCAGGCCGGCGTACTGGCGCGTCAGAAGGCCCTGGTGCTGGGGGCGTTCACGGCCTGGAAGCCCTCGCCGCTGGACCGCGGCTACACCCTGAAGACGGCGGTGGAGGCCGTGCGCAGCCGTGTCGACTTACCGGTGCTCACCGGTCTGCCGTTTGGCCATGTGGCCACCAAGGTGACACTCCCGGTGGGGCGTCGGGTGGCGCTGGTGGTGCAAGGGCGCGACGCGCTGATCGGGTGGTGAGATGAGGCCGATGAGCATGCGCACTGGGGCACGCGAGCCCGCTCGTGTGCTGGTACGGCGGCTGGCGTTGGGGCTGTCGTTGGCGGTGACGCTGGTCTTGCCGGCCTGTGGCAACAGCCCCTGGGAGTCGGGTGCCGCCGGTGAAAACACCCTGTACACCGCGATGCAGGAGAACACCCCCCGGCACCTGGACCCTACCGCCTCGTACTGGTCCAACGACACGCCGGTGACGTACCAGGTCTACGAGCCGCTGTACGGCTATCACTATTTCAAGCGGCCCTACGAGCTGGTACCCAAGAGCGCGGCGAAGGTGGTGACCCCGCGTTACGTCAGCGCCAGCGGCCAGCCCTTGCCCGACGACGCCCCTGGCGAGCTGATCGCCGAAAGCATCTACGACATCCCCATCCGGCCCGGCATCCTGTACCAGCCGCACCCGGCCTTTGCGCGCAATGAGCAGGGCCAGTACCGCTACCACGCGATGAAACCCGGTGAGCTGGGTGAGCGCCGTTCACCCTGGGCCTTTGAACACGTGGGCACCCGCGAGCTGGTGGCCGAGGACTTTGTCTATGCCATCAAGCGCCACGCCACCACCCGCATCACCGCACCGGTGTTTGGCATCTTCTCGGAGTACGTGCTGGGCCTGAAGGAGTACGGCGAGCGCATCAAGGCCGAAGACACGAAGCTGCGGGCGGGCCTGGACCCTTCCAGCCCTGATCGCCCCTTCCTGGATTTCCGGCGCTGGGAACTGGCGGGTGCGACAGCGCCCGAGAAGCACCTGCTGCGCATCCGGCTGAAGGGCAAGTACCCCCAGTGGAAATACTGGATGCAGATGACCTTCTTTTCACCCGTGCCCTGGGAGGCCGATGCCTTCTACGCCCAGCCCGGCATGGCGGCCAACAGCCTGAGCATGGACAACTGGCCCATCGGCACCGGCCCGTACATGGTGACGGTCTGGGAGAAGGACCGACGCATCGAGATGCGGCGCAACCCGAACTACCGGGGCGTGCCCTTCCCCTGCGAGGGCCCTGAGGAAGACCGCCAGCTGGGCCGCCTGGCCGATTGCGGCCAGAAGACGCCCTTCATCGACCGCATCGTGGCCACCGTGGAGCGGGAGGCCACGCCGCAGAAGAACAAGTTCCGAGACGGCTACTACGACGTGGAGCTGCTGGAGCGCACCGACACCGGTGTGCACTACCGGGTGGAGGCGCAAGATTCGGAAGAGGTTCGCCGGGTGTACGAAGCCCGCGGCATGGACTTTCCACAATACAGTGATGTAGGAAGTTATTTCATCGGCTTCAACCTGCTCGACCCCGTGCTCGGTGGCGGGACCGACGCCGTCAGCCGTGAGCGCGCCCGCAAGCTGCGCCAGGCCTTGACCATCGCCATCGACTGGGAAGAGTATTCCCAGGTCTTCCCCAAGAAGGCGGGGGCTGCTGCGATGGGCCCCTTGCCCGAAGGCTTGCCGGGTTCGCGTGAAGGCACGCCGCAGGGCCTGAACCCGGTCACGCACCGGATGGTCGACGGCAAGCCGGTGCGCCGCGGCATCGACGAAGCCCGCCAGCTGATGGCGCAGGCCGGCTACCCTGAAGGCCGGGATGCCGTGTCCGGCAAGCCGCTGGTGCTGAACTACGACTTCTATGCGCCGCCCACCCCCGAGCGCAAGCCGGAGATCGATTGGGTGGTGCGCCAGTTTTCGAAGCTGAATGTGCAGCTGGAGGTTCGGGCCACCGACAACAACCAGTTCCAGGACAAGGTGCGCAAGGGCAAGCACCAGGTGTTCTGGTCAGGCTGGCAGGCCGATTACCCGGACGCTGAAAACTTCCTGTTCCTCTTCTATGGCCCGAATGCCAAGAGCGTGTCTGACGGCGAGAACACCTCCAACTACCAGAACGCGGAGTTTGACCGCCTGTTCAAGGAGATGAAGCTGCTCGACGACGGCCCGCGCAAGCAGGCGGTCATCGACCAGCTCATCGAGATCCTGCGCCACGACGCACCGCAGAGCTTTGGCTTCTTCCCCTACGCCTCAGTGGCCGCGCATGGCTGGGTGGGCAACATGAAACCCGCGACCCTGATCCGGGATTCCGTGCGCTACCTGAAGCTGGACATTCCCCAGCGACAGGCGGCGCTGGCCGCCTGGAACCGCCCGGTGTGGTGGCCGCTGCCGGCGCTGCTGGGCGTGGTGCTGCTGGCCGGCTGGGGCATCCGGCGTGCACTGCTTCGGCGCGAGCGCACCACCGGCCGCGGCGAGGTGTTGCCATCATGACCGCCTTCCTCATTCGCCGTGTGCTCTATGGCGTGCTGGTGCTGATCGGCGTCAACCTGGCCACCTTCTGGTTGTTCTTCACCATCAACACCCCCGACGACATGGCGCGCCTGAACATCGGCGGCAAGCGGGTGACGCCGGAGCTCATCGAGAAGTGGAAGGCCGAGCGCGGTTATGACAAGCCGCTGTACGTGAACGACACCCAGCAGGGCATGGCCCGCTACACCGAGACCATCTTCTGGGAACGCTCGGTGAGCCTGCTGAGCTTCAACTTCGGCCGCGCCGATGCCGAGGCGTCGGGCGACATCGGCCATGAGGTGGCCCAGCGGATGGTGGTGAGCATCAAGCTGGCGCTGCCCATCTTCATCCTGCAGATCATCGCCAGCACCGCGTTTGCCTTGTTGCTGGTGATGTTCAGGCACACGCGGCTGGACATGGTGGGGGTGGTGGCCTGTGTGCTGCTGCTGTCGATCTCGTCGCTGTTCTACATCATCGTCGGGCAGTTTCTCTTTGCGAGGGTGCTCAAGCTGGTGCCCATCTCGGGCTACACCGAGGGTTGGGACGTGCTGCGCTTCCTGCTGCTGCCGGTGCTGCTGTCGGTGGTGGCACGCCTGGGCACCGAGGCCCGCCTGTACCGCGCGATGTTCCTCGAAGAGCTGGGCAAGGACTATGTGCGCACCGCCCGCGCCAAGGGCCTGGCGGAAGCCACGGTGCTCACGCGCCATGTCTTGCGCAATGCGCTGATCCCCATCATCACCAGTGCTGGCGGGTACCTGCCCTATGTGTTCATGGGCAGCCTGGTCTTCGAGGGTTTCTTTGGCATTCCGGGCTTGGGCGCGTATGTGATCGAAGCCATCGGCAAGCAGGATTTCGCCATCGTGCGCACCATGGTGTTTGTGGGGTCGGTGCTGTATGTCGGCACCTACATCCTGATCGACGTCGCCTACACCTGGGCCGACCCCCGCGTGCGCTTGTCCTGAGGCCGATCACCATGCCCCAATTTGTTCTGCTCTGGACCGACGCAGCCTTGTGGCTGCTGGTGCTGGCAGCCCTGGGTTATGCCCGCCATGTCTGGCAGCGCCCACCGCTGCGGGCCAACTGGGCCAAGGTGTTCCAGAACACGCCCGCGATGTGTTCCAGCGTGGTGCTGCTGGCCTGCCTGGCCCTGACGCTGCTGGACAGCGTGCACTTCCGCGAGCGTCTGGCGGCCGTGCCGGGGCAGACGGCCACGGCCTATGACCCGGAGGTCAAGTCGCTGCTGGATGTGCTGCTGAAGCCGCTGGTGGACGGGCGTGAGAAGACCTACTCCATGCCCTTGGCCACCCACAGCTTCACCAAGGAATCGGTCGACGTGGACGGCCAGCCGCAGCGGCTGGCACCCCGGCTGGTGTATGGCGGCGCGCACCTGAAGAACCCGCCGGCCGAGTGGGCCGCTGACGTGCTGACGCGGGGCCTGCTGGGCGCGGCGGCGGGTGCGTTGGTCGTCTGCACGCTGATGGGCGTTGTGCTGGCGCTGGCGGCGCGGCGCGCACAGCAGCCGTCGCGCGCGCTGCTGTCGGCCGTGTGGCAAGGCCAGACCCGCCTGCCCTGGAAGGCGGCCGGCATCACCCTGCTGGTGCTGGGTCTGCTGACGGGTGCCGTCGCTGCGCTGCTGCTGCGCTACCACGTGCTCGGGACGGACGTTACCGGCAACGACGTGCTCTACCAGACGCTGAAGAGCCTGCGCACGGCCTTTGTCATCGGCGCCTTGTCGACACTGTTCACGCTGCCGCTGGCGGTGGTGCTGGGCATCGCGGCGGGCTACTGGCGCGGTTGGGTGGACGAGCTCATCCAGTACCTCTACACCGTGCTGTCGTCGGTGCCCAACATCCTGTTGATAGCCGCGCTGGTGCTGATGGTGCAGGTCTTCATCGACAAGAACCCGGACATGCTGCCCACGGCCGCCCAGCGCGCCGACCTGAAACTGTTCCTGCTGTGCGCCGTGCTGGGCCTGACAGGCTGGGCCGGGCTGTGCCGACTGCTGCGTGCCGAGACCCTGAAGGTGCGCGAACTGGAGTACGTGCAGGCGGCCCAGGCCTTTGGTGTCAGCGACCGGCGCATCATGCTGGCGCACGTGTTCCCCAACGTGGCGCACCTGATGCTGATCGTCACCGTGCTCGAGTTCAGCGCCCTGATCCTCTACGAAGCCGTGCTGGCGATTGTGGGTGTGGGTGTGGACCCGTCCATGAACAGCTTTGGCGGCATGATCAACTACGCCCGCAACGAGATGAGCCGGGACCCGGTGGTGTGGTGGCCCTTTGCCTCGGCCTTTGTCTTCATGGTGGCGCTGGTGCTGGCCGCCAACCTCTTTGCCGACGGCGTGCGCGACGCATTTGACCCACGCGCCGCCCACCTGCGGCCGCGCTGGCGTGCCCGCAAGCCCGCGCTCTGACCCCGAGGCCACGATGCTCGAGCTGAAGAACCTGCGGGTTGAACTGGATGCCGATGCCGGCCTGCTGCGCGCCGTTGATTCGCTCAGCCTGACGCTGCAGCGCGGCGAGACCTTTGCGCTGGTGGGTGAATCCGGCTGCGGCAAGAGCATCACGGCACTGGCCCTGATGCGGCTGTTGCCCGACAACGGTGCCATCGGTGGCGGTGACATCCTGGTGGATGGTCAGGATGTATTGGCGGAGCCAGAGCTGCGCATGCGCGGCATCCGCGGTGGGCGCATCGGCATGATCTTCCAGGAGCCCGGTGCCAGCCTCAACCCGGTGATGCGCGTGGGTGCCCAGATCATCGAGGCCATTGAAACCCACACCGCGCTGCGCGGCGACGCGGCGCGTCAGAAGGCGCTGGAGTGGCTGCAGCGCGTGGGCATCCCCGAGCCCGAGCGCCGGCTGGACAGCTATCCCTTCCAGATGAGCGGCGGCCAGAAGCAGCGCGTGATGATCGCGATGGCGCTGGCCGCGGAGCCCGATTACCTGGTGGCCGATGAGCCCACCACGGCGCTGGACGTGACTGTGCAGGCGCAGATCCTGGAACTGCTGAAGACACTGCAGCGTGAGCGTGGCATGGGCCTGCTGCTGATCACGCACGACCTGGCCGTGGTGGCCGGCATGGCGCACCAGGTGGCGCTGATGTACGCCGGCCAGGTTGCTGAAGGCCTTGCCGGATGCCGCACGGCGTGGCGAGCCGCTGGCGGCCATCGCAGGCACCGTGCCGGCTTTGTGGCAAACCCCGCCGGGCTGCCGCTTTGCGCCCCGTTGCCCCCATGCGCAGGAGTCCTGCACCACCTCGGGTGCACTGCCGTTGCTGGCGGCGGCCGAGGGTCACTGGGTGCAGTGTGTTCGGCATGCCGATCTGATGGACACCGCAGCCCCGGAAGCCCCCCTTGCGGCCGCCCATGCCACGGCGGGCGTCGAGGCCGATGCGGGCAAGCCGCCGCTCCTGAAGGTGCAGGACTTGCGTGTCCGCTACGCCGTCAAGGGCGGGCTGATGCAGCGGACGGTGGGCCACTTCGACGCCGTCGCCGGCGTGAGCTTCGAGCTGCTGGCGGGCCAGACGCTGGCCCTGGTGGGTGAGTCGGGCAGCGGCAAGACCACCACGGGCAAGGCCATCGCCCAGTTGCTGCGCCGCCAGGCCGAAGTCACGGGCCAGGCGCTGCTCAACGGTCAGGACCTCTGCACCCTGCAAGGCGCGGCGCTGCTGCAGGCGCGGCGCGAGGTGCAGCTGGTCTTCCAGGACCCGTTTGCCTCGCTCAACCCGCGCATGCGGGTCAGCGAGCTGCTGCAGGAGGGTCTGCAGGCGCTGTGCCCGGAACTGCCGCCTGAGCAGCGCGAGGCGCGCATCCACACGCTGTGTGAGCAGGTGGGCCTGCGACGCGACGCGCTGCAACGTTACCCGCACGAGTTTTCCGGCGGCCAGCGACAGCGCATCGCCATTGCCCGGGCCTTGGCGGTGCAGCCCCGGCTGCTGATCTGCGACGAACCGACGTCCGCGCTGGATGTCTCGGTGCAGGCGCAGATCCTGAACCTGCTGCGCGAGCTGCAGCAGGGGCTGGGCGTAGCCTACCTGTTCATTACCCACAACCTGGCGGTGGTGGAGTGCCTGGCCGACACGGTGGTGGTGATCCAGAGGGGCCGCATCGTCGAACAGGGACTTGTGCGAGATGTCACCGAACGTCCAGAGCATCCCTACACCCGTCAGTTGATGGCTGCTGTCCCTCGGGTGAAACCTGGCATTGCTTGATCCGCGGTTGCCGGCATTCCCGCCGACAACCGCGTTGCTTCGTGGGTTTATTGCCCCCAAATGCTCTTCAAGAAGGCCAGCATCTCCTCGTATTTCCGAACATTGGTTTTCTCCACGGCGTATCCGTGGCCCTCTCCCTTGCCAACGAAGTAGCCCTTGACAGGGTTACCAGCGTCTCTCAAGGCATCTGCCATGCGACGCGCCTGACGAGGCGGTGTGCGTGTATCTTCTTCGCCAACGTACATCCACACCGGCACCTTGATTTTATCGGCCGAAAACAGGGGTGAATATTCACGGACTTTGGGGTCGTCCCAATCCCTGACGCCCTGAACACGCCGCCAAAACTCAACGGCACGCTTGGACGCTGCGTAATCGGCTTCGCGACGCTGGAAGTTCAAATCAGTTACCGGCAGACCTGAAATCGAGCAGGTGAAGGGAGTGCCAGCACGCGTGACTGACTGCAGCGCTGCATAACCGCCATAGCTTGCCCCAGAAATACACATGCGTTTGGGATCCGCAAAGCCCTGGGCAATAGCCCATTGAGCAGCGTCCTCATGGTCGTCGATCATCTGCATACCGTAGGTGCCGAAACCCGCATAGAAGATGTGTGAGCCCAATTCCGGTGTGATTCTGAAGTTTGGCAAAACCACTGCATAACCACGTGAAGCCAGAATCTGTGCATCTCTTACGCCAAAGCCTGTGCCGTACCGCCCCCCCGAAACAACGTCGCGGGCCATTGGGCCACCGTGAATGTGAATGATGGTAGGAATTGGCGTGCCAGGCTTGTAATCTCGGGGCAGCACATAATAAGAGGGTATTTCAAGGCCGTCACGCGTCTTGAGCATAAAAGGACGTACGGGTGCCAGTTTTCCTTCCAGCCAAGGCATCACGGCCCCTACTTCCTCCAGATTTCGCTTGGTCTCGTCGAAGAGATAGTAGCGCCCAGGCATGGTGTCACTGAACGATGTCACCAGAACGCGGTTGCTGGTACCGAATCGGCGCAGCATATTCGTACGGCCTGGCAGTGTCGCGTCAATCGTGGCCTGCATGCGGGCCATGGTTTCGTCCAGCCAGACAGTTGTTGGCTTGTCGGCATCCACTCGCAGGCCGATTAATTCGCGCGTTTCCCTGCTGAACAGTATACTGCCGGGTTTTACATCGCCCTGCGGATCGGTTCCCATATCATATTGTGGGTGCTGAGCCAGCATTTCACCCAGCTTCTGGGTTTCCGGGTCATACGTGAATATGGCGAAATTCTTGCGGCCTTCATTACTGGCGACGATCAAGGTTTTGTCGTCTTTCATGAACGCCAGGGGCACGATCGCCGGTGGCTTCGTCACGTCGAAGCGGTGAATCTCCTTCCACGGCGATTCGGCGTTGCTGCGGTACAGAACGCGTTGCTCCATGCTGCTTTCGTTCGCGGCGGCCAAAGCAATGCGCGGTACCCGCTTGCTGTCGATCATCCAGCGCTGGATAAAATCTCCCGGACGGCCTTGGGTGACAATGCGGTAGCGACCATTGGAGATGTCTACTCTGTAAATGTCATAGGCATTGTCAGTGGCCAGAATTGCTTCCATCAAGAATTCGGTCTTGCTGCCCTCGATGGGCGCCAGTAGGCGCATGTCAACAAAACCACTGCCGGCCAGACCCGAGCGTGCGAATTGGCTGGCAGTTTTTACCAATTGGTAGATGCCGCTGCCGTCCATGGCCACTGAAAACAATCCGCCAGCGCGCGGAGTATCCTGGCCAGACGGCGCACCTATTTGAATAGCGCGAAAAAGCAGGTAGTCATTGTTGGCCCAGGCGATATTTCCGACGTCGATGTTGTCGTAATTTGTCAGCGCAACGCCTTTGCGTTCCTGCAGGTCAATGACAACGAGGTTCTGTCGGCCGTGGATGGGCGAAGTTGTCGCCAGGTAGCGCCCATTGGGTGAGGGGACCATGTCGCTGTACTGGGGCCGCTTGAAGAAATCAGCCAACGGCACGGCAGTGGTGGCAGAAGCGGACTGAGCGTGGACTCCCGGTATCAAACCGGCAGCCAAGGCCATCAACAGAATCGAGCGACGGAGTAGGCGCATAGCATAAACCCTAGTCAAAGAGAGCCGTTGGACACCCAGTGCCCAACCAACCGGATCATCATACGGGGACGCACTGCAGATTGTCGTACAGAGTGTGATGAGCGCTATCACTTGGCATGTGCTTGGTCGAAGGTTGCTTCCACAATCCAGCCGATCTGACCGAGATTGCAGTTCAATGGTTCAGCGTGCAGCCCCGTGAAGCCAGCCCGCGACAGTTCGGCTTTCCATGAGGCCAGCTCCCGCTCGCCCAAGGCACTTTGACGCATCTGGTGCTGACGTTCTCGCTCTGCCAGGTAGGCGGCAGAGGTTTCGGTGAGGGTCTTGCTCGCCATGGACAGGCCACCGGCGCGCGCCTGCCCGATGAGGGGCCGCAGCGTCTGCAGAATGTCAAGCAGTACGGGGCTATAGGCGCCGCGTTGCTCCATGCGCTGCTTCAGGGCGTTGACCGCGGCATTGAAGGCATCGCGTTCGTCGACACCGTGCATCATCCGCTCCACAGGGTCGTCGGGCAGCGTGGTCACCATGTCGATCACCTTGGCGGTGGCCTCGAAGATATGGCAGCCGTCAATGGCCAGGTCCAGGTCTTCCAAGGTCCGTTGAGATGCAATGTCGATCAACGAACCTTGTGCGTGCATGACGGCGCACAGGCGGGCGCCCGGCGCCAGCCAGCGCGCGAGTGCTGGCGCAGCGCGGCTGCTGGCCAGGTATTCCAGGCCAAAGTTGCTCACAGCGGCGCCGAAAAGGGTGCCGCCGGGTGGCGGTGTTTCTGTCAGCTCGCAGTTGCCCAACAGCCGGATGCTGGATGGCAGGGCATTGACGGTCGAAAGGGGAATGTTCGCTTGGTCAATGCATGTCCAGGCCACGCCAGCCCAGGTTTGCGCTTGAGTGGACAGCAGGTGCATCGGCAGTACCGCTGGCCCGCTTCCGACATCGACGACGCGTGCAATCTGCGCCAACTGCTTGCCTTGTCGGGCCCAGTACTGGCGCAGCGCAGCGCTCACTGGATCATTTGCAGAGAGGTCGATCGAACCGACACGGGAAGTGGCCCATAGGCGGGTCCAGGCTTCAGATGTTTTCGCGGTCGGGTCGGGGTTGTTGACGAGGGCGGGCTTGGATGAGGTCATGGCTTGGATGCGCCGCTTCGGTTCAATTCAACGAGAGACGTTCGATGCGGGTGACTGCTTCAACGAGGCACTTGAACGCAGCACGTTCTGCTTCGCTGAGATCGGGGTGCCAGGAATCCATCAGCAGGATCCCCCGGGGCATGTCGCTCGGGTTTTCGGCGGCGTGCTCAAACGTGTCGTCAAAGACCATGGCTTGGCATTCGCGCCAAAAGTGGCGGCCAATGCCCACCACGTCCAGGTAACAGCCGGGGGGTACACGCAGTGGGATGTGCACCACCACGCGTGCATTTGTCACGCCATGATGAGGTTCTATGCGCGAACCAGCCTGCAGAGTGGAGAAGCAGATTTCCGGTGCTTGACCGTCGATACGACAGAGCAAGTGGCCGTCCAGCACGGCGCTCGTCTTGGGAAAGCGCGCATGGTTGGCATCCATCCGTCGGCCATGGCGGTAGAAGAACAGGGCATCCCAGGATGCGCCTGGTCGGCCGGAGACGTATGCCGAGAGGTCGTGATCGGTCCCTTGGCCCAGGAAGGGCTCGAAGTGGCCGCCACCCGCCACCGCTTCGTCGTATTCCTGCTGTATGTCACGCGCCGCGGCTTCCAGGGGTTTGACCAGCGGATGCCAGGCAGGGTCCAGAAAGCCGGTGCCACGCAAGCCCGGCACAAACATGAATTTGGGTTTCTGAGACGGGTGGCTTGAGAACACCGCAGCCTTGCCCAGGTAGCCCGCCAGCGCGCGCTCAATACGAAAAACAGCTTTGGCGCCGCAGCGGTTTCTGATGTCTGAAAAACTGTCCTCTAGATACTCGGCGCGAAGGCGGGCGAACCGCTCGACAGTTTGGCTCCATGAGGGCACATCGTTCAAGCCTAACGCCGCCAGCTGGCGGGTGTCTGTCAGTTCCGCGCGGTGCAGTGACGCCGCCTGCCAGTGCCGCAGTGAGGCGACTGTCCCGGATTCCGGGGCCGGAAACAAAGCTGCCAGGATGTCCAGATAGGCCGAGCGGGAACGCGCTTGGGAAAGGTCCAGCTGAGCCAGCGCATGCGCGCGCTGCTGAGGGTGCGTCTCGAGCCACTGTCGCAACGCTGCCAGCAGTGCAGGCTGATCGTCAGGGGTTGCCTGAGTCGCCGGGGCTGTTACCGCGCTGGCTACGCTGGAAACTTCATAGCGTCGCAGCAGTTGCTGCCATTGTGTCAATGGGTCGTTCATAGGGCGGATCTGCGCACCGTCGTGGTTTTTACCTCATGGGCCAGCGAGGACATGTCGGTGCCTTCCCTTTTGTCCATCAATGGCTCTGATCAAGAGTCCCTGCCTGACAAAAAAAGAGAGGCTCCTAAGAGCCTCTCTGGTCGTTTCGTGAGTAAAGCTGGCGCCTTGGAGCAAGGCGTCAGCGTGCCACTCAGAACTCTTGCTTCAGGCGGAAATAAACCGTGCGGCCCAGACCGTCGTAAAGGTTGAAGTTCCAGGGACGACCGTCGTAAGACAGCAGCTCCGGCAACTTGCCTTCCAGGTTGCGCATACCGACAGTGATCTGCGTCTTCGTCGGGTGACGGTAGGTCAGCGCGATATCAGCCGTCGTGTAAGCCTTGGTGGACGGCTCAAATCCGGCCAGACCAGGCTGCGCAGCGATGTGGTCGAGCGCCAAGTTGGCGCTGATACGCTGGTACGACCAGGTGTTACCCACGCCGATACGGTACTTCGGTACGCCTTGGTCGCCCACAAGATTGCGGCCGCCATTCAGCGTGTACTTCTCGGTCTGGCTCCAGGTCACGCGGCTTTCCAGCTTGCCCCAGCCGCCAAGCTTGAAGTTCAGATCAGCCGTCAGGTCAAAGCCCGTGCGGTGCAGATTGCCTTCGTTGACAGCGCCGCGCACCACGTTGGTGATGCCGCCGGTTGCCGGGTCACGCGTGACGCTGAAAGCGGGCGGCACCAGCGCCGGATTGCTCAGAGCACGGTTG
>JAJTDE010000123.1 GCA_021298085.1 Rubrivivax sp.
CGCCGGGTGCCTGACATCTACCGCTGAGCGCCGCAAGACCGGGTCAGCCCGAGGCCTGTTGGCAAGGTCCCGCCCAGGCCACGGAGGTTGGCGGCACACTGCTGGCATGGCATCACCCTCCGGCCCGCCGCAGCCGCCCAGCCCTGTCCCCCCAGCGCCCTTTGCCCCACCCGTCCTACGCCTGCAGGACGTCAGCCTGCGTTTTGCCCAGGGCACGCAGGCCCTGGCCGGTGTCTCGCTGCAGGTGGAGGCGGGTGGCTGCGTAGCGCTGCTGGGGCCGTCGGGTTGCGGCAAGAGCACCGTGCTGCGGCTGCTGGCGGGCCTGCTCGCGCCGACCGAAGGCCGGGTGCAGGCCCCCGCCGTGGATGCCTGTGAGGGCGCGGCGCAGACGGCGTTTGTCTTCCAGGAACCCACGCTGATGCCCTGGGCCACGGTGGCCGACAACGTCTGGCTGCCGCTGCGCCTGCAGGGGCAGACCCGCGCCCAGGCGTCAGAGCGGGTGCAGGCCATGCTCTCGGCCGTGGGCCTGGCCGACTTTGCCCAGGCCCGGCCGGCACAGCTGTCGGGCGGCATGAAGATGCGTGCGTCCATCGCGCGGGCCCTGGTGACCGAGCCCCGGGTGCTGCTGATGGACGAACCCTTTGCCGCGCTGGACGACTTCACACGCCAGCGCCTGCAAAGCGAACTGCTGCAGTGGCGCGCGCGCCTGCAGCCGGCCACCGTGTGTGTCACGCACAACGTCGCCGAAGCCGTCTTCCTGGCGCAGCGCGTGCTGGTAATGGCGCCGAGCCCCGGCCGCGTGGTGGCCGAGATCGCGGTGGACATGCCCTACCCGCGAGACCCCGCCTGGCGGCGCGAGCCCGCCTTCTTTGAGCGCTGCGCGCAGGTGGCGCAGGCCATGGAGGCGGCGCTGGCATGAGCCTGGGTGACATGAGCACCCGTAGTGGTACAGCGCGGGGGCACACGGGTGGCCGCGCGCTCGTGCAGCGCCTGCTGCCCGCGCTGATCCTGCTGGGCCTGCTGCTGGCCTGGGAGCTGGGCGTGCGCCTGGCGGAGATCCCCGCCTACACCTTGCCCGCGCCGTCGCGCATTGCCGACACCGTGTGGGCCAACGCTGGCTCGCTGGCTGTCAGCTGGTGGATCACCTTAAAGATCACGCTCGGCGCCCTGGCGCTGGCCTGCGCCGGTGGGGTGCTGATCGCGGTGGTGTTTGCGCTGTCGCCCACGCTGGAGCGTGCCCTGTTCCCGGTGGCCGTGGTGCTACAGGTAACCCCCATCGTGGCCATCGCGCCGCTGATCCTGATCTATGTGGACAGCACCAGCGCGGCGCTGCTGCTGTGTGCCTGGATCGTGGCCTTCTTTCCGATCCTGTCCAACACCGTGGTGGGCCTGCGCGCGACCGACCCTCACCTGCGCGACCTCTTCCACCTCTACCGCGCCAGTGCATGGCAGCGGCTGCACCTGCTGCGCGCACCCTCGGCGCTGCCCTACTTCCTGGCCGGGCTGAAGATCAGCGGCGGGCTGAGCCTCATCGGCGCCGTGACGGCCGAGATGGTGGCGGGTGCCGCCGGGCGTGACACCGGGCTGGCCTCGCGCATCCTGGAAGCCAGCTTTCGCACCGAAACGCCGAAGATGTTTGCCGCCCTCGCGCTGCTGGTGCTCACGGGTGTGCTGATCTTTGCGCTCACGCATGCGCTGTCGCAGTGGTGGCTCGGGCCGTCGCAGGCGTCAGAATCCACCGTCAACGATTGAGGAACCCGCGATGACACCGACCCGCTCACTGCTGATGGCCTTCACCCTGGGCCTGGCCGCCGCCGGCGCCGCCCAGGCGCAGGACAAGGTCACCTTTGCCACCAACTGGAAAGCCCAGGCGGCCCATGGCGGCTTCTACCAGGCGCTGGCCGACGGCACCTACCAGAAGGCCGGCCTGGCCGTGACCATCCAGCCCGGCGGGCCGCAGGTCAACAACCGGCCGCTGCTGCCGGCCGGCCGCATCGATTTCCTGATGACCGGCAACCTGCTGCACAGCTTCGACAACGTGAAGAACCAGGTGCCCACCGTGGTGGTGGCCGCGATGTTCCAGAAAGACCCGCAGGCGCTGATGGCCCACCCCGGCCAGGGCTACGAACGCTTTGAGCAGCTGAAGACGGCGCCGGTGGCGCTGATCGCCAAGGACGGCCAGTTCAGCTGGTGGGCCTGGCTGAAGGCGGTGCACGGCTTCAAGGACGAATCGCTGAAGCCCTACAACTACAACCTGGCGCCCTTCCTGGCCAACCCCAAGGCCATCCAGCAGGGCTACAGCGTGGCCGAACCCATCTATGTCGAGAACCAGGGCAAGTTCAAGCCGGTGGTGCACCTGCTGGCCGACCACGGCTTTTCCACCTACAGCACGCTGATCGAGGCGCGGACCGACACGGTGAAAAACCGGCCCGAACTGGTGCAGCGCTTTGTCGACGCGTCCATCCTCGGCTGGGTCAACTACCTGTATGGCAACCGCAAGGCCGCCAACGCGATGATGATCAAGGACAACCCCGAGATGACCGAGGCCGAGATCGAGGCCTCGGTGGCGCTGATGAAGAGCCAGGGCATCGTCGATTCCGGTGAAGCTGCCAAGGCCGGCATCGGGGCGATGAACGCGGCGCGCATCCAGGATTTCTACCAGCAGATGGTCAAGGCCGGGCTCTACCGTGCGGGTGAGGTCGACCTGTCCAAGGTGGCCACGCTGCAGTTTGTCAACAAGGGTGTGGCACAGGACGTCAAGGCCCGGCTGACGGGCAAGTGAACGGCAAGTGCGCTTGGCAAGTGCGCGGCAAGACAGCGGCTGCTGAGCGGCCACTGAGCCCCCGACGCTGAGGCGCCACACACACCATGCTCCACCACGTCTCGCTGGGCTGCGTCGACATCGAACGCTCGGCCCACTTCTACGACCAGGCCTTGGCGCCGTTGGGTTTTGGGCGCGTCTGGTCTGACCTGCGCCCCGGTGAAACCGGCCAGGCCGTGGGTTATGGCCCGGCCGGCGATGGCGACAAGCTGGCCATCAAGCAGGTGGCCGCCCCGGTGCCGCCGCAGCCGGGCTTCCACCTGGCGCTGGTCGCCCCCAGCCGCGCGGCGGTCGACCACTTCCATGCCGCGGCGCTGGCTGCGGGTGGCACTGACAATGGGCCGCCCGGCCTGCGCCCGGACTACGGCCCGCACTACTACGCGGCCTTTGTGGTGGACCCTGACGGCCACCGGCTCGAAGCCGTCTGCCAGTGGCCAGGCTGAAAGCCCGCAGGCCGGCCCTCAAGAGCCCCCAGACATCGACACCAGCACGGCCAGCACCACCAGGGCCAGCAGCACCGCCAGCGTGATCTTGACCACCGAGTAAGGCCGATCGCCTTCGACCTCGCCACTCTGCCCGTTCACCACCACCTGGTACGGGTGGCCATCGAAGCGGTAGCTGCCGATCCACACCGGCAGCAGCACATGCTTGAAGCGGATGTCGTCCACCAGCGTCTGGCGGCCGTGGATGCGCTGTTCGTCGCCGCCAATGTCCTGCCGGATGGCGGACACGATGACCGGCTCCATGCGCGCGCGGGCCTCGTCAAACCCGGGCTCCAGGCCCTGGCGGTAGACCTCGACGGCAAAACCCGCCATCCATTCCGGCGCGGGCGGGCGCAGCCGGGACAAGTCCCAGCGGTCCAGCACCCGCGCCAGCCGCGCCGGGATGGACGGTGAACCCACCACCAGGATGTCGTCAAAGGCCACCGGCACGGCGCCGGACACCGGCTCCCAGTCGGTGACGGTGCGGGTTCCCGAGCCGGCGCGGTCGCTGGCACCGGGGCGGTCGTCGCGCACCTGGCGGTGGGTGCCGCGTTCACCGCGGTAGGTGCTCACCGTCTGGGCGTCGTAGGTCCACCAGGGCGTGTAGACGCCACGGATGCCGTCGGCCTGGCTGACGGTGCGCTTCAGCGCATTGGGCGCAAACCAGCGGCTGCCCACCCAGCGCGCAAACACCTGCTGCGCCGCCGCCTTGTCCAGCGCAAAGGGCACCAGCGCCTGCGTCGGGATCAGGCGTTCGTCGTGGGACTGTTCCAGCACCAGCGGCGTGGCGCAGAAGGCGCAGTGGTCGCCCACGACATGGCCCTCGAAGCGGGTCTGCGCGCCGCAGGCGCTGCAGTCCACCACCCGCGCCTGCAGCGTAGGCTCACGGGCGGCCAGGCGGCGCAGCGCCTCCCGGTAGTCCTGTTCGCGCAGCGCCTGGGCCTGCGCGTCGTCGGTGGGCGGCGGCAGCGCGCGCTCGTGGCCGCAGGCGGCGCAGGCCAGCGCGGCCTTCAGCGGGTTGAAGGCCATGCTGGCGCCGCAGGCCGGGCATGAGAAGCGGTGCGGGGCCGTGGGTGCCGTAGGTGCTGCGGCAGGGGGTGTGGCCGGGGCATTCATGTGGCGCCAGTGTGCCCAAGTTTCAGAAACCCGCGAACCGGGTGCGTGGCGCGTATCCTCGGCGTTCACCAAGGAAACCTCCATGGCCCTGCCAGCCCCGTTGCCCGGCGAACGTGTCGACATCCATCACCCGCGCGCTGGGCGCGTCAGCCTGTACGCCGACGGCCAGGGCGACGGGCCACCCATGCTGCTGGTGCACAGCGTGAATGCCGCGGCGGCGGCGTCGGAGGTGCGCCCGTTGTTTGAGCACTACCGGGCCAGCCGCCGGGTGTTTGCCATCGACCTGCCGGGTTATGGGCTGTCAGAACGCAGCGACCGTGACTACACGCCACGCCTGATGACCGATGCCGTGCACGCCGCACTGACGCACATCCGGGCCCGCTGCGGTGCGGCTCCCGTGGACACCCTGGCGGTGTCGCTTGGCTGCGAGTTCGTCGCGCGTGCCGCCGCGGAAGCCCCTGACGCGGTGCGCAGCGTGGCACTGGTCAGCCCCACTGGCCTGCGCGGTGGGCAGTCCGGCCGCGGTGCACCAGGCAGCACCCGCGGTCTGCCCTGGCTGCACAAGGCCTTGCGCGGGCCGGGCTCCGGGTGGGGCGCAGGCCTGTTCCGCCAGTTGACGCGGCCCGGTGTGGTGCGATTTTTCCTGCGCAAGACCTGGGGCCGCGCCCAGATCGACGAAGCCATGTGGGCCTACGCCGTGCGCACGGCGCAGGAACAGGGGGCCGAATACGCGCCACTGTGCTTCCTGAGCGCGGGCCTGTTCAGTGCCGACATCCACACGGTGTATGACACCCTCAGCATGCCTGTCTGGGCCAGCCACGGCGTGCGCGGCGACTTCACCGATTACCGCGGCATGGCCTTCCTGCGGGGCAAGCCCCACTGGCGGTTCAGCGTGTTTCCCACCGGCGCCTTGCCCTACTTCGAGTTGCCGCAGGACTTTGTGGCGGCCTACGACGAGTTCCTGCAGGCGGCCTGATGCGGGCTGGGTGCCGGCGTCAGGCCGCCGCGCGCCCTGGGGCCGGCGGGCACGGCACGCAGCGTCACGGCCAGTCGCCGTAACCCAGCTGTTGGCGAGCCTGCCCTTGCTGGGCTTGCACGCGCACACCCTCGCGCCAATGGGTGGGGCTGCGGCCTGTCCAGCGCTTGAAGAAGCGGCTGAAGTGGCTGGGGCTGTCGAAGCCCAGGTCCGCCGACAGCTGATCCACGCCCAGGTCGGTGCGGGCCAGCAGGGTACAGGCCTCGCCCACCACCCGTTCATGCACCAGGCTCAGCGGGCTGCGGCCCAGGCTGCGCACACACAGGTCGTGCAGGCCGTCGGGTGAGAGGCCGAGTTCTGACGCATAGCGCGACACGGGCCAGCGGGTGCGGAACTGCGCTTCCACCAGGTGCCGGAAGCGCAACAGGCGCTGACGCGCCGGTGCCCCACTGGGCAGTTGTGCCACGTCATGGCTGCTCAGCCGCCACAGCGCCACCAGCAGGATGGTCAGGTGGGCGGAGAGATAGGGCCTCAGCCCGCCCGAGCCACTGCGCGCCTCGGCTTCCACGGCCATCAGGGAACGCACCAGTTCTGCGCGCAACGCACCCTCCGGGGGTGTCACCACCACCAGCCGGCTGCTGACCTGGCGCAGCGGGGCCTCGTCCTCGCGTTCGCTCAGGGCCTTGGCCAGCAGAGCATCGGAAAAGCCGACGCTGACCCCCACGCTGCCGGCCTCCACCTGCAGTTCACGCGCCCGGCCGGCGGGCAGCCAGACCACATCGGGCGCGCGCAGCGCCAGTTCACCCTGGGCGTGCAGCACCAGGCCTCGCCCGGCACTCAGGTGCACCGCATGCGACAGCACGCCCGTGGCCTGCCCCTGCAATGACCAGCGCTGGCGGCGCAGCGCCGGCGTGATGGCCTGCGCATGCACCTCGCGCGAGCCATAGGCCGCCATGCCGCGCGCAGCGCCGATGCTCGCCGCAAGTTCCGCTGTCATGCCTGGCTCATGGTGATTACCAAAAGTGAAAACCCCGACCCTTGTCACCGGAAAGTGTCACCCGGACACCAGAAATGTGCATACCAGGGGAACCCGTGCTCCGCGACAGTCGGGCCCCGATGTACAACGTCCCCTTGCTCATCCAGGGCCTGGATGCCCCGGCTGCAGGCCAGGTTCGCTTCGAACGGCGCGACCCGGTCAGCGGCGTGACGGCCTCAGCGGCCGCGGCGGCCAGCGTGGCCGATGCCCACGCCGCGGTGAACGCGGCGGCCGCGGCCTTTCCGGGCTGGTCGTCGGTGGCGCCCACCGAGCGGCGGGCCGTGCTCAACCGCTTTGCCGACCGCCTGGCCGAGCGGGCGCCCGAGTTTGCGCGTGCCATGGCCGCCGAAACCGGCGCCGTCCCGATGTGGGCGCACTTCAACTGCCGCCTGGCGGCTGAGATGCTGCGCGAGGCCGGCGCCATGGTCACGCAGATCGGCGGAGAGCTGATCCCCTCGGGCAAGGCTGGCCAGATGGCCATGGCCGTGCGCCAGCCGGCCGGTGTCTGCCTGGGCATCGCACCCTGGAATGCCCCCGTCATCCTGGCGGTGCGGGCCGTGGCCATGCCGCTGGCCTGTGGCAACACCGTGGTGCTGAAAGGCGCCGAGATGTGCCCGATGACCCACTGGCTGGTGGCTGACACCGCGCGGCAGGCCGGCCTGCCGCCGGGGGTGCTGAACCTCGTGAGCAATGCGCCGGCCGATGCACCCAGCATCGTGGAGTCGCTGATCGCGCACCCGGCGGTGCGCCGCGTGAACTTCACCGGCTCCACGCGGGTGGGCCGGCAGGTGGCCGAGATCTGCGCGCGTCACCTGAAACGTTCGCTGCTGGAGCTGGGCGGCAAGGCGCCCCCGGTGGTGCTGGACGACGCCGATCTGGACGCCGCGGCCCAGGCCGCCGCCTTTGGTGCCTTCATGAACCAGGGGCAGATCTGCATGAGCACCGAGCGCATCGTGGTGGATGCGGCCGTGGCCGATGCCTTTGTCGACAAGCTCGCCGCCCGCACGCGCAGCCTGCGCGCCGGCCCGCCGGGCACCGAGGGCTGCGTGCTGGGCGCGATGATCAGCCGCAGTGCGGTGGACCGCGTGCGGGCCATGGTGGAAGACGCGCTGCGCAAGGGCGCCACGCTCGTCACCGGCGGTGAGGCCGAGGGGGCCGTGATGCAGCCGCTGCTGCTCGACCACCTGACGCCGGCCATGCAGCTCTACCGCGACGAGTGTTTTGGCCCGGTGGCCGGTGTGGTGCGTGTGCACTCGGTGGAAGAGGCCATCACGGTGGCCAACGACACCGACTATGGGCTGTCGGCGGCAGTCTTCGGCCGCGATGTCAACCGCGCCATGGCGGTGGCCCGGCAGATCGACACCGGCATCTGCCACATCAATTCCGCCACCGTGCAGGACGAGCCGCAGATGCCCTTTGGTGGCGTCAAGGCCAGCGGCTGGGGCCGCTTTGGCGGCCGGGCGGCCATCGACGAATTCACTGAGCTGCGCTGGATGACGCTGCAGACCGAACCCGCGCACTACCCCTTCTGAGGCCCGGCCTCAGTTTTCACCACTGACTGCTACCCACCACCCAGGAGAAAAGACCATGAAACGCAGAACCACGCTCCAGCTGGCCGCGGCCGCCGCCGCCAGCCCGTTGCTGTCCGCCGGCACGGCCTTTGCGCAGGGCGCGCCGATCAAGATCGGCGCGGTGGCGCCCAAGACCGGCCCGCTGGCCGGTGGTGCGGCGGTCACCCATTGGCCCAGCATCAAGATGTGGGTCACGCAGGTCAATGAGCGCGGCGGCCTGAAGATGAAGGACGGCAGCCGCCGCCGTGTCGAGCTCATCGAGTACGACGACCGCACCGACCCGGGCGAGGCCATCAAGGCCGTGGAGCGGCTGGCCACGCAGGACAAGGTCGACTTCATCATTGCGCCCTACGGCACGGGGCTGAACCTGGCCACGGCACCGGTGTTTGCCAAGTACGGCTACCCGCAGCTGGCCGTCAGCTCCATCACCGACAAGGGCGCTGAGCTGACCAAGCGCTACCCCACGCTGTTCCTGACGCTGGGCAACACCACCGCCTTTGCCGATTCGGTGGGCAGCATCCTGGAAAAGCTGGTCAAGGAAGGCAAGATCGGCAAGAAGGTGGCAATGGTCAACGTGGCCGACGCCTTTGGCATCGAGCTGGCTGAAGCCGCGCGCCCGATCTTCAAGAAGCACGGCCTGGAGATCGTCTACGACAAGAGCTACCCGCTGGGCACGCAGGACCTGGCCCCGGTGGTCAAGGGCGCCAAGGCCGCCAACCCGGATGCCTTCGTGGCGTGGTCGTACCCGCCCGACACCTTCGCGTTGGCCGAGCTGTCGAAGATCGAAGGCCTGAACACCAAGGTGTACTACTCGGCCGTGGCCACCTGCTTCCCGGCCTTTGGCGCGAAGTACGGCAAGTCGGCCGAGAACATCCTGGGCGCTGGCGGCATCAACCCCGATGCGCCCGAGATGAAGGGCTATTTCGAAACCCACAAGCGGCTCACCGGCGTGGACGCCGACTACTGGGCCGGCCCCGTCACCTACGCCAGCCTGCAGGTGCTGGAGCAGGCCATCGAAGGCACGGGCGGTGTCGACAAGGCCGCGGTGACCGACTTCATCAAGAAAAACGCCTTCAAGACGGTGCTGGGCAACTGGACCTTCAAGAACCAGCAGATCGAGCAGTTCTGGACGGTGGGCCAGTGGCAGGGCGGCAAGTTTGTCGGCGTGGCCTCCACCGGCAAGCCGGGTGAAAAGCCGGTGCAACTGAAGACGGGCTGGTAAGCCCCCCTGGCCCGGACGCACACGCATGGACATCCTGATCACCGGCATCCTGCTGGGCGCGACCTATTCGCTGCTGGCGATGGGCCTGACGCTGCAGTACGGCGTCGCGCGCATCATGAACCTGGCCAACGGCGAGATGCTGGTGGCCGGGGCCTTCGGTGCGTTCTGGGTCTTCACGGCCCAGAAGCTGAATCCGCTGCTGTCGCTGCTGGTGGTGGTGCCGCTGGCCTTTGTGGTGAATGCGGCCATCTACCGCTGGCTGCTGGTGCCGCTGGTCAAGCGCAGCAAGAGCCGCGGGCAGCTGGAGGTGGACAGCATCCTGGCCACCTTCGGCCTGAGCTTTGCGATGGTGGGCATCATGCGCTGGGCCTTTGGCGGCGAGTATTTCAACTACTCGTTCCTGGCCGAGCCGGTGACGCTGTTTGGCAGCAATTTCGGCCTGAACCGCGTCACCGCTGCCGTGCTGGCCGCGGGCGTCTGCGCCCTCGTCTACCTGGGGCTGACGGCCACCCGCACCGGCATGGCGCTGCGTGCCGTCGCGGTAGACCCGCGCTCGGCCAGCCTGGTGGCCATCGATGTGTCGCGCATGAACACGCTGGCCTTTGCGCTGGGTGGCGCCATCACGGCCGCGGCGGGCGGCATCCTGTCGACCTTCCTGACCATGCACGCGTCCATCGGTGTGCTGTTCACGATGAAGGCCTTGATCATCGTCATCATGGGCGGCGTGGGTGACGTGCGCGGCGCGATCGTCGCCGCCCTCATCCTGGGCCTGGCCGAGACAGCCGTGGCCAGCCTGATCGACCCCGGCCTGACGCTGGCCGCGGCCTACTTGCTGTTTGTGCTGGTGCTGCTGTTCAGGCCGCAGGGCCTGTTCGGGAGGCGGGCTTCATGAGCCGCCGCGACACGCTGGGTGTGCTGGGTGTGGGCCTGGTGTTTGTGCTGCTGGCCTTCCTGCCGGCCATCGGCAACGCCTACCTGCTGACGCTGGGCATCTCGATGGCCATGTACGGCGTACTGGCCACCTCATGGGCGCTGTTTTCCGGACCCACGCACTACATCTCGCTGGCGACTGCCGCCTTCTACGGGCTGGGCGCCTACATCGTCGCCTCCGGCATCGAGCAGCTGCCCTATGCGGTGCTGGTGCCCATCGCCGCGCTGGTCGGCGGTGTGCTGGCCCTGCTGGTGGGCATGGCCACGCTGCGGCTGAGCGGCGTGTACTTCGTGATCTTCACGCTGGGCCTGGCGGAGTTCATCCGGCAGGTGGTCACCTGGGTGCAGAACAACTTCACCGGCAGCCGCGGCCTGTATGTGCTCACCGACATCAAGGACCACCACATCTACTGGCAGCTGCTGGTGCTGGGGGCCATCGTGGCTGCGGTGGGCTGGCTGATCAACCGCTCGCGCCTGGGCTTTGCACTGCGCATCATCGGCAACGACGAGCTGGTGGCATCCCACGTGGGCATCCACTCGGCACGCGCCAAGGTGGCGCTGTTTGTGGTGTCTGGCGTGGTGGCGTCGGTGGTGGGCGCCGTGATGGCGCCGCGCTTCACCTACATCGAGCCCGCCATGGTCTTCTCACCGGACCTGAGCTTCCAGGTGGTGATCATGGCGCTGCTGGGGGGTGTGCACCGGCTGTGGGGCCCCATCGTCGGTGTCATCCCCTTCACACTGCTGTGGGAGGCCATCTCGGCCAGCTTCCCCACGCAGACCGTGCTGCTGCTGGGCATCTCCTTCCTGCTGATCGTCTACTTCATCCCGCAGGGGGTGGTGGGCTTGCTGGAGAAGCTGGCGCGCCGCGCGCGTGACGGCGCTGCGGGGGGCCGACATGGCTGAGCGCATCATTCTGGAGGTGCACCAGGTCAGCAAGCACTTTGGCGGGCTGAAGGCCGTGGACCAGGTCAGCTTCACGGTGCGCGAGCATGAGGTGATGGGCATCATCGGCCCCAACGGCTCAGGCAAGACGACCATGATGAACCTGATCTCGGGCGCCTTGCAGCCGACATCTGGTGACATCAGCCTGGACGAGCACCTGATCTCTGGCCGACCGGCCCGCGAGATCGCCCGCGCCGGCGTGGGCCGCACCTTCCAGCTGGTGCGCGTGCTGCCGGGCCTGAGCGTGCTGGAAAACGTCATGGCCGGCGCCGTCTTTGGCCACAAGCGGCTGTGGGGCCGGGAGCTTCAGCGCCACGCCGAACGCCAGCTCGAGCGGGTGGGCCTGGGCCACGCCAAGGGGCTGCCGACCTCGGCACTGACCTACATCGATGAAAAGCGCGTGGAGCTGGCCCGCGCGCTGGCCGGTGACCCGAAGGTGCTGCTGCTGGACGAGTGGCTGGCGGGCCTGAACCCGACCGAGCTGCAGACCGGCATCGCGCTGATCCGCAGCCTGCGCGACGACGGCCGCACGGTCATCCTGGTTGAACACGTGATGGACGCCATCCGCAGCCTGTGCGACCGCTGCATTGTGATGAGCAGCGGCGCCAAGATCGCCGAGGGCACGCCCGAGCAGGCGCTGTCAGACCCCGGCGTGATCACCGCCTACCTGGGGGCCGACCATGCTTGAGGTGCGCCAACTCGCCGTCAGCTACGGCCAGCACCGAGCCCTGAAGGGGGTGGACCTGCGGGTGGCCGCGGGCGAGATCGTGGTCATCCTCGGCGCCAA
>JAJTDE010000288.1 GCA_021298085.1 Rubrivivax sp.
CCGAAATGGCCGCCCCATTGAAACCAAGGTCAGCCAAGGCAGCTACTGTATCAGCGCCTGTACTTATATATTTGTATCCGGTCTTTTGCGCGACGTCGAAAATGGTGGAACATTTGAGCCGCACGGATTCTCGCGGTTCAGCGGGTCGCGCATCGATATCGCGATACAGGAGGCCACCGGCAAAGACGGCACGCTGAATCCCGCCGAGCTCGACTTGCAGATCGGTCGCCTGCGCATGATGGCGCGGCTGGCCCCAGTCCTGGCTGCACAAGACGAGAGGTTCGCCTTTGCCGCGCAATGGCTTGCCGAATTCGGTGACCCGCGAGGTGTCCGCCGTGATGCACCGTTGCGCGCAGCCATGGCCTTCGCCAAATTGTCTTCGCCGGCCCAGCAGTTTTTGACGTTGCTGGATAGCGGTCTTGCCACGCAGCTCCCCGAGATCGAGCGCACGGTGGCACTTTCGGCGTTTACCCGTATGCCATCTCTTGGAACCGCCGCTTCGGTCAATCATTTCGACGAGCAGGCCGCTTTCTCATGGATGGTTCGAACCATCGAGCGCGCCGCTGGGCACTATCTGGTAGGCATCAAGGACGCCCGTACATTCAAAGCTGGCGACAATCTTCTAGTTGCCATCAAGAGCTTGCAAAATGAGATCGTCGGTATAGTTGAAGATTCAATCAAGACTGGCATCGGCCCCTATCTTGAATCGCGACAAAATCAAATTGATGTACAGGGTTTGGTCAAGCTGATGTTCAGTGTTTCTATTATATATACCAGGCCGCTGACACGTGAAGAGTTATGTGATTTCAATATCGTCAACCGAGATTGTTCGAATTAGGGAAAGTCTGTAAAACCCTGCGCCGATCCGAATGGCGCACGAGGCAATGACGTAGGACGATGGCGCCCATGAAGCAAGCGAACCTGGGCCTCGAACCGAAGAAGAAGACTGGCAAGCGGGTATTCTTGGGAGAGATGGACCGCGTTGTCCCCTGGGGTGAACTGGTTGCCCTCATCGAGCCGCACAGTCCCCGGGCCAAAATCGGGCGGCCGCCGTTCCTAATCCAAACGATGCTGCGCATCCACTACATGCAGCAGTGGTTTGGTCTGTCGGATCCGGCGATGGAAGAAGCGCTCTTCGACGTGCCGATGTACCGCGGGTTTGCACAGTTGCCCGATGAGCTCGTTCGACTGCCCGACGAGAGCACGATCTTGAGGTTCCGTCACCGGCTGGAGAAGCACGGCTTGGCTGCGCAGATGTTCGCCGCCATGAACGCCACGCTCGACGCCAAAGGCCTGATGCTGAAGACCGGTTCGATGGTCGACGCCACGCTGATCGCGGCACCTAGTTCGACGAAGAACAGCACGGGTACGCGAGACCCGGAGATGCACCCGACGACGAAGCTGAACAACGGGTACTGCGGCATGACGAGTCCGCAGGGCGAAGGACAGCGCTTTGCGCTGGATCGCGAAGCGGACGAGGGCGCGAGCCCGAACAAGGCACATATCGCCGTCGATGCCCACAGTGGCCTTGTTCACCAACAGGTCTGTACCGGTGCCAACGTCCACGACCTGAGCGTGGTGGAGCAGTTGCTGCACGGCAAAGAGAGGGAAGTCTTCGCAGACTCGGGTTACCGGGGCATCGAGAAGCGCAGCCAACGAAAGCGCGTCCGATGGTCGCTCGCCATGACACCGGGCAAGCGAAAGGCCCTCGACGCGAGCAAGCCGATCGACGCGCTGAAGGACCAGGTCGAATTCGTCAAGGCCAGCATCCGAGCCAAGGTCGAGCAGCCGTTCCGCGTGATCAAGCGGCAACTCGGATACGCGAAGACGCGCTACCGCGGGCTTGCCAAGAATGCAGAGCAGGTGACGACGCTGTTCATGCTGTCGAATCTGTGGATGTCGCGTCGAAGCTTGCAGGCCGCTCGGGGATGAGTGCGTCTGAATCGCAGCGTCAGGCGTCGGGCCAGGCTCGATCGCCAGTTGGATTGGGGAAAAACGCCCCTTCGCTGGCCGGAACGTGACTCTTGACGGCCTCGGAGTTCTGTTTGGTCGCCTCATGGTGCGCCGAGTTTCAGTTACTCAGACCATCCTTAGCCGAACGGGGTTGGCACACAGCGCAGTGGTCACCTCAGCCAACGTACGTGACAAGCATCTAATGCCCGATTTGCTGCACGGCGGCGAGCGGCGTGTGTATGGTGACAGCGCCTATGCCAGTCAGAAGGCGCTGATCGAGTCGAAGGCGCCGCGAGCCAAGGACTTCACGAACCAGCGCGTTTGCCGTAACGGAGAGGGCGATGAGATCTAGCGGGCGAAGAAACGCAACAAGTCCAAGGTGCGGTCCCGCGTGGAGCACGTCTTCGCCGCGGTCAAGAGGCTTTGGGGCCTCACCAGGGTGCGCTACCGTGGCTTGGCCAAGAGCGCAACGCGCTCGTTCGAACATCTACCTGGCGCGCGCGCCTCGTGGCATGAGTGCGCCAGTAATGCGGGCAAAGCGCGCCCAAAGGGTGCGGAGTGGCGTCCATTCGGCTCGAATCCGAGGCATGTCGGCCTTGTGATCTCATCACGCGCAACACTACCCATCGCCTGCCGATCGATCAATGAAATCGGTGGCTTGTTCAGCGTTGCCCTAGATCCATTTGCCAAGGGCCCAGCCCCGCCTCAGCCCCGACCCTCGCGCCGTTGTTCGCGCCGCATGAAGAGATACAGGCTTTCGACCTTCTCGCGTGCCCAGGGTGTCTTGCGCAGCATCTTCAGGCTGGACGCCACGCTCGGGTCACTGGTGAAGCAACGCAGCGGGACGCGCTCTCCCAAGCCGGCCCAGCCGTAGTGATCAACCAGGGCCGTGACGATCATTTCGAGCGTCAGTCCGTGCAGCGGGTTGTTTGCTTGTTGGCGCTGCGCGCCATCGGCGACGGAGCCCAGGGGTGATCGGCGAGAGGCGGCGTCAGGCATGCCTGATTCTCGCTGCTCGCTCGGGTGGCGGAAACCGGGCCACTGCAGCGGCTTCAGTCGCCAGCAGACAGCAGCGGCGGCTGGGTCAGATCCGCATCCACGTTCATCAGGACACTGGTGGAACCGCTGAATTTCCGCCCAAACTCATCGCCCGTTCAAGGTGAACTCCGGAGTTCGACACTTGAACCCCGTTCTTGGCCCTTTTGCTGCGTTGAGTCGCTTATGAATCAAGAGCTTAGTGACCCATCCCGGAGATTTCCACACCTACGCTCAGCTGGTTGAGTCCTTCCGCGATGTCAACGGTCAGCCCCGCCAGCGCAACCTGCTCATGCTGGGCCGCGTGGACGAGAACGGCGGCCAGGTCGACAAGGTCCTGCAAGCCCTTCTCAAGGCACGTGGCCACGGGCCTCGCGACACCACCACCCCTCAGGTTCAATTCGAATCGGCCCTGGCGCTCGGTGACGTTTGGGCCCTTGACCAGCTGTGGCGCGAACTGGGCTTTGATGCCCTGGCCGGTGTCTTCAGGCAAGCCCGCTTCGCCACGCCCATAGAACAGGCTCTGCGCGTGATGGTGTTCAACCGGCTGTGCGATGCCGACTCCAAGCTGGGCGCATTACGCTGGCTGCAGACGGTCTCCATGCCTGGGGTTGATCCCACCAAGATCACCCACCAGCACCTGCTGCGCAGCATGGACGCGCTCATGGACCATCAAGGCGCCGTGGACGATTGCGTGGCACATCTGCTGCGGCCCTTGATCGACGACGAACTCTCGGTCGTGTTCTACGACCTGACCACCATCCGCAGTGCAGGCCTGAGCGTTCAGGATGGTGACGTTCGGCACTTCGGCATGTCCAAGGAAGGCTCCGTGGCCCGCCAGTTCATGCTGGGTGTGGTGCAAACGGCTGACGGCATGCCGATCTATCACGAGGTGTTTGACGGCAACACCGCCGAGGCGCCGACCATGCTGCCCACGGTGCGCAAGGTATTGGCCCGATATCCGTACATCCGGCGCCTGGTGATCGTGGCTGATCGGGGCTTGCTGTCGGTGGACAACCTGAGTGACCTCAACCGCATCGCCTTGCCCAGCGGTCAGCCGCTGGAGTTTGTGCTGGCGGTGCCCGGCCGGCGCTATGGCGAGTTTGTGGAGTTGCTGGAGCCGCTGCACGATGCGGCCTGCGCCCAGAGCGGCCAGACGATCAGCGAGTCTCGCTGGGAGGGTCATCGCCTGATCGTGGCGTATGACCCGGCTCGGGCTCAAGAACAAATGGCCCTGCGGGCGTCGCGCGTGGCAGCCCTGCAGGCGCGTGCCGAACAACTGGCCAGCAAGCTCGATGGGCAGGACGCCGGTGACATCCATCGTGGCCGCAAGCTCAGTGACTCCGGTGCCAAGGCTCGCTTCTTCCACGAGGTTGCCGAGGCCCACTTGTCCAAGATCATCAAGGTGGACCTGAAGTCTGACCTGTTCACCTACGACATCGACGCCAAGGCACTCGCCAGAGCGCAGATGATGGACGGCAAGCTGCTGCTGGTGACCAACGTTCAAGATCTGAAGCCAGCCGAGATCGTGGATCGCTACAAGAGCCTGGCCGACATCGAGCGGGGCTTCAACGCACCGGTGTTCCACCGGCTGCCCGAGCGGATCAGGGCACACGCAAGCATCTGCTTCCTGGCGCTGATCATCTACCGGGTGATGAGGCAACGGCTGAAGGCCGCGGGCCACAGTGCGTCACCCGAAACGGCCTTGGCGCAGCTCAGGCGGATCCAGCGGCAGAGCGTGTCCATTAACCAAGGCGCGCCGATTACTGGCGTGTCCACCATCAACCGCGACCAAGCCGATCTCTTGGCCGCCATGAAGCTCAGGAAACCCGCACCAGACGCCCAGCTCAGCCTCTTGTAGTGGAAACTTTTGAGTGGTTTCTAAGGAAATCAACCACTTGCAGAGGTTCGTGTCGAACTTGGGT
>JAJTDE010000124.1 GCA_021298085.1 Rubrivivax sp.
TACTGCCGCGTAGTCCGCCCCAACGCATTGTCATGGTCCACCAGGATGTCCTCCGCCTCGCCGGTCGTACCGCGGAAAGCCACCACGGTCTTGGGCTCAAACGGAAAACCGGGCGGCAAGGTGTAGACCGCGGCCTTGGCGTCCTTCACCACGGAAGGCTTCAACCCCATCGTCTCCAACTCCCCATCCGATGCGACCTTCCAAGGCTGCGGCAGCGGGCTGGGGTTGGGGCTGTCGGGGTCGTAGTGGGTGTACACGTGGGCGGACAAACGCGCCAGTTCAACCGACTTCATGTCGCGTTCGAGGCGCTCGGCGCTGTCGCGGGTGCGGGGGTCCTGCTTGCCGTGGGCGATGAGTGCCTGACGGCGCAGGAACCGTTCCTTGCGGGCCTCGGGGCTTTCACCCTGGACCTTGCTGCACACGGTCAGCGGGCCGAGTGCGGGCTGGGTATCTGAATAGCGTTGGCGGACCTTGTTGTAGGCCTCGGCGGCAACCACGGCGGTGCCGCCCACCGCCACGGCGCCAGCGGTGCCCACGGTGCCGGCCGCCGCAGCAACTCCCCCCTTGGTGACGGCCCAGCCGCGGTGGGCGGCGTCGGCCACGCCACTGGCCACGCGCGACACACCCTGCGACCCGATGGCGTAGACGCGCTGAACGGTGTCGCGCGCCTCGTCCAGGGCGCGCGCGGCAGCGCGCCGCATCGCCTGCTCTTCCTGCTGGCCAGCACGCACGATGGCGCGTGTGACATGGCGCAGACTCTCGCCCAGGCTCATGGGGCGGGCGACGCTTCGGCTTGCTGGCGAAGATCGTCCAGCAGGGTCTGCGCAAAGCGTTCCAGCGCGGCGCACTTCTGCAGCGCTGTCAGGTCGTCCTGCGCCAGCAGTTGCTGCAGGCCCGGAAAGTCGGTGTCGAATTCGGCGCCCAGCAGCCAGGCCGTCAACACGAAGGTGGCGGCCGATTGTTCGTCGGCCAACCCGTACGTGGCAGCGCGGTCGACCAGCGCCAGCACCGTCGGCTCAAACTCGGGTGAAGCCAGGTACGCCTGCTGATCAGGAAACTGCTCGGCCAGGATCTCGCGCATGCGCGTCAGGAACGACTGTTCGCCGATGCGCTGCATCTGCCCCGCGTTGAACGTGAACACCCGGCCTCCCTCGGCTGTGGACCTGGAATGTTAGGCCGGCCGCGCGCCAGAACGCGGCGCCCGTCGGGCCGGCGACCCGTAACAACTCAGTGCAGTGGTGACGGCTTGTGGGGGCCTGCGGGCCGGTTCGGGCTCTTCAATGGGGGCCACTTGGGGAAAGCCCTGGGTAGCCGGGCACACAATGCAATCGATTGAAACGCTACACTGAAATGCGTGGTGCAACCGCGTGAAAGCCCAACAGGTGGCCTTGGAAGCACGTAGTTTCGCTACGCAGACAGGGCCCTGAATGGGGCTCCCTCCCGGTATTGCGGGCGCCCTGTAAGCATCTGTACAATGTAGTTTAGTTACTTGGAGCGCCTGCCCCCGCTAGGGTGTAGCCCCGTTGGTCAACCCGAACAGGCCGCTATAGTGGCCGCTTTAACAGGGCTGACACAAGCGGTAATGCAACTGCTTGCAGGCCCCAAGGATACCCAGGTTTCGCTACCACCTGTCACACGGTGGCCGCGAAGGAGGACAGACAGTGGATTTTGCCGAGCAACAACGACGCCCAGCCAAACACCTCGTCAGCTTTGGCGTCGTGGTCCTGTTGCACCTGCTCCTCGGGTGGGCAGTGGTGTCGGGGCTGGCACAGCGCGTGGTCGACGTGATCAAGGCGCCGATCGAAACCAAGATCATCGAAGAGGTGAAGCCGCCACCGCCGCCGCCACCGGAAAACCTGCCTCCGCCGCCGAAGTTTGCGCCGCCGCCGCCCAGCTTCGTGCCGCCGCCGGAAGTGGTGGTCAATCCACCGCCCACGCCAGCGCCCACCATCACGGTGCAGACACAAACGCCGCCGCCAGCAGCCCCCGTGACGATCACGCCGCCGGCACCACCGGCGCCGCCCGCGCCGGCGGCACCGGCCCCGGTGCGTCGGGCAGCGCAGCCCGCGGCCCTGAACGTGCAAACCTGCGCGCCGCAGGCTGACGACTACCCCGCTGCCGCACTGCGCGCTGAGGCCACGGGCACCACCCGCATCCGCTTCACGATCGACGCCAGCGGCAAGATGGTGAGTTCTGAAGTGGTGCGGTCCGCCGGCAGCTCGCGCGAGCATCGCATGCTGGATCGCATCGCACTGACCAAGCTGAGTGAATGCCGCTTCTCCCCTGGCCGGGACGAAACCGGGGCAGCGACAGGCGGCACGACCGAAGTTGAATACGTCTGGCGCATCCAGTGAGTCAGCAACCCCGCGTGCTTCCTCACACCCTGCCAGCGTCACCCTGCACCCACCCTGAAACCAAGAACCCAACCGGTTCCCAACCGATTTCATCGGCGCCCACACACCACAGCGCCGCAATCCCTGGAGGCCCCATGTCTTTGACCCATCTGTTGCGCGCCGGTTTTGCTGCGGCGCTGATCGCCGTTGTTTCGCTGGCGGCCACCCTGCCGGAAGCGGCATATGCCCAAGCCGCTCCTGCGCCAGCCGCCGCAGCCAGCGCCACGCCGCCCGCCCCGGCCACGGCCGCTGACGTCGCCAAGGCTGCCAGCGCGCCAGCGGGCGCTGTTTCGCAGGAAGCCGTCGCCAACCCGTTCGGCCTGGCCGGCATGTGGGCCTCGTCGGATTGGGTGAAGCGCGGCACGCTGGTCATCCTGATCGTCATGTCGATGGCCGCCTGGTATGTCACCTTCGTCAAGCTGCTTGAGCAGCGCTCCATGCTCACCAGCGGCTACAAGGGTTCGGAAGCCTTCTGGAAGGCATCGTCGGTCAAGGAAGGCGTGGCCTTGCTGGAAGAAGGTTCTGCCCTCCGGTTTGTCGCCGAGCAAGGCATCAGGGCCGCCGACAACCACAAAGACTCGATGGCATCCATGGTCGACAAGCACACCTGGGTCAACCAATCCCTCGACCGCGCCGTCGGCAGCATCCAGAGCCGTCTGTCCAGTGGCATGGCCTTGCTGGCCACGGTGGGCTCCACCGCCCCGTTTGTGGGTCTGTTCGGCACCACCTGGGGCATCTACGACGCGCTGGTGAAGATCGGCCTGTCGGGCCAGGCCTCGCCTCTATCGACAAGGTGGCCGGCCCCGTGGGCGCCGCGCTGATCCTGACGGCCGTTGGTCTGGCCGTCGCGGTGCCGGCGGTGATGGGCTACAACTGGCTGATCCGTCGCAACAAGACCGTGATGGACATGACCCGCAGCTTTGCAGGCGACCTGCAGAACGTGCTGCTGTCGGGCAAGCGCTAAGCCCACCCGGCTGACCCGAAACTTCTGGGGATTTCGCCATGGCCATGCAAGTGGGAAACAGCGGAGAAGACGAAGAGGAGTTCAACAACACCATCAACACCACCCCCATGGTGGACGTGATGCTGGTGTTGCTCATCATCTTCATGATCACCGTGCCCGTGATCACACAGACGATCAAGCTTGAGCTGCCCAAGGAGACCAACATCCCCTTGATGACCAAGCCTGAGAACATCACCATCGCGGTGAACCGGGACGGTGAGGTCTTCTGGGGCGTGGAACGCTTGCCCGATATCGAAGCCCTCGTCGCCCGGCTGAAGGTCGAGGCTGTCAAGGAGCCCCAGCCTGAGGTCCACATCCGGGGTGATCAAGATGTGCGCTACGAGTCGGTCGGGCGTGTGGTGGTGGCCTGCCAACGGGCCGGCATCTTCAAGGTCGGCTTCATCACCGAGCCGCCGGCACCTGGCGGCTCGTGAGCAGCCCGCACGCAACCCCGGCCAAAGGAGTTAACCCATGGGAATGAACGTCGGAAACAGCAGCGACGACGACGTGATGGTGGACATCAACACCACGCCGTTGATCGACGTGATGCTGGTGTTGTTGATCATGTTCATCATCACCATCCCCATCCAGACGCACGCCGTCAAGATGAACATGCCGGTGCCCAGCAACGCACCGCCACCGCCCAAGCCGCCTGAAATCATCCGCATCGACGTCGATTTCGACGGCACCATCGGCTGGAATGGCGAAGTCATCCCCGACCGCGCCACGCTGGAATCGAAGCTCTTCCAGGTGTCTCAACTGCCCGATCAGCCCGAGGTGCACCTGCGCCCGAACAAGCTGGTGACCTACAAGGTGGTGGCGATGATCATGGCTTCGGCCCAGCGCCTGGGCGTGACGAAGATCGGCATCGTCGGCAACGAGCAGTTCCTCTAGACCCTTCGGCAGCATGGCGCTGCCGAATGGCCGAAGCTCATCGATGCCGCTGTCAGCGCCCCGCAGCTGCCCAGCGGCTTTTTCCTTTTCTGACCTAGCCTGTGTGTGTGGCCCATGAAACATCTCCCTGCCCTGCTGCCCTCTTTCCCCCTGACCTGGCGGCGCCTGGCGGCCCCGGCCGTGCTGGTGGCGGCGATGGCCAGTGCCTATGCGCCCGGCGTGCAGGCGCAGGTGCGGGCCGAGGTGGGCAAGCCGCTGCAGCAAGCCGGTGAACTCCTGCGCGCCGGCAAGGCCAAGGAAGCGCTGGCCAAGGCGCGTGAAGCCGATGCCGTGGGTGGCAAGACCCCGGCCGAGCAGCTGCTGGTCGACCGCATGAAAGCCGCGGCGGCGCAACGAGCGGGCGATTTCGGCGCGGCCATCGGTGCGCTGGAATCGGTGTACGACAAGGTGGGTGGCGCCGAAAAGGGCCAGATTGCGGAACAGCTGGCGTCGGCCTATGCGCAGACGCGCAACAACGCCAAGGCCACGGAATGGCTGAACAAGGCCATCGCCGCGGGCAACAACTCCGCCACGATCAAGCAGCTGCAGGCCTTCTTGCAATCAAGCAGCGGTGACTACGCCGCCATCGCCCGTGATGCACAGGCCGCGGTGAGCGCGGCTGAACAGGCCGGCCGCCGCCCTGAAGAGGGCGATTTGCTCCGCCTGGCCGACGCACAACAACGCACGGGCGCCTCGGCAGGCTATATCGGCACGCTGGAAAAGCTGCTGGCCTACTACCCGAAGAAGGACTACTGGAACGCCTACCTCGGCCGCCTGCCGCGCAAGGCCGGCTTTGCCGACCGCCTTGCGGTGGACGTGCTGCGCCTGCGCCTGGCCAGCGGCACGCTGAGCAAGACCGAAGACTTCATGGAGCTGGCGCAGCTGTCGCTGCAGGCCGGCCTGCCCGGCGAAGCCGTTCGCGTCATCGACCAAGGCTACAAGGCCAACGCACTGGGCACCGGGCCTGAGGCCGCGCGCCACCAGCGCCTGCGCGACCTGGCCCAGAAGCAGCTGGCCGAATCCAAGGCTGGCATCGCCGCGAAGGCCACGGAAGCTGCCGCCGAGAAGACGGGCGACGAATCGGTGAAGGTGGGCTACACGATGGTCACCCAGGGTGACGTCGACGCCGGCATCAAGCTCATCGAGCAAGGCATTGCCAAGGGCGGCCTGAAGCGGCCTGAAGACGCCAAGCTGCGCCTGGGCATGGCGCTGCTGCAGCAGGGCAAGTCACGTGACCGCGCGGTGAAGACACTGCGCAGCGTCTCAGGCGCCGATGGCGCGGCCGAGATCGCGCGGCTGTGGACGGTGGTCAGCAACTGAGCACCCTTCCTGGCAGGGGGCCTCTCTAGAATCCCTGCCATGGCACTGCCCTCCTACCTCGAGCCGCTGTCCGATGGCCTGTATGCCATCGACACCGGCTTTCACCGGCCGCGTTTTGACGCGGCCTACCTGATGGTCGACGGCGGGCGTGCAGCCTTCATCGACACCGGCCCCAACCCGGCGATGCCGCGCCTGATGGGTGCGCTGGACGCACTGGGGCTGACGCCCTCGGCGGTGGATTGGGTGATACCGACGCACGTCCACCTGGACCACGCCGGTGCCTGCGGCCAACTGATGGCGGCCCTGCCCCAGGCCCGCCTGCTGGTGCACCCGCGCGGCGCGCGCCACCTGATCGACCCCAGCGCCCTGTACCAGGGCGCGCTGGCGGTCTACGGCGAAGCGGAGATGGAACGCTCCTACGGGAAACTGGTGCCCGTGCCGGCGCAACGGGTGCTGGAAAGCCACGACGGGCAGCGCATCGCGGTGGGCCAGCGCCAGCTGGAGCTGATCGACACCCCGGGCCATGCGCGCCACCACCACTGCGTGTGGGATGAGGCCACCCGGGGCTGGTTCACGGGCGACACCTTTGGCCTGAGCTACCGGGAGTTTGATGTCAACGGCCGGCCATGGATCGTCCCGACCACAACCCCGGTGCAGTTTGACCACGCCGCGCTGCAGCACTCCATGGCCCGCCTGCTGGCGCGTGAACCGCAATGGATGTACCTGACGCATTACGCCGCTGTTGGCGGCGCGCGGCGGCTGGCGGGTGTCATCCTGCAGCAGCTGCAGGCGATGGTGGACGTGGCCCTGTCGCTGCCACCCAGCCCAGGGCGGCATGAGCAGCTCAAGCAGGCGTTCCTGGCCATCCACGTGCAAAGCCTGCGCGAACACGGCTGCCCGTGGCCTGAAGACCAGGTGGCTGAGGCGCTGGCCATCGACATCGAGCTGAATGCGCAAGGCATCGTCATCTGGGCCGACAAGCAGCGCATGGCCCAGGCCCCTGCTCCCTGTTGAACGGCACCCTGTGAACACCATCGCTTCACCCACACCCACCCCCGCATCCTCCCCGGCCCGCGCAGTGCACTTCGGCCTGGACGGCCGCTGCATCGTCATCACCGGCGCGGCCCAAGGCATTGGTGAAGCCTGCGCCCGCACGGTGGCCGCTGAAGGCGCTGCCGTGGCGCTGTGGGACGTGGACGCGGCGAAGGGCGCCGCCCTGGCCGCCGAGCTGCAGGCGCAGGGCCTGAAAGCGCACTTCGAGCCCTGCAACGTGGCCGACAGCACTGAGGTTCAACGTGCCCTGGCCAACAGCCAGGCCGCGCTGGGCCCGGTGGATGGGCTGGTGAACAACGCGGGCATCTTCCGGGCGGCTGATTTTCTGGACATCACCGAAGCCGACTGGGACGCGGTGATCGGCGTGAACCTGAAGGGCGCATTCCTGGTGGGGCAGGCGGTGGCGCGTGCGATGGTGGCGCAGCGGGGCCAGGCGCAGGCGGCTGCGGCGGCGTCGCCGCGGGCCATCGTCAACATGAGCTCGGTCAACGGCACGCTGGCCATTCCCAGCATCGCCTCGTACAACGCCAGCAAGGGCGGCATTGATCAGCTCACCCGCGCGATGGCGCTGGCGCTGGCCGACCACGGCATCCGCGTCAATGCAGTGGCGCCGGGCACCATCGCCACCGAACTGGCGCGCTCGGCGGTGCTGGGCAGTGAAGAGGCCCGCCAGCGCATCCTGGGGCGCACCCCGCTGCGCCGCCTGGGCGAACCGTCGGAGATTGCGCAGGTGGTGGCTTTCCTGCTGAGCCCGGCCGCCAGCTACATGACGGGTGAGGTGGTGTTTGTGGACGGCGGCCGGATGGCGCTGAACTACACCATGCCCGCGCCGCCTACTTGTCCACCAGCCCGTTCTTGATGGCGTAGACAGTCAGCTCGGCATTGTTCGACAAGCTGAGCTTTTCCAGCACCCGCGCGCGGTAGACCGACACGGTCTTGGGGCTGAGCATCAGTTCCTGGGCGATGTCGGCCAGGCGCTTGCCCGAGGCGATCTTCAGCAGCGTCTGCAGCTCGCGGTCAGACAGCCGCTCATGCGGGTTTTCGGTGCTCGGAGTGGTCAGGCTCTCCACCAGCATCTGGGCAATCTCGGGCGTCACGTACTTGCGGCCCTGGGCCACGGTGCGCACGGCCTGCACGATGGTCTGCGGGTCACCGCCCTTGTTGACATAACCGGATGCCCCGGCCCGCAGCGCGCGAATGGCGTACTGGTCTTCGGGGTACATGCTGACGATCAGCACGCGCACGTCGGCGCCCTCGTCCTTCAGGGCATGCAGCACGTCCAGCCCGCTGCGGCCCGGCAAGTTGATGTCCAGCACCAGCACGTCGCAGCGGCGCGTGCGCATCAGCGCGCGCAGTTCGCCATAGTCACCCGCTTCGCCCACCACGCGGATGTCGGTGGCGTCTGACAGGGTGTCGCGGATGCCGCGCCGGATCAGGGCATGGTCATCGCAGAGGATCACTTCGATCATAGTTCGCCCCAACCCGACGGGTCATGAGGGTCGGCTTCGAGGTAGGCCGGCTGCTCACTGCCGACCTTGCTGGTGGCGCCCCGGGGCAGAGGCACCGACAAGATGAGGCTGGTTCCGCGGGCGCTGCTGGCCACTTCGACCCAGCCGCCGACAGTGCCTGCTCGTTCGCGCAGGCCGCGAATACCAAAGCTGCGCGACTTGCTCAGGTCACCGTCGAGCAGCCCGCAGCCGTTGTCGCTGATCTCCAGCGACAGCACGTGGCCGGCCAGCGCCAGGTCCACCTGAACGCGCGAGGCCCCGGCGTGCTTGCTGACGTTGGTCAGCGCCTCCTGGGCGGTGCGGTAGGCCACCAGGGGCACGCCGGCGGGCAACTGCAGCGCCTCATGGCTGGTGCGAAAGGCGGTGACGATGCCGGTGCGGCGCTCGAAGCGGCTGGTCATCCACTGCAGGGCCGCCACCAGGCCTTGTTCAAGGATGGCGGGGCGCAGGTTGTGCATGATGCGCTGGCTGGCTTCGATGGCGTGTGTCACCGTCTCCAGCGCATGCTGAACCTTCTGTCGCAGTTCGGTGTCGGCCGCGCGCCGCTCGATCCAGGCCAGGTCAAACTTCAGGGCGGTGAGTGAGCCGCCCACGTCGTCGTGAATCTCACGGGCAATGGCGGCACGTTCCATCTCGACACTGGTCTGCAGGTGCTGCGCCAGTTCCGACAGCTGCTGGCGTGAGCGCACCAGTTCGGCGTCGGCCTCGCGACGGGCGCGGCGGCTCTCGGCGGCGTCGATGGCATGTTCCAGCGCGGGGGCCAGGCGCGCCAGGTTGCTCTTGAGCAGGTAGTCGCTGGCGCCCTTGCGCATGGCATTCACGGCCATGTCTTCGCCGATCTCGCCAGACACCAGCACAAACGGTGTCTCCAGGCCCGTGCGGCGCAGGTGGTCCAGCGCCTGCAGGCCGGTGTAGCCCGGGAGGTTGTAGTCTGACAGCACGGCGTCCCAGCGGTCCAGCAGGGCTTCCTGGAAGGCCGCGCTGCTGTCGACCCGCTTGACAGTGAAGCTGAAACCCGCCCGCGTGAGCTGCGCCATGGCCAGCTGGTGGTCCAGCTCGCTGTCTTCGAGATGAAGGAAGCGCCAAGGGCGCTCTGAAGGCGTGGGCAAAGGCATGGTCACAGCCAGTATCACCGAGCTGCGCAACGGGCTTGCAACACAACCTTTCAGGCGGGAGGCACGCCACCAGCCGCGGACGAGCCCCGCCGCAGGCCCCCGGCGGAAACCGCGCCAATCTGAGTGCACACCAGCGGACAAATGGCCTGCCTTTTGCCCAGACATCCAGCGGCTGACACGGGGTGGCCTGTCGAAGAATCCTTCAGCCGATGGCCGATGGGCGGCCCGTCGCAACGAACCGAATCGCCCCGAACACACGCCACCCAATGGACAACGAATATCCCTCCCCGACGCCTGACGGTGATGCCGTGGGCCGCCGCGCGGGCAGCGGTCGATCGCCTTTGTTGGTGGCCAGCGAGTTGCAGGACCACCTGCTCATCGCCACCAACGACCTCGACCGGCTGCAGCGGCTGCTGGGCGACGCAGGCGGTGCGTTGATGACGCACTTCCACGCAGCCGCCACCCAGCTCAAGAGCCTGCGCCGTGAGCTGCAGGCGCGCCCGGATGTGTCCAGCCAGAACCTGGAAGTGGCCATGAACCACCTGGCCAGCGCGATCACCTCACTGCAGTTCCAGGACATGGCCTCACAACTGATCACCCACACCGGTCAACGCCTCAGGGGTTGCGCCGACCGGTTGGCGGCAGACGCCATGGAGATGGACGACGAGGGCGATACCCAGGCCTTCCTGGACACCATCCCGCTGCGACCCAACCCTGTGACCCAGGACGAGATGGACGCAGGGTCCGTCGAACTGTTCTGACCGACCCACGTACTACAGACATCCATTCCTCAAAGGCGACGCCATGCATTCCATCCTTGCCGTAGACGATTCGGCCACCATGCGCCAGATGGTCAGCTTCACCCTCAAGAACGCGGGTTACCAGGTCACCGAAGCGGTGGACGGCCAGGACGCGTGGGAGAAGGCCGACAGCAAAGACTTCGCCCTCATCCTGACCGACCAGAACATGCCGCGCATGGACGGCATTTCACTCACGAAGAAGCTGCGGGCGCACCCGAAGTTCGCCAGCAAGCCGATCCTGATCCTGACCACCGAGTCCAGCGACCAGATGAAGCAGGCTGGCCGGGCTGCAGGCGCCACGGGTTGGCTGGTCAAGCCATTCGACCCCGCCAAGCTGATCGAAGTGATCCAAAAAGTGATCCGCTAACTTCCATTCCAAGAGGCGCAGACCATGGCCGAGACCGCGAACACTGGCACTTCCGCCAGCTTTGACCTTTCCCAGTTCTACCAGGTCTTCTTCGAAGAAGCTCGCGAGAACCTGGAGAACATGGAGCAGATGCTGCTCCAAGTCGACATTGAAGCCGCTGATGATGAAGAGCTGAACGCCATCTTCCGCTGCGCGCATTCCGTCAAGGGCGGCGCCGCCACGTTCGGGTTCTCCGATGTGGCCGAGCTGACACACCAGATGGAAACGCTGCTGGACAAGCTGCGCCGCCACGAACTCACGCCGACCCCGGCGATGGTTGACGTCCTGCTGCGCGCCGGTGACGCGCTGAAGGCCCAGCTGGCCCGCCACCAGGGCGGCGCCAAGGACGCCCCGATCGACACCGCTGCCATCTTGGCCGACATCCGCCGCATGGTGACCGGTGAAGCCGCCGGCCAGGCCAGCGTGGCGAAATCGGCCACGGCCAAACCCGCGGCAGCCGCGCCAAAGCCGGCCGCGGCGCCCGCCAGCTCGGCCGCAGCACCCGCCGCCCACGACGACACACCGCCGCCACCCGCCCCCGGCGGCACACGCGAGCTGGAGCTCACCGTCGGCCCGCTGGATGACCCGGCACTGGCCAACAGCATCCTGGACCTGTTCAACGAGATCGAGGGCCTGGGTGTCATCGAAGCGCTGGACGGCGGCCAGACAGCCGACGGCATGCGCCGCTTCAAGGTCCTGACGGCCACGCCCGACAGCGAACTGCTGGACCTCTTCGGCTTCCACGTGGCGCGCGACAAGCTGCGCCTGCAGCCGCACAACAAGGGTTATGGCTTCAACTACGGTGCGCCAGGCGCACCGGACCCGGAGCCGGTGGAACTGGGCTACGGCTTCTTCGACAACGCGCCAGGATCGCCGGGCTCTGACGATGGCCAGGGCGCCAGCGGCGGCTCAGCCGCCAGTGCCGAGACGGGCGCCGCCAAGGCGGGAGCCGCCTCGGGCGCAGCCGCCGGTGGTGGCGCTGCCAAGGCCAAGCCGGCCGCCGGTGGTGCTGACAACAGCACGCTGCGGGTGTCGGTGGAAAAGGTCGACCAGCTGATCAACCTCGTCGGTGAACTCGTGATCACGCAGGCCATGCTGGCGCAGAACAGCAAGGGCCTGGATGCGTCGATCAACCAGCAGATGGCCGCCGGCCTGGCTGACCTGGAACGCAACACCCGCGACCTGCAGGAAGCGGTGATGTCGATCCGGATGATTCCGATGTCGATGGTCTTCAACCGCTTCCCGCGGATGCTGCGCGACCTGGCCAGCAAGCTCGGCAAGAAGGTGGAGCTGGTGCAGATCGGTGAAGCCACCGAACTGGACAAGGGCCTGGTAGAGAAGATCACCGACCCGCTCACCCACCTGGTGCGCAACAGTTGCGACCACGGCATCGAACTGCCTGACGAACGCGACGCCAAGGGCAAGTCGGAAACCGGCACTATCTCGCTGATTGCCAGCCACCAGGGTGGCAGCATCGTCATCGAGGTGCGCGACGACGGCAAGGGTCTGAGTCGCAGCAAGCTGCTGTCCAAGGCCCGCGAACGTGGCATCGAAGCACCCGACAGCCTGACCGACCAGGAAGTCTTTGCGCTGATCTTTGCGCCGGGCTTCTCCACCGCCGATCAGGTGACGGACGTCTCCGGCCGCGGTGTGGGCATGGACGTCGTCAAGAAGAACATCCAGTCTCTCGGCGGCACGGTGGAGATCGATTCCACCGAAGGCCACGGCATGAGCGTCAAGGTGCGCCTGCCGCTGACCCTGGCCATCATGGACGGCATGAGCATCGGCGTGGGGCAGGAGTGCTACATCCTGCCGCTGGCCTCGGTGGTGGAGTCGTTCCAGGTGTCGGCCGAGACCATCAAGACCATTGGCGGCTCGGGCCGCGTGGTTCAGGTACGCGACGAATTCATGCCGGTGGTGGAACTGGAAGCCGTCTTCAGCGTCCCCCGCACTGACCAGGGCCCCGACAGCAACATCATGGTGGTGGTCGAAGCCGAAGGCCAGCGCGTCGCGCTGCTGGTGGACGAGCTTCTTGGCCAGCAGCAGGTGGTGGTGAAGAACCTGGAAGCCAACTACCGCAAGGTCAACGATGTCTCGGGCGCCACCATCATGGGTGACGGCCGCGTGGCGCTGATCCTGGACATTGCGGCGCTGATTCGACGCTCGCGGCACTGAAGTCCACCGTCGCTTTTGCCGAGAGTACCGACACACACAGGCCACGTCTGAACCCGGCATCGCAGCCGGGTTCGTCGCTTCCGGAGAAATCTTCATGTCTTCTGCGCACACATTGTTCGCCCGCTTTTCGATCAAGACCCGCATGCGGGGCGCTATCGTGATGGTGCTGGCCCTCTTTGCGCTGGTGGGCGCCGTCGCCATTGGCGGCGGCACGGTGCTCAAACACCTGAACGCCGACTTCATGGAGCATTCCGTAAAGGAGATTTCGGGTGTGGGCGATGTGATGGAAGCGCTGGACGCCATGCGTCTGGCCGAGCGTGACATGGCCATTGGCTACGAGGACAACAACCGCAACTTTGCGCAGAACCGCAAGACCTGGGACGACAACAAGGTCAAGGTGATGGCCGGGCTCAACGGCCTGATGGAGGGCGAGGAAGACGAAGACAACGTCATCGCCCGTGAGACCCTGAAACAGCTGGATGCCTACGAACAGGCCGCCACCAAGGTGTTCAAGGGCATGGAAACCAATGCCTCCGACACCGGCGCCGCAGCCGTTTCGGTCATGCGCAACGCCACGACCCATGCCGATGCTGCCCGCGCCAGCATGCGCAAGATCCACGACATCGTGGCCGCCGAGGCCAGGGAAACACAGGCCGAGTTCGGCGCCATCATGAACCGCATCGCGACCGCCTTTGCCGCGGTGTTGGCGCTGGTGGTGATGGTGGTGGTGCCGCTGACGCTGATCAACTCGGCGTCGATCACGCAGCCCATCGACTATGCCCGCAAGGTGTCGCAATCCATCGCCGAGGGCGACCTGACGCAGAACATCCTGGTGACGGGCAACGACGAAGCCAGCCAGATGCTGGAGGCGCTGCGCGACATGCAGGCTTCGCTGCGCCGCATGGTGGCCGAGCTGCGCGAATCGTCACAGACGATCCACCTGGCCTCGTCCGAGGTGGCGCAGGGCAACCATGACCTGAGCCAGCGCACGGAACAGTCGGCGGCCAACCTGCAGCAGACAGCCTCGAGCATCGAGGAGCTGACGCAGACGGTGCGCCAGAGTGCCGATTCCGCCCAGACGGCCAACCAGCTGGCGAGCTCAGCCGCGCAGGTGGCGCGGCGCGGCGGTGAGGTGGTGTCGGAAGTGGTCTCGACGATGGACGAGATCCTGGGCTCCAGCCGCAAGATCGCCGACATCATCGGCACCATCGATGGCATTGCCTTCCAGACCAACATCCTGGCGCTGAATGCGGCGGTGGAAGCGGCACGGGCGGGTGAACAGGGGCGCGGCTTTGCCGTGGTGGCCGGCGAAGTGCGGGCCCTGGCCCAGCGCTCGGCGTCAGCGGCCCGCGAGATCAAGACCTTGATCGGCACGAGCGTGGGCAGCGTGGAGAACGGCTCGCGCCTGGTGCAGAACGCTGGCAAGACCATGGAAGAAATCGTCAGCAGCGTGCAGAAGGTGACCGACATCATCGGCGAGATCAGCTCGGCGGCGCGTGAGCAGAGCCAGGGCATTAGCCAAGTGAACAGCGCGGTGTCTGACCTGGACAGCATGACGCAGCAGAACGCGGCGCTGGTGGAACAAAGCGCGGCAGCGGCCACCAACCTGGGCGAACAGGCTTCGCGCCTGAACCAGGTGGTGCAGCGCTTCCGGGTGACGGCCTGACGGCGCGGGGCGAGTCCCCCTCCCCTTGTCAGCGGCGGGCTTCGGGCTCGCCGTTTGCTTTTTCGGCGGGTGTCGTGTGCGTTGTTCGCGCAGTGCTGGCTGGCGTGGCGCATTTTTGGGGGGTGGGGTCTGTGGCGGGGTCGAGGCTGGGCCCGGGGGTGCGGGTGGGTGAAGGGAGGTTTGAATTCCCCCGCACGCCACCCAATCCGCCACGGGCCCGCGGCCGCGCCGGGGTGGCTGGCGAAGCGACTTGGAGCCGGCTGGGCGGAGTGTCTGGGCGGGCTTGCGCGCGAAGCGCGCCCCGTCAACTGACTGGCGGCACTTGTCTGAGCGCAGAGAGCGTCAGCGAACGCAGCGAGTTGTGCCGCCCAGCCCCCGCCCACCGAGCACCACAAGGAACCCCGCGCAGCGGGGCGAGCGGCCTGACCCACCCGCACCCCCGGGCCCAGCCTCGACCCCGCCACAGACCCCACCCCCCCAAAA
>JAJTDE010000289.1 GCA_021298085.1 Rubrivivax sp.
TTCGTCCGCGAGTGTCTTCGTCAGGGTAGTGTTGATGAGGGTGGCAGACTTTCCGAGCGCCAGCGTCGCGCGCCCCGTGTCGATCTGAAAGGGCGCGTTCAACAGAACGCCACGGGCAGCCGTTCCGCGGGTCGGCGCTGTCACCCAGGTCGCTGGAACAGCAGGTTGGGCTTTGCGGTCGAATTCCTCGATACCGCCTGCTCCAATCCGGAGAACGACACTGCCCGAAGCGGCTCTGAACACCAGGATCCCGGAGTGGACGCGCCCGCCCTCGACGGGAAGCGCCACAGATCCGGTCTCAATCTGCCTGCCGCTGCCCAGCCGAACAATCCGGGGTTGCCAGGTGTGAGGCTCCTCACCCACCACGACACAACGAAGCTTCCGCGCGAAGACCGGCAGAAGCCCAGCAAGTCCGGCGAAGCGCTCGGTCACCTCAGAAGCAGCACCCCGCGAATCGAGCGGCAATTCGATCAGCGTTCCACGCAGCGCGCGCTGACTGGATGTCTGCACCGCTTGCTGGAACTGTTTCGTTGCCGGACTCGCTTTCCACTTGCGCGGAAGGCATCCCGCCACCACGTCAAAGCACAGGTCACCGCTCCACAGGCGAGGTGTGCTCGATGCGAGCAGCACGCTCTTGAATCCAAGTCCGAACTTTCCGGTGACTCCCTCGTCTTCGTCCTTCGCCGACGCTCCCAGCATCAACATGCGTTCGAGGTCGTTCGCGAACTACTGCATTACGAAGCGGCCGATGGCCTCCGCGTCGAACTCCAGGCGGCCGTCGGCCTTCTGCAGATGCTGCATCTCGATGACGGCGTCATCGGCGTTCTGAAACACCTCGAACGGGATGCTGGCCACCTCGTACTGGTTGTGCGTGACCCGAGCCTTGATGCCAGCCAGTACAGCGCCCTGCACTTCTTCGTCGGATTCGACCAGCGTGGCAAGGTCTGCGAGCGCAATTTCAAGACTTGCTGCTGCGCCAGCGCCGCTTCGGCCCGCCCGCTTGGCGCTGGCCGCACCGCGCCTGGCTTCGTCCAGGCTCGCCAACGACTTCGCCAACTTCTTGTTCTTTCCGATACCGGGCAATGAACGCAAGGACTGGGGAAGCCCTTCCAGTATCAGGCCGCGAGCCACGTCCAGCGTGACCTGGTCCGCCTCGTCGGCAAGGGCAAAAAGCTCGGAGAGGTTGGCGTGCTGCTGGTTGTAGAGATCCTTGAGCAGTGATTCTCCCGTCCGCATCAGGATGTCTCGCTGCTGCTGGGGCTCTTTGTCCAGGAGTGCGGTCGCAGGGCGCATATGCACCCGACAATTGAAACCCAGCCAGCGGTCCGTCATGACGAACAAGGTCTGGAGCTCATCGACAGGTGCCATCCGAACCTGAACTGCGGCGCCAGTCAATGACTTCGCGCTCACGTGGTTGCCGCTCAAAACTGCAACACGAATCGTCAGTGTCCTGAGCGCCTGCGCCAGCGTCTTGTTACCCATCCACTTGACCCGCCGGTCAAAGCCATCCTCGTGGCCTGGGTCTCGCCAACCAAGTTTGGCGAGATAGTCCTCGTATGCGATGGGGTCGAGCCAACTCTTCGCAAGAGAGGCGACCCGCTCTCCGAAAAGACCGATCACGGCACCCGCAGCAGGCTTGACGCTGCTGGACACCAAAGGCTCGAAGTAATCCTCTAGCGACTGCAGCAGTTGCTCCTGCGCAGCGCCGCCCTCTTCACCCGGCAAGTCAGCCGGCTCGAGCGTTGGCGTCGAACGGTTATCGACAGCGATTCCGCCCAAGGATTCGAACTGTCTGTCGTTCACGACAAGCTCAGGTATCACACCATGCACGCCAGCCACGAGGTCGGCGGCGGGCACCCAGGTTCCGGCCTTGCTCAGCAGCCGGAGTTCCGAAAGGGACTTGCGGAGTTCTGGCTCGGAAGCGCTGGCGCGCCACTCGCTCAAGTAAATGCCGAAGACCTCGCGCACGGGCGCACTCAGTCCCAGCTCGGGAATCTGGCTCAAAGTTCTCCGGCAGATGTCCGCAGACAGCTGTTTGGCGACCTCGGGAACCAGATGCTTCTCGACCGCATCGATCGAGGTTGCGACCGTCGCCCGCTCAAGAATTCCCCATGCGGGCAGCAGGTCGATGGAGACCAAGGTGGACATGTATTGCTGCAAATCACGATAGCCGGTGCGTGCTGCCCGACCGATCGAAAGGCCGGCCTCAGACATCAACTGCCCCAGAACCGGTAACGCTTCTTCCCCGCTGCTGACTTGAGCCAGCAGTGCCGGGAAGGCGGGGTGAGCCCGGAGTTCGGCGGACAAGTCGTCCGTGCCGGCGTATGCATAGTCACATCGGCGTGCAAGGCCTCTGATTTCAGCGTCGAGATTGCTGATGCGGATGAGACTGTTCAACGCGATAGCTTCACCGGTTTCCAGCGGCAACCATGTCGTTTCACTCCAGGCCTGCGGCAATCGATCAGCAAGAGTTCTATGTGCGCCCAACAGGTCCATCAGGTAGCGCCAATGCTGAACAGGGCTCGCTGCTCTCAAGACGACTGACGCGGCGGTCGTCGCGTCCCAGGTCCGCAGGAATCGCTTCTGCTGCCGCTTATGGTCATCATCGACGGATGGTTCTACGAACCGAAGGCCAATACTCAGGCCATCAGGGAGCTCCGGGTCTCGGCCCAAGAAACATTCACCCTGCACCACACCGCGGTGACCGCTGAAGTCCCTGTGAAGCGGCAGGCGCATCCAAGCGTGCTCCTCCACCACCCTGCCGAGCAGCAGATCGATCTCCTCGGAAGTGAATTCAGTCGCGTCGACCCGGCTGAAATCGTTGCATACGCGAAGTCGATTGAGCACGGAGGTCTCATCAACGGCTTTGACGTTGAGTGGCTGTGCACACTTGTCCGGTATGGAACTGCACAGGTTGTCGGCCAGCACGCGCCACGGCGCCTCATCGACCATTCGCCATAGCCTGACCCAGGGTGACTTCTGACCAACCGGATCCTTCCATAGCACATCGCTACCAAGATAGTGGTCCGGCGATCCGTGCAGCAGGTATCGAACGCCTCGGATGACGATTGGATCGTCGAGTTTTGCGGTTGCGACCAGCGTGAGGAGGTCAGCGCGCTGCAAGTTGTCGCCAAGCAGCGGCGGCGTCGCCAGTGCACCCGCTGCACGCAACACAGCCTCGGAATCTTCCGAGCTGGGTATCCTGCCAAGGCCATCCTCTCTCACCCCATCCACATAAGACGCGACGGTCGAGCGAACCACGAACACTCGGAACTCGGGGAGGGCGCGCGCCAGCTTCTGGACGAAGCCCAAAGGCCGATTGGGATCGGAAACCTTGAAGACCCAGCCTCGACCATGGGACTCGGTCAATTCCGCCAGGGATACGCCCTCGATGTCGCCGTCCGCACCTTTGTAAGCACGAAGCACCTTGAGGCGGCTGCACTGGCGCAGTAGCGATATCTGACTGGTCTCGTCGCCAGCTGCTCGAATGACGCGCTCTGAAGCATCAAGAAGCTGAGCCTTGGTAACGCCGCCTGAGTGTGATTCGCTCAAGTCGTGCCGCGTCATGGAGTCCAGCCAGGCACCGAGGTCTGCAGCGCTCGTGATCGCAGTCACGCCGTCCGGACCGAGATCGCCAGGTACCGGCAGCGCGCGGGTCGAAGCGCTCAAAAGCGTTCGATAGGATTCGCTGAACAACTCGCACTTTTCGCAAGCCACTTCGAACGTTTGATCAACGCGGTCCCAGATTTCTCGAACTCAGTGACTTTCAGGC
>JAJTDE010000125.1 GCA_021298085.1 Rubrivivax sp.
TCACCGATTGGTCGGCGGCCGACACCCTGCCCTTTGCCGACGAGAAGGCCTTGCTCGGAAGAACGCTGGTGCGCAGCACCGCCGCCCAGCACGCCCTGCGCGACATCGACCTGAAGCGCCGCCAATGGTTTGCGGTGGGTGACACGATCAAGGTGGTGGCCCGCGGACAGGGCTACAGCGTCACCGCCGATGCCACGGCACTCACACCCGGCCTGGAGGGCCAGCCTGCCCGCGCCCGCACCGAAGCGGGGCGGGTGGTCAACGGCATCGCCACTGCCGAACGACGCCTGGAGCTGCCCTTGTGATGCACACAGAGGACAATCTGACACTTGCTTACCGCCACAGACACCCCGCGCCGCGGGGTTTGTGTGTGGGGGCCCTAAAGTTCGGGTGCGCCCGCCCGATACAGCGATTCAAGGGAGCCGGCGTTTCCGCCGCAGCCCCGTGGAGCACACCATGAAAATCGGACCGATTGAACCCAAGGCCACGCCTGCCACAGGCCCCGCCAGCGAGCGCAAGGGCACCCCTGCCGCGGGCGCGCAGCCTGCCCAGGCCGAGCCCAGCGCACGGGTGCAACTGTCGTCAGCCTCTCTGCAGGCCACGGCGGCCACCAGCGATTCGAGCTTCGACCAGGCCAAGGTAGAGCGCATTTCCAGTGCCATCCGCGAAGGCCGCTTCCAGGTGGATGCCGGTGCCATCGCCGACAAACTGATCGCCAACGCCCAGGAACTGCTGGGGCGGGCGCGCAACTGACGTGAACAGCCCCCGGCAGGCCCTCCCCGCCCGCACCTCAGCGAGCCCTTCGGGTTCCGCGCCGGGGGGGCTGGCACGTCCTGCTTCAGCTCACGACCTGTCCAAGGCGGCCGAGACCTTTGCGGCCTTTGCACCCCTGCTGGACGCCATGACCGAAGCCATGCGATCGCCAGACCCGGCCGCGCTGCAGCAGGCCACCCAACGGTTGCAGGCGGGGCTCGGCCCCGTGCAGGCCCAGGTACTCCAGCTCGCGCAGGCCGACAGTGCTGTCCAGCAGCTGCGCCTGGCACAGCTGGGCGCACAGATCAGCAGCCAGATCCAGGCACAGCGACAGGCACTGGCGCGGGCACAGGCTGCCGCGCAGCGCCGTGTCGAGGTGCTGCTGCCGGCTTCACCTGGGCACCAGGGTTACGGCGCGCAGGGCGCCAACGAACGCGGAACAAGCACCGGGGCTGTACAAGCCTGATGACTGCGGGGTCGTCATCTGTTTGCGCGTGCCGAGCCCGACAGCGACCCACTAGCATTGCCTCAGAACCACTGCACCCCGCGTCTTGAGCACCTCAGCCGACCCCCGCACGCGCCACCTGGACGAGCTCGACCAGGGTGACCCTGATGACGCCAGCGAGGCGCCACCGAACACCCGACTGGCCCTGAGACGCCATATGCGCAGTTTCTGGGCCTGGGTGCTGGGCAGCGCAGTGCTCTGCGTGACGGCCTTGTTTGTGGTGTTGTTCAAGTTGCCCAGTGGCGCAGCCCTGGAACATTCGGCCGCGCTGGCCTCCGGGATCGCGCAGCGCCAGGCATTGCCTGCGCAGCAGCGCCCCGCGTTGGACGCCGACATTGGCAGCCGCCTGGCCCTGCTGGAGGCGGCCATCGAGTCCGACGGGCTGGACAACAGCCTGGCCAGTGAATGGGCCTCGCGCTGGCAGGCGGCGCGCGAACGGGGCAGTGACGAGGCGATGCGCGAGCTCATCCCGGCCGCGCAGACGCTGTCCACGGCGCTGCGCTCCGAACTGGCCGTGCGCCAGGAGCGCACGGAAAGCGCCATCAAGATCGTCGCTGCCACCCTCGCCGGGCTGCTGCTGCTGCTGATCACCGGCCTGTTGCGGCACCGCAGTCGCCTGCGGAAGTCGCTGCACCGCTTTTCCGACGAACTCGGCCAAGGCGCCGACTGGCACGAAGCCGTTCAGCACCTGCGCGCTGAGCCCGCCGGGCCGCAGAGCACCTTCGACGCCATCGCCAGTGGTGTGGCCGGTGTGCTGCAGGAATCCGACCGCCGCTGGCAGGCGCTGGCCGAACTGTCGGCCGACTGGTACTGGGAGACCGACCGCCAGCACCGCCTGGTGAAGGTTTCCGGGGCGCTGGAGGTGTTCACCGAGCAAGGCTGGCGCGCCGAAGACCTCGCCGGACGTCGCTTCGACCAGCTTGCCTTCTTCAAGGCCCCAGGGGTGACCAGCTTCGGCCCGCTGATCGAGCAGCTGCAGTCAGAGACGCAGTTCCGGGAATTCGAGTGCAGCGTCATCGCCAAGGACAAGCGCTCGATGCGCTGGGTCGCCTTGAGCGGCCGGCCACGTCGCAACGCGCAGGGAGACTTTGTCGGCTTCGAAGGCGTTGCGCGCGACGTCACCGAACGCAGACGCATGATGGCCAAGCTCAAGGCGAGTGAACAGCGCTGGAGCACCGTGGTGCGGCTGGCCACCGACTGGTACTGGGAAAGCGACGAGCAGCACCGCATCCAGCCCATGATGATGGAGCAGCACCACCAGGGTCAGTTTTTTGCCGATGCGGTGCGCGGACGCACGCTCTGGGAAGCCTTCCCGTTTGGCCTGGATGTGATGGCCTGGGAGCTGCACCGGACCGACCTGGAGAACCGTCGTCCCTTCCGGGAGCTCGAGCTGTGTGTGGACCGCGACGACGGCAGCCGCCACTGGCTGGCCATCAGCGGCATTCCGCGCTTCAACGCCAGCGGCGGCTTCCGCGGCTTTCATGGCGTGGCGCGTGACATCTCCGGCCACAAGGAAGCCGAGCGTGTGCTGCTGAGGCACAACGAGGAACTGCAGCGCGCCGTGACCGCCCGCACCCACGAGCTGCAGGTCATCAACCGCGACCTGGAAGCCTTTGCACGGCAGCTGGCCCACGAGCTGCGCACACCCATTGGCCATATCCAGGGCCTGGCCCAGCTGCTGCTCAACCGCAGCGGTGAACACCTGGCCAACGAAGACCGTCAGCTGCTGGACCTGCAGCTGCAATCGGCGCGCAGCATGCGCGAGACAGTGGATGCCCTGCTGAACCTCGCGCGTTCGACGATGCAGCCCATGCCCACTGAGGTGGTGGATGTCTCCGCACTGGCCCAGGACGTGATTGACAGCCTGCCGCAACTGGACCGCGTGACGGAGGTGCGCTGGACGGTGCAGCCCGGCCTGCGCGCGGTGGCCTCACGCGGGCCGCTGAAGATCGTGCTGACCAACCTGCTGAGCAACGCGGCCAAGTTCACCCGGCGCTGCGAGCAGCCCAGCGTACAGCTCAAGGGCCACCTGGACCAGAACGGCGCCGTCAACGTCATCATCGAGGACAACGGCGCTGGCTTCGACCCCAACAAGACCGAGCGCCTGTTCAAACCCTTCGGGCGCCTGCACACCGAAGAGGATTACCACGGCACAGGCATCGGCCTGACGATCGTGCAGCGCATCGTGGAGCGCCATGGCGGCACGGTGAGTGCAGAACCGCGCGCCGAAGGGGGTGCACGGTTCAGCTTCACGCTGCCGGCGCAGACGCCGCAGAACCTGTCGATTCCCGAAGAGATCACGGCCTGAGCCACCGCCAGGCCAGCGCACCGGACGCCTGGCGCGCCCCAAACGCGCCGGGACGCTCAGAAGTGGAACGCCAGCCTCAGGCCTCCCCAGTGGCGGCCATTCACGGTGATGGGCGCAGCAGCTTCCTTCATCACCACAAACTTGCCGCCGCCCATGTCTCGCCGGTAAGTCTGCAGCAGGAAGGGCTTCTGGTTGCGCGCTGACGCCAACCCAGTACGGTCGTTGAAGATGCGGCGCCAGCGGCTGTTGGCCGCATTCCAGGTCGGGTCGTCGGCGCGCTGCGCCTGGCTGTACTTGCTGTTGTGCATCGGCACGTAGCCGTTGCGGTCCACCGCGATGGCAAAGACCACCTTGGGAGAGAGCTGCAGCAGCTTTTCCTGCACCGACGGGAAGATCCGCTCGGCCAGCGGGCTGAAGCGGGTGATGTGCTGCGGCGGGTTGCTACCGCCCACCGGTACATACTGCTCGTCGAAGAGCTCGGCCTCGCGGATGTGGCCCGCCGCCAGCGCCTCCTGCAGCAGCTGCGAAAGGTGCCCCGCCCCGGCCTTCACCGCGTCAATGTACGGTGTGTCGCCGGTGTGCACACCGGCGTCAGCCACGGCTTCGAGCAACTGCTCAGAGATCTGCAACAGGGTATCGGTGCGGCTCAGCGCGCCGCGAAGCACCCGCGAGGTAGCGCGGATGTCATCCTGGATCCCGCCCATTTGGGCCCGCAGGCCGTCGCAGGTCTCGCGGCTGCCCTGCGTGGCCTGCTGGATGCGCTTGACCTTGCGCTCCACCGACGCCAGCGCGCGGTGAACCTTGCCGTCGTGGTCATCCAGGTCTTCTCCATCGCGGTTCTGGATTTCGCGGGCCAAGCGGCCCACGCGCTCGTCCAGCTGCTTCATGGTACTCATGATCTGCTGCGAAGAGGCCTCGACACGCCCGGCCAGGTCACGCACGGCGTCGGCCACCACGGCAAAGCCACGGCCAGCAGCCCCGGCGCGTTTGGCCTCGACCGACGCATTGAAGGCCACCAAGCGCGTCTGAAGCGCAATTTGCGTGATCTGACCGGCGGCCGAGCCCACTTCGCGCAGCGAATCCACGATGCGCGAGACTTCACAGCCCACCTGCTCCACCGCCGCACGGGCATCGGCCACGGTGACCTGGCTGCCGCGAGTTTCCTCGTCAATCTCGGCCCGAGCGGCCTCCACCTCGTCCAGGTGCTGAGCCAGGGTGGATATGGCCTGGATGCTGACCGCCGCGGCCTTGTCAGTGTCGTCGATGGCGCCACGAACCTCGGCCGCTTCCTGGCCCAGCGCTGAGGCCTGGCTGGCCAAGGTGTTGATGACATGGTCAAAGGCGGTGCCAGCGCCATGGCGCGGCGTGCCCTCGTCGTCGTGCAGGTGACTGTCGTTGCTGGCGGAAGGGAGCTTGGGCTTTTTCAGGAAAGTCAGCATGGTCGGCTTTCAGGGGTGACATCAACGACGCACCACACGGGCGACGCAGACACATCGACGCAGGTGTTGACAACAGAGCAAGAGGGACCCGTTTCCTACCACTCGCGAAGGCGGGAACGCAGGCGTGCAATGGACTGGCTGTGAAGCTGGCAGACGCGGGATTCAGTGACCCCCAGAACGGCTGCGATCTCCTTGAGATTCATGTCGTGCTCGTAGTACATGCTCATCACGTACTGCTCACGCTCCGGCAGGTTTTCGATGGCTGCCACCAGGGCCTCGCGCATCTTGCGGTCAGACAACCTCGCCAGTGGGTTGGAGTCGGCATCGGCAACATGGCGGTCCAGGAAGTCCTCGTCGCCGTCGTCACCGCTCATGTCCTCCAGGTAGACCAACTGCGTGCCGCGCACCTTGCCAAGCAGTTCCTGGTAGTCGGCCAGCTTCATGCCCAGCTCGGAGGCAATCTCGCTTTCCTGGGGCGCGCGGCCCAGCTTCTGTTCGAGCTTGTGCACCGCCGCCTCGATGCTGCGCTGGTGGCGCCGGTCCCCGCGGCTCATCCAGTCGTTGCCGCGCAGCTCATCGAGCATCGCACCGCGAATGCGCTGGGTGGCAAAGGTCTCGAACTGCACACCCTGGGCGACATCGAACCGCGTCAGGGCGTCGCTCAAACCGATCATGCCCACCTGGATCAGGTCATCAATCTCAACATTGGCGGGTAGCTTGGCAATCATCTGGTGCGCGAGCCTACGCACCAGCGGGCTGTACTGCTTGAGCATGGCGTTGGCATCGAGTTGGCCTTTGGCGGTATACATGGAAAGTCGGCTCCGGGACGTCGGGTGCAGTAACAGATGGGTGGGCGTGGGGGGCTTCAGGCCCACAGGCCAGGGGTGGGCTCAGGACGCTCCTGCCAGGGCTGCTGCCAGCCATGCTGCCCGGGAAAAGGCCCCGCGTTGTGCCAACCGCTGGGGTGAGCACGGTGGGAAGTCAGTGCCGCAGGGCCGGTGTCCAGGGTGTCCTGCGGTGGCAGCTGAAGCTGACCCTGGACGAGGCTCAGCAAGGCCTGGTCGTGCTGCGGGTTGTCAGCGTCCATCGGGTCGAGCACGGTGGAGCTCACCAGCAGACCGCCGAAATAGCGGTCCGCGGTCTGCGCAAGGCTGCCGCTGATGGCCGCACTGCGGACTGTCTGCAGCGACGCCAGCAACATCAGATCGGCCGTCAGCCATGCGCAGCGCTGCGCCAGCAGCTTCCAGCCGGCGTAGGCGTGCTTCAGGCTGTCCACCTGATCAGCAGCGATCAGCAGCGGGCGCAGGTTGCGGCCCTTGAAGATGCGCGCCAGATCGGTCATCTCGGCGTGCACCACCAGCGTGTCGGCCTGGGGGCAGGCCTGTGTCAGTTCGTCCAAAAGACGAGTCGCGCCGCCTCGGGTGTCCACATAAGCGCGCGGCAGGCCTCGTGCCGCCACGTAGAAGGCGCCGCTGGGCAGGCGGTCGATGCAGCCCGACAGTCCCAGGGCCGCGGATTCAGGCGCCTGCGGCGAGGTATCGGCCGCATCCACCACCAGCACCTGCCGGCCCAACGCCTGGCACTGCTGCGCCAGCCGCTCCAGCGCCACACCGGACCACACCACAAAGGGGTTGGCCATCAAGGCCACACACTGCAATGGGGCCTGATTGAACAGCTTGCGCAGCCCGTCGGCCTGGTCGGCGATGGCCGGGGCGGCGGCAGGTGTCGGCGCCGTGGCCATCGACGGCACCGCAGGCAGCACCGCAGTCGGCTCCTCTGCACTGGGCAGGCCCGTCGCCGCCTGCCGCGGCATGATCACCGCTGGCTTGGGCACAACGGGTGTCACGACTGACATCGGCGTCGTCGGGTGCAGATCCGGCGCCGCCGGCTCGCGCGCCGTCAGGGCCGCAATCTCGAGATAGGCTTTCATCCAAGGCCTCCTTCACGGTGGCGCGTATCCACCAGCATCAGGCTCACGTCTTCAGGGCGCAATTTCCAGGAGGTGGCATGGGCCTCGCGCAGCGCGCGCTGAACCAGCGTGGCCGACGACAGCCGGTGCCAGTCTTCAGGCACGCGCTGGCCGTTGGCCACCGCGAGCACCTTGAGCTTGTGGCGGATCACGGCGTCCAGGGCCGGCGCCAGCTTGATCGTCTCGTCGATCTTGGACAGCACGATGCCCCGGCAGTGCTGCGCGCCGTAGGCACTGATCACGTCGTCGAGCGACTCACCCTGGGTCGTCGCGTTGAGCACCAGCAGACGGTGAACGCTGCGATGGCTGAGCATCTGCAGCAGCTCGGCGGTACGCTGGTCACGCGGGGGCATGCCGGCCGTGTCGATCAGCACCATCTTCTTGCCCGACAGCAAGTCCAGCAGGTCGTCCAGCGAGGCGCGGTCGTGCGCCGTGTGCACCGGCACCCCCAGGATCTTGCCGTAGGCGCGCAACTGCTCGTGGGCGGCCACGCGGTAGGCGTCCAGCGTGATCAGGCCCAGGTTGGCCGCGCCATGGCGTGTGGCAAACGCCGCAGCGAGCTTGGCTGTGCTGGTGGTCTTGCCCACGCCCGTGGGCCCGATCAGCGCAAAGACGCCGCCGGTGTCTTCCAGCGGGCTTTCGCGCTCACCCGTCAACAGGTTGCGTTCGAGCACCGCCGTCGACCAGGCCAGCGGCTCGACATCGGCCGGCAAGGCATCGGCCAGGCGGCGTGCCAGCACCGGCGAGAAACCCGCCTCCAGCAAGCGCTGCAGCAACTGGGCGGAACGCGGCTCGCGCTTGAGCTTCTCCAGGTAGGCCAATGCCCCGAAACGCTGCTCGATCAGGCCGCGCATCTCCCGCAGTTCCTGCACCACGGCCTGCGAATCGATCCCGGCCGCGGGTGCCGCGGCGGCCAGTGACAGTGCGGGGGCTTGCCGGCTGGACGGCAGGGCCGCGGCGGGTGGCGCCACGGGCTCGGTGAATGGCCTGAAGCCGTCATCGATGTCGTCCTGCACCACGGCACGCAGCGTGCCGCTGGCCGGTGCTGAAGGGGTCACTGATGCCGAAGGCGCCGCGGCGGCTTCGGCCGCCTGGCGGGGCATGCCCCACTCGTCCAGACTGCGCACCGAGGCGCCAAAGCGCGCAGTGGCCGACACGGCGGCGGCGGCCGCCTGGCCTGACGCCTGGCGGCGTGCCTCGGCATCGGCAGCAGCCTGCGGGGCCGGCAGTCGGGGCAGGCTGGCCGCGGGCGCTTCCGGTGCAGGCTGGCCCTGCAGTTCGGCACGGCGGCGGCGCAGCATGCGCTCGCGCACATAGTCCTGGAAGCTCAGGGTGCTCATGGCCAGCCGCTCGGCGTCCTGGCTGGGGGAGCTGGTGGAGGTGTTCATGGCCGACGCACTGCTGGGCGCAGCAGGCGCAGGGCTGTAGGGCGCCGTGGCGTGCATGGACGACCCGCCGCGATTCAGCGGGCCTTCGTAAGCCGGCACACCGTCGGGTGCCATCGCCAGCACCTCCACACCTTCGGCGCAAGGCCGTGTGGACAGCACCACGGCCTCCTGGCCAAAGGCCTGCTTGACCAGGTTCAGGGCGTCGCGCGAACTGCGCGCGGTAAATCGGCGGACATTCATGCGGCAGCTCCTGCACCCGAACCGATGATCGAGCCGATACGGATGGAGTGGGTTTCAGGAATCTCGCTGTGGGCCAGCACCTTCAGGCGCGGGCTGGCACGCTTGAGCAGCCGCGCCATCGGGGCGCGGATCGCGTCGGGCACCAGCAGGCAGGCGGGCACGCCCTGGTCTTCCTGGCGGCGCGCGGTGTCGGCGGCGCTGCGCGTCAGCGCGTCGGCCACACCCGGGTCCAGGGCCGGGCCTTGGGGAGAGGTCAGGGCTTGGGTCACGAGGCGCTCCAGGTCAGGTTCCATGGCAATCACGTCGAGCTCGCGCACGCTGCCGTAGATCTGCTGCACGATGGCCGGGGCGATGTGCACCCGGATGCGCCGCGCCAACTCAGCCGGCTCGGTCGTGGACGGCGCATGTTCCGCCAGGCACTCCACGATGGAGCGCATGTCGCGGATATGGACACCTTCTTCGAGCAGCAACTGCAGCACCTTTTGCAACGTCGAGATGCCCACCTGCTTGGGCACGACGTCCTCGATCAATTTCGGGGCCAGTTTGGTGACATGGTCTACCAGGGACTGGGTCTCCAGACGCCCCAGCAGGCGGGCGGCGTTGGTTTGCATCAAGTGTGAGAGGTGGGTGGCCACCACGGTCGCGCAATCAACGACCGTAAAGCCGGCCATCTGGGCAAGGTCCCGGTGGCGCTCCTCGATCCACACCGCGGGCAGGCCGAAGGCAGGGTCGGTGGTGGCCGTACCGGGCAGCTTCTGCACGGCGCCGCCCGGGTTGATGGCCAGCAGCAGGCCGGGATAGGCCTCGCCCTCCCCCACCACGGCGCCGCGCAGCGTCACGCGGTACATGCCGGGCTTGAGGTCGACCAGGTTGTCGCGGATGTGCACCGCTGGCGGCAGGAAACCCACCTCCTGGGCAAACTTCTTGCGCACGCCCTTGATGCGCGCCAGCAGCTCGCCGTTGCGGTTCTTGTCGACCAACGCAATCAGCCGGTAGCCCACCTCCAGCCCCAGCGCATCCACCAGCGCCAGGTCGTCCCAGCTGGCTTCGGCGTTGGGCGGCGGCGGCTCGTTGGCCACGCGGGTCTGTTCGGCGGCCTGCGCCGCCACCGACCGCTGGCGCTTCAGCACCAACCAGGCCAGCGTACCCAGCACGGCCGCGATGAACAGGAAGACAAAGTGCGGCATTCCCGGCACCAGCCCCAGCACACCCACGATGCAGGCCGTGACCACGATGGCCCGGGGTGAATCGAAGACCTGGCTGCGGATCTGGCTACCAACGTCCTGCTCCTTGCCCACCCGCGACACCACCATCGCCGCCGACACCGAGATCAGCAGCGCCGGAATCTGCGCCACCAGCGCATCACCCACCGCCAGCAGGATGTAGCTGTTGGCGGCGGCGCTGGCGCTCATGTCGTGCTGGATCATGCCGATGGCCAGGCCACCGACAACGCTGATCAGCAGGATCAGCAGCCCGGCAACCGCGTCGCCGCGCACAAACTTGCTGGCGCCGTCCATGGAGCCGAAGAAGTCGGCTTCCTCAGCCACCTCGGCGCGACGCCGCTTGGCCTCCTTCTCGTCGATCAGGCCGGCGTTCAGGTCGGCATCGATGGCCATCTGCTTGCCGGGCATGGCATCCAAGGTGAAGCGTGCGCCAACTTCCGCGATACGCTCGGCACCCTTGGTGACCACGATGAAGTTGATGACCACCAGGATGGCAAACACCATCAGGCCGACGGCAAAGTTGCCCCCAATCAGGAAGCTGCCAAAGGCCTCGATGACATGGCCGGCCGCCGCCGTGCCGGTGTGACCCTGCATCAGCACCACCCGCGTGGACGCCACGTTCAGGCTCAGCCGCAGCAGCGTGGTGACCAGCAGCACGGTGGGCAGCACCGCAAAGTCCAGCGGCTTCTTCATCGTCGCCGCGATCATCATCACCATCAGCGAGATGGCGATATTGAAGGTGAACAGCAGGTCCAGTGCCAACGGCGGCAGCGGCAGCACCATCATCGACAAGACCAGGATGATGAAGATCGGCGCGATCAGCGCGCGCACGGCGCCGCTGTGCGGGCCCATCCAGGCCTGCAGCTGTTGTCGAATGAGGTTCAGGCTGTTCATGCGGGTTCAGCGACGAACATCAACGGGCGGCACCAGGGGTTCTTCAAGGGCTTCATCAAGGTTCATCGCAGCGGGGTCTTCAGGCTGTCGGGGCTGAGCGGGTCCAGCTCAGGCGGGACATTCAACGGCGGCAGCTCAGCCGGCGCCAGGCCAGGCCGGCCGGCACTGGCCTTGAGCTGGTAAACCCAGGCCAGCACCTGTGCCACCGCCGAGAACAGCGCGGCCGGAATCCCGCCATCCAGTGGCGCATGGGCATACAAGGCACGGGCCAGCGGCGGCGCCCGCAAGACCGGCACCTGGGCCTCCTTGGCGGCGTCCCGGATCCTGAAGGCCATCAGGTCAGCACCCTTGGCCACCACTCGCGGCGCGGCCATGGAGCGTTCGTCGTACTTCAGGGCTACGGCAAAGTGCTCAGGGTTCATCACCACGAGGTCAGCCGTGGGCACGGCAGCCAACATGCGCTTGTTGGCCATCTCACGCATGCGCTGGCGAACCCGCTGCTTGATCTCCGGGTTGCCTTCGCTTTCCTTCATCTCCTGCTTGAGCTCCTGGTGGCTCATGCGAAGCTGACGCAGCCACATCCAGCGCTGCAGGGGCACGTCGATGGCCGCAAAGGCCGTCAGCGCAATCAGCAGCAGGCTGAAGCCGGCCCAGACAGCCTGTCCCAGGTGCAGGAAGGCCGCCGGCAGTGCCAGCTGCAGACCGTGGATGAAGCGCGGCGCCGCCTGCCAGACAAAGGCGGCACCGATGACACCGAGCACCAGCGCCAGCAGCGCCGCCTTGGACGCCATGCCCAGCTGCTGGAGCGAAAACACGCGGGCCAGGCCCGACAGCGGGTTGATGCGCTGGGCCTGGGGTGCGACGGCCTTCCAGCTGATATTCCAGCCGCCACTGAGCACGCCGGCCAGCAGCGCGGCCACCACCATCAGCGCACCCAGTGGCAGTGCCGCCCAGACGAAGCGCCAGGTGCCAGCGTTCAGGCGCTCGACCATGGGCTGGGTGCCCTGCAG
>JAJTDE010000126.1 GCA_021298085.1 Rubrivivax sp.
AACTGGTGATCCCGTTCGGCGCGACTGGCTATGTGGTTCTATTCGAGGTCGTTGGCGATGACGTGGTTGTGGGTGCCGTTCGTCACCAGCGCGAAGACGACTATCGGCACTGACGCGCCGACTACTAGCCTGCAGACTGCGTTAGCTGCCAAGAGGTCTTCACTAAAGTCGAGATCGCTGCGCTGTTGGGCTCTGAAAAAGGCGACTCTGCAGAGCTACTGAAATACACCGCGTATGTTGCCCGATGAGGTCCGCATCTTGAGTTTCGCGCGAGCCTTGGGAGTTTCGGAGGAGAACTCCTGATGCAGACGATGGGTTAACGGTTCGGCGATTTGCGTCAGCCTGGCGGCGAAGAAAACGCTGCGAGCCCTCCGGCTTCAGCATCCCATAGTCGTGCACTCACGAGATCTGCAAATAGCTCTCGCGGCATGAGCCGCGAAAACTTCACCGACTCGGCAAGCGCCTCCAGCTCATCCTTGGACGCTGACGCCACGCACGCTGGCAGCTGCTCGATGCACTCACGGGGACCTTCCCATTCGACCTTGAGCTCGTCATACCGCGTCCTGTACGCCGTCGCGGGCAAGCCCCTGGCTAACGTTCGATTGGCGCGGGTGCCAGCAAAGGTCCAAAGCTGGGTGTAGCTGCCGTCTTGTGACCATATGGGCTCCGTCCGTTCGCCAACCGGCGTAGAGGCCTTGAGTTCCTCCAGCTGGGTCCTTGCACGACGTGACAGTTCAGCTGGCGGATCTTCGGACTGCAGCACACGGCGCATCGCACCGGCCGCCTCGCCGGAGACATCCCTCGCGCTGCCTTGCCAGCGAGCCTTGCCACTGGCCGCTGTGGGCTCCAGCCAGGCGATGCCCTTTCGCCAATCCACGTCGAGTACCCGCCAGCTTCTGCCGCCGAGCAGGATGGTGGGCAACTCTTCCCGGCTTAGAAGACCGGTCGGGTCAATGAGTCCGATCTCAGACGTCCCATGGCGACCCTGCAGCATGGGGGAGCTCGAAAAGCTGGCCATCAGGTCGCGGTAGTGGCCGCGGCCATAGTCCCGATCTGTTGTCGGTCCAACCACCAACACCCCGTCGCTGCTCTCACACAGGTATTGCGTGCTGCGCAGATGGTGAACCAGCGTGACCAAATCAGACGCGGACAGGTCGGGGAAGCTGTTGATCAGCGCTCCGATCAAGTCGGCTTGGCCCACCTCGCCGCGTTCCAGCGTCACGGTCAACGCCTGTTGCGCCACAACACCCCAGGGTGCGGGTGGCGGCTGCACTTCCTCAACCCAGCCACGCCGCCACAGCTCCACGATCGCCATGGCCATCTTCAGACCCTTGTCGCTCAGGGTCAGGAATGTGCAGTTCCTGCGGCTACCCGCTCGGCGCCCTGTGCGGCCCATGCGTTGCAGGAACGACGAGACCGAGGAAGGGGCATCGATCTGGAGGACATGATCCAAGTCACCCACATCGATACCAAGCTCGAGCGTCGATGTGGCGACGATCACGCAGTCTTTCTCGTTGGCGAACGCCTCTTCCGCCCGCTTGCGCTCCGCCGCGCTCAGTGACCCATGGCTGACGAACGTACGCACCCCGAGCTCATGCAGGCCGTTGCCCAGGCGTTCAGCCACGCTTCGTGAGTCGCAGAAGACCAGGCGCTTCCTGCCGCGGTGCAGTCTGGACACCACGATGGCGGCGTTTTCGATGGATGCGACATGGTCGATCACCACGTCTGCGTCGGTGCTGACACTCGCGGTTCCCACCACCTGCTTCGCACCTTCAGGCGCGAACCAGTCCAGCAAGGCGACAGGATTCCGGACCGTTGCGGACAGACCGAGTCGTTGCACCGGGGCCTGTGCATACCGTTCCAGCCGGGCCAGCAGCGATCGCAGGTGCCAACCACGGTCGTCGCCGGCGAAGGCGTGCAGCTCGTCGACGACTACAGCCCGCAGCTGGCCGAACCAGGCGTCTCGCTCCACTCGCGGCGAAATCAGCATGCCCTCGATCGACTCTGGCGTCGTCAGCAGGATGTCGGGCGGCTGCGTCAATGCACGCTTCTTCTTGCTGGGGCTGATGTCGCCGTGCCAAACCTGCACAGTCCGCCCGAAGTAGGCGGCGTAGCGAGCCAGTCGTTCTTCCAGGTTGTTCAGAAGTGCCTTGATCGGGCAGACATACAGCACGCTAACGCCTTGCCACTCCTCGCTGAGCATGCGCGAGAAGACTGGAATCGCGGCGGCCTCGGTCTTGCCCCCCGCAGTCGGCGCCAGCAGCAGACAGTGGGTGCCCGCAAGGATCGGATCGATGGCTTCCAGCTGCGTAGGTCGGAGCGAAGTCCAGCCCAACGAGTTGATGACGTGGTACTGCACCGCTGGGTGCAGTCGATCAAAGGGCTCGGATGACCTCGCCGTGTCCGTCACAGCTCGATGTCGTCCACAGACGCGGCCGATGCGGCGGCGCGTTCCTGCACGGTCAGCTCGGACTCCGACAACGTCAGCGCGTAATGGCGGTATGGGTCGAAGTCTTCATGCAACTCGACGCGATCCAGCACGTCGGCGACGAGCTTCTTGAGGAACAGACGCGGCGCCACGCCCACCTTGCCACCGAGCTGCCCTGTCACGGCCTGCGCCAGGTTCTCGATGTAGCTGTCCGTCACCACGGCGCGCAGCCTGGCTTCCGTGGGTTGCCCGCTGGCGAACAGGTCCCGCACTCGCCGACCTACAGCCAGCAGCGCGCTGGCGTCGAATGGTGCCAGGCGAATCTGGGGCGCACGCGGGTTGTCGAAACGCCGATCGGTGGCGAAGTCCGTGTGCAGGCGCTGGGCCAGCGGGGCCAGGCGTTGGACACCCTGGGGCCCGTCGAAGAAGGCCGGTGTCCCGGTGGCGATCAAGTAGAGACCCGGGAAGCGGCCGGCATCGATCTCGTCGATCCACTGGCGAAGGGCATTCAAGCCTTTCTCTCGGGTGTCCCCACGCATGCGCTGCAAGGTCTCGACTTCGTCAAGCACCCAGACCAAGCCGTTGTAGCCGCTGTCCCGCAAGATCACGAGCAGGCCGGCCAAGAAGTTGGAGGCGCCGAAGTGGTCAAGGTCGCCTTTGACGCCCGCGGCGCGCTTCCCGCCGGCAGCCACATTGGGTTGGCCTGCCAACCAGGCGATCAGGCCATCGGCCATGCCCGTGTCACCGCTGGCTTGGGCCCGTCGGTAGGCCCGCAGCACTCCCGAGAACGCTGGTGCGAACTTGTTCACCCCAGCCAGTCGGGCCTCCATCAGTTCTTCGGTGCGCGCCAGCAGCTGCTGCGCATCGTTGGGGTCCAGGCTGCCGTCCGCGAGCACATCTTGCTCGAGCGCATAGAACCACCCGTCGATCACGGCCCTGAAGGCCCCCTGCGTGGAGTCTGAGGTGCCGAGCCGCTCCACCAAGCGCCGATAGACCGTCTCCATCCGGTGCAAGGGCGTTTCGGTTTCGCTGATCTGCACCTCACTGGTGGCGAAACCCTGGCTTCTCGCGCGCTCCTGCAACCAGCGGCCAAAGAAAGTCTTGCCGGAGCCGTAATCACCTCGCACCGCCTTAAAGGCACCTCCGCCTGCGGCGATGGACTTCAGTTCGGCGTCAAGGGAGTGAGCGAACGCGTCAATGCCGACCGCCAAGGTGTCCAACCCTGCGTTGGGCACAGTGCCACGCCGCAGCGAACCGATGATGGCGTCACGTCGATTGGCACTGATCATGGCCGGCCACCCGTTGAAGGCAGTCCAAACTGCCGAGTCAGCAGCGCGCGATTCAGCGCCACAGACTGGTCGGCGTCGCTCACATGGAGGATCTCAGCCTGGTCGAGGTTGAGGACCCGGCGCGCGGCGCTGACCATGCCACTGACCCGCATCTCAGGCATGGCCATCCGTTGAGCCAGGGCCAGGCGGCCCAGCTTGCCGCCACGCTCATCCAGCGCGTGGAGCAAGCTGCGCATCTGCGCGTCTGGCAATGCCACCCGCGCGGCCAACAGCTTTTGCGCCGCATAGATCGGGCTTTCCAACAGGTTGGCGATCCAGTCCGAGGGCGCGGTGACCGAGGGAGTCGGTGTCGCGGTAGCGACCGGGGGCGTCGGTTCATCATCGAACGAGAAGAGTGCCGGCTGGGCTTCCGATGCGGTCGATGACTTCCGCTTGCTGGCCCGTGCAGGCGGGGTGGGCACCGGCACGAGTTCCTGAGGTGGCTTGGCTTGCACTGCCGGCGCCGCTTCAGGGGACTCCCACCATGCGGGCTGCAAGGGTGGTGCCGCAACCCAGTCGGTCAGGTGAGCACCCGCCGGCACGAGCACCGACAGGGGAACGACCAGTTCCTGAGGCGCCACGCCTCCGTGATAGCCGGTCCTTCGGCTGGAATACCGCGTGCGCTCGCCCCACAAACAAGTCACACGATGGCCGCCCGCCGGGTTCATCACCCGAGCGCCCTGCAGGTCGAGCTCCTCGCGAGAAGCAGGGCTGGTGGAAGGACGCCAGCGATCGCTGTCACCGCCCGCCAGGGCGCGAGAGCCGTCCTCGAGCACATGCCCGTGGTCTGCGGTGACGATGATGATGCGCCGTGCATCGCGTGCTTCACGAAGCAGGGGCAGCATCAGTCGCAGGTCATCGAGTTGCCAGCGCTGATGCAATTGCTCGGGGCCGCTGAGGTGGTCATCCACGGCGTTGTAGACCACACCGACAACGCGCTGCTTCTGGTTCGCGATGGCCGCTCGCACATCAGGCGCAAGCTGACCCTCCGACACCAGGTCGCCCTTGTGGAAGAGCTTGGGCGGCGCCGAGGCATCACTGTGAGCCAGCAGGCCAGCGTGGCTGGCGAACCCAGCTTTCTCCTGAGGTGCTGCCCCCACCGACAACCGACCGCACAACAGGCTGGCGCGGCTAACCTCAGTGATGGTTGGCACTGCCGCAAGTGCAGCCAATGGTTTCGGGTGTGCCGCCGGTACCCACTCGACCCAGCCATGCCGTTGCGGCCGCTGGAAGAGCTCCCGAAAGATCCCCGTGCTCATGCCATCCATGACGAGCAGAAGCACCGGCTGCTGCGCCGCCAATGGGGTCACCACGCGTGCCAGCACGTCTTCGATGGCCACCAGACGGTCAGGCAAGCTGCCCGACTGCGCGATGAATCCGGGCATGGCCCGCGACAGTTGTTCTGCCGTAACTTCGCGCCGCGCCATCACCGCATCACGAAGCCGTGCGAACGCCGTCGACAGCGCCGTGGACTCGTCTCCGCCCACCAGACGGAATCGTGACCAGTCCACGTAGGCGCCGTCGTCCGCCTGCCACAGCGCGATGTCGGGCACCGTTTGCGCGGTGGGCACGGCGCCGCAGAGCCAGCGCGCCAATCGCCTTGCCATCCGAATCGTCTCTGCGCGTTGCGGGTGGCTGGCCAATACTTTGTGCGTCAGAGCTCGCTCGCACGAGGCTTCCACCTCGGCCAGCAGACCCGGGGATGGTTGGCTGATCAGCTGATCGAGGGCTGCCGCGAACTTGTTGAGTCGGGCGTCCAGGCCAACGGGTAGCCAAGCGCTCAGCGAGGCATAAGCCTCGATGCGCAAGTCGCGGATCAGCACCTGGGCGCGATCCAGCGCACCCGAGAGCGCTGTCAGGTCACCCGAGGCCAGCACTCGCCCTGCATCTGCGGCCCAGTGCCGTCCGTCGGCGATGCCAATGTGGGCGTCACCCACGTAGCGCTCCAACCGGATGGCAGCGTGTCCGAGTTCTGCTTGGCCCTCGCCGTCCGGGCAGAACACCACATCGCACACCAGTCCCAGTGGCACGGCATCGGCGCACCGACCAGCCTCGATGCAGGCCACGGTCATCTTGCCGGTCGCACCTGCTGCCTCTGCCAGCCACCGCAAGATGTCGGGGCTTGCGACGGCCGGCATGCCATTCAGGGCTGCGGTGGAGGATGGGGTCAGTGTCCAGGCCAGCAGCGTCTGCGCGTCCGGGCGAGCCGCCTGGATGCCCAACAGCCGGGAAAGCACCGCGCGCCAGGCCGTGTCGAGGTCGAAGAAGCCGCTGGGCACTGGCTCATAGCCATCCCGAGCCAGTTCAATCAGCAGCTGCGGCATCCAGGTGTAGCGGCCCAGCCGTGCGTCCAACTCCTTGGCGCCAAACAGTTCGCGAACGATCGCCCAACCCTCAGGCTGGTGCACACGGCCTTTGATGACGCGGGCGGCGACATCGTCGGGCAGGTCGAAGGTGGCCAGCGGCGTCAGCAGCACCAGACCCTCCTCACCGACTGCTCCGGCACCCACGTCCTCCGATAGCGCTTCTCGCAACGCCAGGGTGGACTCGCACCAGCGTAGCCGAAACCTGCGGCCGCCGCGGCTCAGCGCCTCGGGCCACGGCACCTTCTGTTCGGCGCGGATCGCCACGACGCGCGCCTGCGCGTCCCGCCCTAGCACCGCCTCCAGCTGGGCCTGAATCTGGGGAACTGTCAGCACCGTCAGTGTCCTCGGGTCCGCCGCTGGAGCCGCCAGGAAAGCGTGAGCTCTAGCTCTTGGTCATCCTCCAGCTGGCGCTTGAGTCCATCCAGCACCTGGCCTGCCTCTCTGCGAGTAAGGTGCACCTTTTCGCGCTCTTCCACCAGCTGCAGCGCGGGATCGGCCGGCGGGGGTGGGGGAGGAGGGGGCGGTGGCAGCGGAGCAAGGGTCTGCGGCGGGGGAGGCGGCGACACGGTCAACAGGCGCAGCGCGTCCCGCTCCAGTTCGGCCAAGCGTGCGCGCATCGGCAGCACATGCTCATCGGTCCGCAGCAGCTCGCTCAGGCGCTGCTGGATCGCTTGCGCAGCCCCCGCCCGGTGGTCGCTCAGCGTGGGCAGCGCGTCAAGCACTTCCCAGCGGGTCTGGTTCAGCGCCTCGGTGCAGGCGGTGGCTTGGGCCAAGCTGCGCCCCACGGCGGCTTCTGAGGTTTCCAGCGTGGCGCCTGCCATCGCGGCAATCAAGCCTTCATCCGCCGCTGCGGCCATGGTGGCGAGCAGCGCGTGCGCCGACTCGGCTGTCCGCTGCCGGGCGCCGCTGGGGCCATCGGTGTACCGCTGGCATCGGTCGCGCAAGTTCGCCACCAAGGCCTGCGCCTTCTCACGGTGCGCGCGGCTGGCGTTGCGCAGCTCCAGGACGGCACGGGCGACGTTGGCCGCGTTCAAACTTTGAGGCAGGGTGATGCCGAAGAGCGACGAGGCCCGTTGAACCGCCGCCTGCCAGTCCGACAGCTGCGGCAGGGCTTGCTCCACCAGCTCCAGGTCATCGGCCATCTGGTCGGTCGTGGCCTCGGCCGGCCCGCTGCGTTGCACGAAGCGGCGGTTGGTCATGGCGGCCCACGCCAGGATCAGCAGGTTCTGAAGTTCTCGCGGCAGGCCCATTGCAGTAGGCGTGTCGATCCACTGGCGCAGCTTGGCGACCGTGATCGTGGCGCCGCCGTCGGCCGCATGGCAGCGGGCAAAGTGGCTCACCCAGTGCTGATCCAGCAGCAGGTGTTGTTCGGCCATCTGTCCCAGCTTCGTGGGATTAACAACGGTTCGGATGTCCCGGCGCAGCGGTTGATCGTTCACTAGCGAGCGGTGCCCCGCGGCGTCGACAGCCGCTTGAACCTCGGGCCAGATCTTCCGGATGGTGACTGCCTTGATCTCGCGATCGAACTCAGGATGCGCCGGGAACTGGTGCGCGAACAGCTGGCCAAGCAGCGCTTCAAACGCACCCTTGAAGTCAGCGCCGACCGGGGGACGCGGCGAAAACGTGGGGTCCAGTGACCGTAGCTGTTCATCGGCGGACAGTTGCGGGTCCACCGCATCGCGTGGTTCAGGGGCTATGCCGTACGCCACATCGAGCTGCGTCCGCAGGCGGATGCGCAGCTGGTCGTGCTGGTTGCGGGCCAGCGACTTGGCCAGCGTCTTGTCGACGTAGGACAAGTGCGTCGCGTGGCTGTCGAAGCGGTCGCCCTGCAGCAGAAAGTCCAGCACCACGAGGCGGCCGAGGTCGGCCTGTGCCTTGGCGCTCAGGAAGTTGGGTAGCCACACCAGGGTGCGGGTGGGGCCGCCGCGGTAGCTGTCCAAATGGGCGATGTCGTCGCGCGGGCTCCGGTGCGGTTCGTCGAACGGGAAGTCCAGCACCACGGTCCAGGCGCCTGCGCGCCCACGCAGCCGCTCGTCGGCCATCTCGCGCACGTTCTCGTACACGAGCTCGACCTCACGGCGGGTACCGCGCCACAGCAGCTCGTAGTGCGTGAACAGTCCGCCGGTGTCGGGAACGCCCAGCTGCTCGAACAGCAGCTCTCGAATCTTCCGGCGCCGGTTCCCTGGGTTGTCGTGGGCTTCCGCGGCCCGCAGGATGGGCTCGATGTCGACGCCCGTAACCTGGATGCTGATGACCGGGTTCTGGTCTTCCGGCACCTTGATCTCGCCGATCTCGCTGGCCCATTCCCGCACTTTGCGCAGCACGTCTTGGTTCTCGCGACCCGGGATGGGGGAGCGCACGGTCCCGTGGTTCAGCGCCACCAGGCGCGCCGCGGTGATGCCCTTGAGCGACTCCACCTCCGGCACAAGCGCGGCCAGCAGCAGCGTCTTCAGCAGCCGCGCGTCGTTGCGCAGCTTGCTGGCCTGTGCCGCGGGCGCCTGCCCCAGCGTGATGGCCTCCCAAGTCACGCCGTGCTGGCGTTCCAGCATGGGCAGCAGCCGCTGGCGGTAGAGCCGCTTGGCATTCTCGAAATGAATGCGCATGCCTTCCGAGAAGGGCTCGTCGCCCTCGGCGATGGCATCCCACAGGTCACCCACCGGAATCAGCTGCCCCAGCTCCAGGTCTGCGCGGCGGTCGACCAGCAGTTGCTGCATCAGCTTCAGGGCTGTGCGCTCCCGTTGCAGCGCCGCGGAGACGGCCACCAAGGTCTGCACCAGCGCCGGGCTGAACGGGTAGACCTTGCGGAACAACTCCCGGTCTGACTCCTGCGTCAGCAGGGTCTCGACGACGTTGGTCGGCGCGCGCAGCACGCTCTCGAAGGCACCCTGCAGCGTCTGCCGGGAAGCCTCGTCGCGCGGCCGAAGGATGCGCTTCTCTGCGATCGCCGGAAGGTTGCGGTCTTCGAGCTTGATCGAGTGGAAGCGCGCTTCCCAGTACTTCAGCGCGTCGCTGAAGCTCAGCTGTGTGGCCCCGGCCAGGTTTTCGCCCACCAGCTCGCGCAGATCACGCTGCCGCGCCACGAAGCTCACCAGCGGGATCGGCCGGTCTGCGTTCGTGGCCTCCACCAGCTTGACCAGCTTGGTGCCCTCGCGGCTGACGAACTCCACATCGGCCGCATGGCTTGCCAGCCACAGCACCAGTTCGTCCAGGAACAGGATGACGGCGTCGTAGCCCAGGGCCTGCGCGTGGCGGCTCATGATGGCCAGGCCATCGTCCAGCGAAACGTAGGCTTCGCCCTTGCCGGCAATGGAGCGGTAGGCCTTGAAGAAGTTGGTGATCAGCGCGCTGACGAGGTTCACCCGGTCGTCGCTGGCCGGTGCGGCCTGGATGGCGGCCGCAAAGCTCGCTGCCGTCCAGCCTTGCTCCATGTCACCCCAGCCGTCGTCGCTCTCTGCGCCTGCGTTGAGCTTGGCGAAGAAGGCCGTGTCGCCCAACTGCTCGCGCAGCTCTTGAGCGTCGCGGAACATGCCTTCAGCCAGGTAGAAGCCTGGCACCGGTGCTTCGGGGTGCCGCAGTCGCACGAACTCGGCGTACTGGCCCAGCACCGCGCTCTCCATGTCGAGTGCGCCGATCATGTGGTACGGCACCAGCAGGAACTTGCGGCCATCCGTCCAGCTGTGTCGGGCGACGACGTCGGCCAACTCCGGCGTTGCCCTGGCTTGCGTGTTGCCCGACAGCAGCAGGTTCAGCACCGCCATGAAGTGGCTCTTGCCTGCTCCGAACGACGCATGCAGGTAGGCCGCCTTGCTCTGGTTGGTCTGCACGGCCTGACGGATGAAGCCGAGCGCGTTGTCGAAAGCCGCGGCCAGCTGAGGCGTGACGACGTAGTCACGCAGGGTCTTCTCCGCATGGGTCACACCATCGGCCAGCTTCAGGACGAAGTCGCCTTGGTGAACTTGCTCAGGAATCTCGATCAGGTCTTTCAGCAACGCCATGCCAGCGTCCTCCCCGTTGTCGTCGTTGTTGTCTTAGCCTGCACGTCGTGCGGTCGCCTTCTTGGGCACTTCCTTTGCGCGGGGAGCTTGCGGCGCCGCCTCTGCGGCTGCTGGTGGCACCGCCACCCGCTTCTTCAGGTCATGGAAGTGCACCGTCGGCAGCATCACAGGGCCAGCCTGCATGCGTGCGGTGAGTGACAACACCTGTTCGCGTACGGCCGACCACAGCAGGCTCGTGCCGTTGACCGCAGCCAAGTCCTCAGGTGGGCCCAGCTTCTCAGCGCCGTTGGGCACCAACACAATGCCTTGAGCGGCGATGTCGATCTTGTACGGCGCGAACTTTTGGTTCACCGCCTCGGCGTGGGGCTCGTTGTCCACGACCACCTTGAGCTCTAAGAAGAACATCTTGCCGTTGGGCTGCGGTTGAGCCTCCCCACTGCCCACCTCGGTGAGGATGTTGACACCGTCGAAGGTGAACACGGCCTCGAGCGGGTTGGGGATCTGCTCAGGTAGATGGACGGGGTCCAGCTCCACCTTGACGTGTTTGAACATCAGTCGCAGCAACTGGATCGGGCTTGGCTTCATGCAGCCTCCTGCATCCAAGCGCCATCTGGCGCTTCTATCGATCCAACGGAAGTCAAAACATCCATCTGTTCCACGACACGCAATTGAGCCGGCGCACTGGGCAGCGGATGCAAAGTCATGCGCCGGTCCTCGCAGCGTTCCTGCCAAAGTGGGACTGGCTCGCCCGCCTGGTCTGCCAGCCTTCTGAGGGCTTCAGGCATCTCGATGGCCAGCCGGAGGAGCATCGTCGTGCTCTCGTCCGGATATGTCACCTCATGCTCGTAGCGCGAGAAGGTGATGTTGGTCTTGCCGAAGATCTTCGCGGCCGCTTGCTGCGTGAGCCCATAGCGATGGCGCAGAGCCAAGATCTCTTCGCCCAGCAGCAGGCCCTTGTACTCGTCTCGGTGCTTGCGATCAGCCAGTCGCTTCAGGTTTTCGTCGTGTTGCTTGGCACGGATGGTCTCTTTGCCGCAGTGGTTGCATACGGAAGCCAGCAACTCGACGCGCACCGTTTGACCTCGCGGCTTGAACTCGCGGGTCGTGGTTGACGGAAGCAACTGGCCCTTCCTGCAAACATGGCACCGGGGCAGCTCGGTCGTGTTCATGATGTGGGGCCTTAAGGGCTGTGTCAGTGCCTGTGTTCAGGCAGAGGGATGGCAGGAAGCCATCACGATGGTGATGTAGCCGTCGTCTTCAACGGAGAACTTGAAGTACACCTCGGTGCCTTGCGGGTGGCGCTGAAGACGCGCCAGGTCGACATGCATCCGGTACACGTCGCACGGGGCCCATTGCATGTCGTTCTCCCCATCCACTTCGCACCACTCCGATTTGACGTAGTCGTTCGCGCGTTCCACGGCGCCGGGCGCCGGCGGGGCGGGCTCTTTCAGCAACGTCAACATGTGCAACACGTCTTCGTGCTTCCACCGATTTCGTTCCCGGTCT
>JAJTDE010000022.1 GCA_021298085.1 Rubrivivax sp.
CTGGTGTTCCGGATGTTGCAGCTGTTTGTGCAGCGTGACGTGAAGACCGGTGTCATCTGGGCCATCAAGATCCTGACCGACCCCTTCGTCGACGCCCGCCTGTACTGGAAGGCGCCGTTCTACCTGATGCGCGGTCAGTTGATGGACCCGGCGCCTAACCGACGCTGAGCGCCGCTGAACTTCTCGGCGCAGCCCGCAGCGCCTGTGGCGCTGCGGTGCAGGGCGGCCCTGAGAGCCCTCAGGCCGCCTTTCCCATCAAGGCCTTCAGCAGCAGGCCGCGCCGGATCGAACGGGCCGTCTCCTGGCTGCCCTTCCACCACCATCCGTCGTGCTGCATCTGCCGGGCGGCCGCCACACAACACTCCGTCACGGCGTCCACCTCGTGCGCCTGCCAATGCAAGCCAAAGATCAAGCGCCCGGTGCCGACCCAGCTCAAGGCAATGCCCTGCTCGCGCAGGTAGAACTGGTAGAGCCAGTGCCACCGGGAGGTCTGGTCGTACCAGAGCGTCCAGATGGTGCCGAGGTTGGCCGCGCGCACGGGGAAGCCCTCGTGGGCCATCCGGGCGTTGAAAGCGTCGCGCCGGGCGTCCCAGACGGCGTCGGCGCCTTCGTAGCGGGCCAGCGTTTCGGGCTGCTGCAGGCGGTCGAGGAAGGCGCCCATGGTGGTCATCACCTGGGGGTGCGCGTTGAAGGTGCCGCGGGCAAAGCAGATGTCGGCGGGCCTGTCGGCGCGCCAGCGTCGCATCAGCGCCTTGCGGCCGCACACCACACCCACGGGCAGGCCGCCACCCAAGGTCTTGCCGTAGGTGACCATGTCGGCGCGGACGCCAAAGTATTCCTGTGCCCCACCGGGCGCCAGGCGGAAGCCCAGGAAGACCTCGTCAAAGATCAGCACGATGCCACGCTCGGTGCAGACTTGGCGCAGCGCCTTCAGCCAGGCGGTGTAGGCCTCGCGGTCGAAGGCCGCGCGTCGGCCGCCATCCAGCAGCGCCGAGTCACTGGGGGCGGCCTGGTTGGGGTGCAGGGCCTGCAGCGGGTTGATCAGCACACAGGCAATGTCGCGCCGGCGGCGCAGCACGGTCAGGCTGCGCTCATGCATGTCGCGCAGGGTGTAGGTCTCGCGCGGGGGCATAGGGTTGCCGGGCCCGGGCTGAACATCTTCCCACCAGCCGTGGTATGCGCCGCAGAAGCGCACCACATGGCTGCGGCGCGTGTGGTAGCGCGCCAGCCGAACGGCCTGCATCACGGCTTCGGTGCCCGACATGTGGAAGCTGACCTCATCGAGGCCGGAGATCTGCTGCAGACGTTGGATGTTGGAGGCCACCACCGGGTGGTAGCTGCCGAGGATGGGCCCGAGAGCCTCCGAATGCCGCAGGCCTTCGCGCAGGCAGGCCTTGTAGAAGTCCACGCCAAACACGTTGACGCCGTAGCTGCCGGTGAGGTCGAAGTAACGGTTGCCGTCAAGGTCCGTCACGTGCACGCCCTGCGCACCATCCACAAAGGCGCCCACGGGCAGGTAGGGCTTGACGGCATCGGCGTAGGGGTAGGGCACGCGGTAGCGGCCCGTGAACTGCAGGTCAGACAGGCCTTCGCGCGCCTGTTGCGTGAGCTGCAGCGTTTGGCGGCATCGCTCGCTGAACACCGCGCCCAGCCGTTGCAGGCCGGCCAGGCGCAGGTTCTGGATGTCGGGCGGGGCGCCGTCGGCGCACAGCATCTGGGCTTCGGTGTACGAGCAGCCCGGCAGCCAGCGTGCCAGGCGCTGCGACCAGCGCGAGTGGCCCGTCAACGAAGGGTGCTTGGCACGCGACAGCTGAAGTCGTTGCCAGGCCAGGGGTGTGGTGCCAACGGCAGCAACAAGCGCCAGGGCACTGAGGGTGGGTTCGATAGGCATACCCGATTGATAACGGACTGAGGTGACAAGACTGTGAACTTCGCCATGACCATTCGCCGCATGAGGGACGCGCTGCTGATGCACGAGGACCTCAACTTCCTGCTCACCAACCGCGTACCGCGGCGCGCCTTGACCTTGCTCGTCGGGCGCCTGAGCCGCATCGAGAACCGGTGGTTCGCCCGTGTGGGCATCGCCGTCTGGGGCGCCTTCACCGAGCTGGACCTGTCAGAAGCGCAGCAACGCTCGTTCAACAGCCTGCGCGCGTGTTTTACCCGCGCGCTCAAGCCCGGCAGCCGGCCGCAGGTGATGTCGGACGACGTGGTGACCTCGCCCTGTGACGCCATCGTCGGTGCCATGGGTTGTGTCGGTGAGGTGGGCGCAGGGCAACTGCTGCAGGCCAAGGGCATGCCCTACCGCCTGGAAGACTTGCTGGGCAGCGTGGCAGAAGCGGCGCGCTGGGAAGGCGCGCACTTCGTGACTCTGCGGCTGACGTCGGCCATGTACCACCGCTTCCACGCCCCGTATGCCGGGCGCCTGAGCCATGTGCGCTACATCAGCGGCGACACCTGGAATGTCAACCCGGTCGCCTTGCAGCGGGTGCAGCAGCTGTTTGCGCGCAACGAACGGGCGGTGCTGCGGCTGGACCTGACCAACGGGACGGAGCTGGCCCTGGTGCCGGTGGCGGCCATCCTGGTCGCCAGCATCCGCCTGCATGCGTTGGATGTGACGCTGAACCTGAACTGGGCCGGCGCTACCGAGATGCGCTGTGATCACGCGTTTGACAAGGGCGAGGAGCTGGGCTGGTTTGAGCATGGGTCCACCATCATCGTCCTGGCGCCACGCGGCTTGCGGTGGGCCGCCGGCATCTCGCCGGGGCAGCGTATCCGGGTGGGGCAGGCGCTGTTGGTGGGCGCGCGGGGCGGTGCAGGGCCGGCCATGCCGGGGCCTGTGTCATCGCCTTGACACACCGACGACACGCCAGCGTCACCCTGGGCTCCCAGCATCGACATCCTGAACAACAGGACTTCGAGGGCGCAGGATGAAAGTCACGGTGGTGGGTGCTGGCTACGTGGGTTTGGTGACGGCTGCATGCCTGTCCGAGATGGGCAATACCGTCGTGTGCCTGGATGCTGACACCGCCAAGGTGGCGCGACTGCAGGGCGGTGAGATTCCGATCCACGAACCCGGCCTGGAGCCCCTGGTGCAGCGCAACGCCCTGGCGGGCCGCCTGAGCTTCACCGCCGACACCGCCCAGGCGGTGTCGCACGGCACGGTGATCTTTCTGGCCGTGGGTACGCCCGCCCAGGAAGACGGCAGTGCCGACATGGCCCATGTGCTCGCCGCCGCCGCCAGCATCGGCGACGGGATGGCCGACTACAAGCTGATCGTCGACAAGAGCACGGTGCCCGTGGGTACGGCCGCCCGGGTGCGTGAGGTGGTGCAGCAGCGGCTGCAGGCGCGCGGGCTGCGCCTGCCCTTCCATGTGGTCTCCAACCCCGAGTTCCTGAAAGAGGGTGCGGCGGTGGGCGACTTCATGCACCCCGACCGCGTGGTGCTGGGGGTGGATGATGAGCGTGCCGAGTGGCTGATGCGTTCGCTCTACGCGCCCTTCCTGCGCAACCGTGAACGCTTTGTGGTGATGGATGTGGCCAGTGCGGAGCTGACCAAGTACGCCGCCAACGCCATGCTGGCCACCCGCATCAGCTTCATGAACGAGCTGGCTGCGCTGACTGAACGCACGGGCGCCGACATCGAGCAGGTTCGCCGTGGTATCGGCAGCGACCAGCGCATCGGCACGCACTTCCTGTACGCCGGCATCGGCTGGGGTGGCTCGTGTTTTCCCAAGGACGTGAAGGCCTTGCTGCACATGGCTGAACAGCAGGGCTTGTCGCTGCCAGTGGTGCAGGCCGCGGCCGAGGTGAACCAGCGCCAGCGCGGTGTGCTGGTTCAGCGCGTGACCGAGCGATTTGGTGTCGACCTCAGCGGCCTGTGTATTGGCGTCTGGGGCCTGAGCTTCAAGCCCGATACCGACGACATGCGCGAAGCCGCCAGCGTCGAGATCATCCAGTCGCTGCTGGCGCGCGGCGCCACGGTGCGCGCCTACGACCCGGTGGCGACTTGGGATTCCTCGCGGAGCCTGACCGGCCAGGTGGAACAGGTGCCCTCGGCGCTGGAGGCCGCCCGCGGCGCCGATGCGCTGCTGGTCATCACCGAGTGGCGCGAGTTCCGCAGCCCCGATTGGCACACCTTGCAGGGGCTGATGCGCCAGCCGGTGCTGCTGGACGGCCGCAACCTGTACGAGCCAGCCATGGTGTCCGCCATGGGCTTTGAATATGCCGGTATCGGCCGGGTGTCCACCCTGATGAAGGCCGATGCCACTGATGTCGCTACCACGTTGGCGGTGGTGGGACGTCAGCCCTCAATGGCGCTGGTCGAGTCCATCGCCGTGTCATGACCTTGACACACAGGCCGCCTACGCTGGCGACCCATGAGCCTTTCTGCACCCGCCGCCGTCGATATCGTCCGTGTCAGCAAGCAGTTTGGTCGCCAGGCCTGGGCCCTGAAGGCGGTCAGCGCGAGCATCCAGCCCGGTGAACGGGTCGCGCTCATTGGTGCTTCTGGCTCCGGCAAGTCCACCCTCCTGCGATGCATCAGCGGGCTGGAGCGGGTGGACGCCACGGGCGGGCGCATCACCCTGTTTGGTCAGACGCTTCAGGAAGACGGGAGGTTGAGCCCGGATGTTCGGCAGCTGCGCCGCCAACTGGGTGTCATCTTCCAGCAGTTCAACCTGGTCGGGCGCCTGCCGCTGATCACCAATGTCCTGGCGGGCCTGGCGCCATCGCTGCCGCTGTGGCAGGCCTTGAGTGGCCGCTTCTCGCAGGCCCAGCGCCTGCAGGCCTTCGACATGCTGGAGCGGGTGGGTCTGGGCCCGCAGGCGTTCCAGCGGGCGTCCACGCTGTCGGGCGGGCAGCAGCAGCGCGCCGCCGTGGCGCGCTCGCTGATGCAGGGCCCCCGCCTGCTGCTGGCCGATGAACCCGTGGCCTCGCTGGACCCGGCGTCCACCCACCGCGTGATGGAACTGCTGAGCCTGCTCAACCGCGAGCGCGGCATCACCCTGGTGGCCAGCCTGCACCACGTCGAGCTGGCGCGCCGCTACTTCGACAGGGCCCTGGCCCTGCGGCACGGCGAGCTGGTGTTTGACGGCCCCACCCACGCACTGACCGACGACCTGCTGCACCGCCTCTATGGCACGCAGGCCGAGTCACTCAATGCCCCTGAAGGCGAATGGCCTTCACCCACGATGAACCCACTGACAACCCACGAGGAGATCGCCGCATGACCTTCACCCCACTGGAAGCCCGCTTTCCACGACGCCTGATGCTGGCGGGTGTGGCCGCCCTGGCGGCCGCACTGAGCCCCCTGGCACCTGCCCACGCGCAGGCCCCGGCCGCCGAGATCAACTTCGGCATCATCGCCACCGATTCCGCCTCTGCACAGCGCGAGCGTTGGGAGCCGTTCTTCAGGGACATGGAGAAGAAGACGGGCCTCAAGGTCACGTCTTTCTACGCGCCCGACTATGCCGGTGTGATCGAAGCCATGCGCTTCAACAAGATCCAGGTGGCCTGGTACGGCAACAAGGCTGCGATGGAGGCGGTGGACCGCGCCAACGGCGAGATCTTTGCGCAGGTGATGTACGCCGATGGCACCTATGGGTACCACGGCCTGGTCATCACGCACAAGGACAGCCCGTACAAGACCATCGAAGACCTGCTGCGCAACGGCAAGGACGTCAACTTTGGCATCGGTGACCCGAACTCGACCTCAGGCTTCCTGGTCCCCACGTTTTACCTGTTTGCCCAGAACAAGATCGACCACCGCACCCACTTCAAGACCGTGCGCAACGCCAGCCATGGCGTGAACCTGCAGGCGGTGCTGGCCAAGCAGGTGGATGCGGCGACCAACAACACCGAGGACTTTGGCAAGCTGGAAGCCACGCGCCCTGACCTGGCGGCCAATATCCGAGTGTTGTGGCGCAGCCCGCTGATCCCGAGCGACCCGTTTGTCTGGCGCAAGGACCTGGACCCTGCCGTCAAGGCGCGCCTGAAGACCTTTGTACTGGGTTACGCCAAGACCGACCCGGCCGAAAAGGCCATCCTGAAGAATGTCTACAGCTACGGCGGCTTCCGCGAGAGCAACAACAGCCAGTTGCTGCCCATCCGCCAGCTGGAACTGGCCCGCGACCGCGCCCGGGTACAGAACGACGACAAGCTGGATGCCGCCGCCAAGGCCCAGGCCCTGGCTGACATCGACCGCAAGCTGGCCGCTCTGCAGTGAGCCTGGACACCACCGCTGAACTTCGCCTGGCGGCACTGGCGCCGCCAGCGCGACAGCCCTGGGTGAACGGGGTGCTGACCCTGGCGCTGGCGTTCCTGCTGGCCTGGGCCTGGCGGGGTGCGGAGATCCGCCCGCTGGACCTGATCAAGGACAGCGGCAACATGGTTCAGCTGGCGTCCGACTTCTTTCCGCCGGACTTCAGCGATTGGCGCATCTACCTCACCGAGATGGTGGTCACCCTGCAGATCGCCCTGTGGGGCACCCTGGTGGCGGTGGTGCTGGCGGTGCCGCTGGGCTTGCTGGCCTCGGCCAACGTGGCGCCGGCCTGGGTGCACCAGCCGGTGCGCCGGGTGATGGATGCGTGCCGGGCCATCAACGAGATGGTCTTTGCGATGCTCTTCATCGTGGCCGTCGGGCTGGGCCCGTTTGCGGGTGTGCTGGCCCTGGCGGTGCACACCACCGGCACCCTGGCCAAGCTGTTTTCCGAAGCGGTGGAAGCGGCTGACCCCCGGCCGGTGGAAGGGCTGCGTGCCACCGGCGCGCACCCGCTGGTGGAGATCGTCTACGGCATCCTGCCGCAGGTGATGCCGCTGTGGATTTCCTACACGCTGTACCGGTTTGAATCCAACGTGCGCTCGGCCTCGGTCGTGGGCATGGTGGGCGCGGGTGGCATCGGTGTGGTGCTGTTTGAAGTCATCCGAGGTTTCCAGTACGGGGCGACGTGCGCGGTGCTCATCATTCTGGTCGTCAGCGTGACGCTGATCGACATGGCGTCGGCCGCGGTGCGGAAGCGGCTGCTGTGATGGACATGCACACCTGGACGTGGCAGCTGCCTGTCACGCTGCGTTTCGGCCCCGGTGCGCTGGCGGCCGTGGCTGCCGAACTGGGCGGCCGCCCCTGCGTGGTGCTGGCCCTGGAGCCAGCGCAGGCGCTGGGCTGGCGCGACACCTGGTCGGCGGCGCTGGGCCCCTCGCTGCGGGCTTGGGTACCGGTGCCCGAAGGGCTGTCCACGCTGTCCCTGGCGCGGCAGCTGTCGGCCACAGTGTGGCCGTTGCTGGCCCGTCCTGATCCGCCGGTGCTGGTGGCCCTGGGCGGTGGCTCGGTGATGGACCTGGCCAAGCTCTTGCGCTGCCGGCCTGAAGGTCAGGGCTTCGAGGCGCTGGCCGCCGCGGTGCGCCGGCGGGAGGCCTGGCCACCGCTGCAGCGCGCCCCGCTCTGGCTGGTGCCGACCACCGCCGCCACTGGCAGCGAGGTCACGCGCTGGGCAACCCTCTGGGACACCGACACCGATGCGGTGCAGAAGCTGTCCTTCGATGAGCCCTTTGGCTGGGCTGACCGTGCCTTTGTGGACCCTGAGCTCAGCGCGAGTTGCCCGGTGGAAGTCATGCGTGATGGTGCGCTGGACGCACTGGCCCATGCGCTGGAGGCCATCTGGAACCGCCACGCCAATCCCGTCAGCGATACCCTGGCGATGTCCGCGGCCAGCCGGATCCTCGGCACCTTGCCCAAGGCGCTGGCGCAGCCGCACGAGGCCGCCTGGAGGGTGGACCTGAGCTTGGCCGCACTCACCGCCGGAATGGCTTTTTCCCAGACCCGTACCGCGCTGGCCCACGCCTTGTCTTATGCGGTGACGCTGGAGCAAGGCCTGCCGCACGGGCGTGCCTGTGCCATCTGGTTGCCCATGGTCTGGCGCCTGGCCATCGGCATCTCGGGACCGGTGGACTGTCTCCTGGGCCAGCTCTTCGGCTGCCCTGCCGACGAGGGCGCTGCTCGGCTGGAACACTGGTTGATGGCGGTCGGAGTTTCGCCTTCACCGCAAGCCCATGGCGTGGCCGATGCGGCGCAGCGGGTGATTCAGGCACTGTCCAGCGAACGAGGTCGCAATTTCATTGGCTCCATGCGGCCCGCGCAGCCTGAGGCTGTGCAGGCCGCCGCACAACAACAACAACGTTCAACATGAGCGACAGCTATGACGTGGTCGTCGTGGGTGCAGGCATTGTCGGCCTGGCCCACGCGTGGGTGGCCTCTCGACGGGGTTTGCGGGTGGCTGTGGTTGAACGCGACAGCCGCTGCATGGGCGCGTCGGTGCGCAATTTCGGCTTCATCACGGTGACAGGGCAGGGCGAGGGCAACACCTGGCGGCGCGCCATGCGCAGCCGGCATGTCTGGGAGCAGCTGGCCCCGGCCGCCGGCATTCGGGTGGAACACCGTGGCCTGTGGGTGATGGGCCGGCGGCCCGAAGCGGCCGCCGTGCTTGACGCCTTTGCCCGTACCGAGATGGGTGAACGCTGCGAGCTCTACACACCCAGCGCAGCTGCTGCGCTGGCGCCTGAGCTGCGCACCGAGCAGGCCCATGCGCTGCTGTATTCGCCACACGAGCTGCGCGTGGAGTCACGCCAGGCCATCCCGAAGCTGGCCCGCTGGCTGGAGCGTGAGGTGGGTGTCGATTTCATCTGGAACGAAGAAGTGCTGGATGTCTCGCCGCCCCTGGTCAGCACCGCCCGGCGCACGCTGCAGGGTGAGCGCGTGGTGGTGTGCACTGGGGCGGACTGGCGTGGTGTGGCGTCGGCGTTCCTGTCGCGCAGGCCGCTGAACCTCACCAATCTGCAGATGATGAAGGTGCGCGCCCAGGACGGCTTTGCCCTGTCGGCGGCCGTGATGAGTGACCTGAGCCTGGTGCGCTACCGGGGTTATGCCCAGCTGCCGGAATCACAGGCGCTGCTGGCGGTCTTGCAGGATGAACAGCCTGAGGCGCTGGCCCATGGGGTGCACCTGATCGCAGTGCAGGGCGCCGATGGCGCGTTGGTGGTGGGTGATTCGCACCACGCGGGTGCCGATGCGTCGCCCTTCCTGCAGGCCGAGGTGGAGGAGTGCATCCTGGGCGAGCTGCGCGCCGTGCTGAACCTCGAATCTTTGCGGGTCACCGAGCGCTGGATGGGTGCCTACCCGGTGGATGAACACGACGACGTCTGCATCGAAGCGCCTGACCCTTCGGTGCGTGTGGTGGTGGTCACCAGCGGCACCGGTGCCAGCACCGCGTTTGCGCTGGCTGAGGATGTCTTTGACCGTTGGTGAAGGTTGACTGATGCGTGCGGCGGCGCGCTGTCCGCCAAGGAGTGACACATGATGATCGAAGGCATTGCCGCCGTGGTGTTTGACTGGGCTGGCACGGTGGTGGACTTTGGCAGCCGCGCCCCGGCGCTGGCCTTTGTGCGCCTGTTCGAGGCGCAGGGCATAGCCCTGACGGAGGCCCAGGCGCGCGAGCCCATGGGCCTGCCCAAGCGTGACCACATCGCCGCGCTGTGCCGCATGCCCGCCGTGCAGCAGGCATGGTTGCAGCGCTTTGGCCAGCCAACGGCCGACGCCGACATCGACCGCCTGTACGAGCAGTACCTGCCGCTGAACGCCCACACCGTCACCGAACACGCCGAGCTCGTGCCGGGAACCGTGGAGGTGGTGCAATGGCTGCGCAGCCGGGGCGTCAGCGTCGGTTCCAACACCGGGTATGGGCGCGAGCTGATCACCCCCTTGCTGCCCCTGGCTGCTGCGCAGGGGTTTGAGCCGGACTGCGTGATCTGCGCCGACGACGTGCCGTTCAGCCGTCCGTCGCCGATGGCGCTGTACCGGGCCTTCATCGAATTGGGCACCTGGCCGGCACGGCGTGTGGTCAAGGTGGACGACACCGTCCCAGGGCTGCTGGAAGGCCGGCACGCCGGGTGCTGGACGGTGGGTGTGCTCAGCAGTGGGAATGAGGTCGGGTTGAGCCTGGCGCAATGGCAGGCCCTGAGCGCCGATGAGCGTGCGGTTCGGCTTCAGCGTGCGCGAGTCAGACTCAGCAGCTGTGACCCGGATTACCTGATCCCCAGCGTGGCTGATCTGCCCGGTGTGATCGAGATGATCGAGCGCCGGTTGATCGCGGGCGACAGGCCCAAGGTCGACTGAGGCGGCCGCGCCGGGCGGCCAGCGCCCTCAGGCTTTAAGCAACCGGGCGCGGTAAGCCGCGTCCATCTCTGCCAGGTCAAGCATCATCGGCAGATCGGCCACGCCGAAATCCGGGTCCCAGGCGGGCGCGCCCAACAGTCGGGCGCCGCAGCGCAGGTAGCCCTTGACCAGCGGTGGTGGTTCGGCGGGCAGGTCATGCCGCAGTTGGTCGATGGGCAAGGGCAGCCTGGCCTTCACCTGCATGGCCGTTGGTGCCATCCACTGCGGCTGCTGGAGCCGCATCCACAGGCTGGCCGCCGAATGGCCACCATCGTGCATGGGCACGCTGGCGCAGCCGATCATCAGCTCCAGCCCGTTGCGCTGCATGAAGCTGGCCAAGGAAGTCCACAGCATCAGGATCACGCCGCCCTGGCGCCAGTCGGCGGCGGTGCAGGAACGCCCCAGTTCGGCCACGCGGTGGCGCTGGGCATGCAGGGGGCTCAGGTCGAACTCCGTCTCACCGTACCAGCCGCCGGCCTGTTGCGCGCCGGCGGGTGTCAGCACGCGGTAGGTGCCGACGACGCGGGATGGCGCGTCGTCGGTCTCTGGCGACCACACCAGCAGGTGTTCGCAGTGCTCGTCAAAACGGTCGATGTCCAGGCCTTCGCCCGCGCCAAGCCAGGCTGGCAGCTGGGCGCCCATTTCCTGGGCAAAGACCTCGTGGCGCAGGCGCTGGGCCTGTCGCACCTCGTCCAGGTGGCGGGCCCAGCAAACGGTTGGGCGGCCTGTCTCGGACGGCGCACGTCGGGGTGTGGAACCGTGCCGCGGTTCGATCACGCTGCGGCTGCGGGCGGGAAGAAGCATGGGTTCTGCGATGTCCATGGCCCACCAATGTCTCCAGCACGCATGACAACGCCGTTAACGCTGCGTGAAGGACGTGTGACGAGGGGGGTGTCGTATCGCCGCACCGGCTTGTCATCAAAGCTTCACAGGCTGCACCGACAGTCGCGCGTTTGACCCCACCACACCACCAGGAGGCCTTCCATGACCCCATCCTTGTCCACCGCCAGGCGCGGACGCCGTGCGTCGCTGCCCAAGCCTCGCGGCATCGCAGGCCTGATCTCTGCCATGGCCCTGGCGGTCACGCTGGCCGCCTGTGGCGGCAGCGACTCCGAACCGGTTGACCCGACACCGCAGACGCTGGTGATGCTGCGCATCGGCGGGTTGGCGCCCGTGGCCGGTGGCCCCGTGGTCGGCGCGGCCGAGATCCCGGCCTATGACGCCGATTCCAAGCGCGTGTTCCTTGTGAACGGGGCGGCGGCCACCGTGGACGTGGTGGACCTCTCAGACCCAGTCAACCCGCGGCGCATCGGCTCGCTGGACCTGGGCAGCACCGGTGGCGCAGCCAACAGCGTGGCCATCTACCAAGGCCTGGTGGCCGTGGCCGTGGAATCCACGCCCAAGACCAATGCCGGTTCAGTGGTGTTCTTCCGTGCGGCAGATTTGTCGCGCCTGGCCACCGTGACGGTAGGCGCACTGCCCGACATGCTGACCTTCACGCCCGATGGCAGCCGTGTGGTGGTGGCCAATGAAGGTGAACCCAACAGCTATGGCCTGCCCGATTCGGTGGACCCGGAAGGTTCGATCAGCATCATCACCGTCAACCGCAGCGGCAACACCGTGGCCCCCAGCGTTCGCACGGCCGATTTCCGCGCCTTCAATGGCCAGGTCAATGAGCTGCGCGCGGCCGGTGTGCGCATCTACGGCCCTGGCGCCACCGCCGCGCAGGACCTGGAGCCTGAATACATCACGGTCTCCGAGGACGGCAAGACGGCCTATGTGACGCTGCAGGAAAACAACGCGATTGCCACCGTGGACATCGATGCCGCCCGCGTGACGGCCATCCGGCCGCTGGGTCTGAAAAACCACAACCTGGCCGGCATGGGCCTGGACCCAAGCGACGAAGACGGTGGCACCAACACCAACTCCGGCACACCGGTGTTCAAGATCGGGCAGTGGCCTGTGCAAGGCATGTACCTGCCGGACGCCATCGCGTCGTACCAGGTGGGCGGCCAGACCTACCTCGTCACCGCCAACGAAGGTGACGCCCGTGCCGATTGGCCGGGTTTCAATGAGGAAGTGCGCATCCGCGCGCACTGCAGCAACGGGCTGGACCCTCTGGTCTTTGGTGCTGACGCCGCGCGCCTGCTGTTTGATTCCAACTTGGGCCGCCTGCGCATCACATCTGCGCCCAATGGTGGCGACACCGGCAAGAACGCCGCCGGCCAGTGCACCAAGCTGTGGAGCTATGGCAGCCGCTCGTTCACCATCTGGCGTGCCAGTGACCTGAGTCGCGTCTACGACTCGGGTGATTCGTTGGAGGTGATCACCAGCGGTTCGTCCTTTGTGGCCTTCAACGCCAGCCACAGCGACAACGCGCTGGATTCACGCAGCGCCAGCAAGGGGCCGGAGCCCGAGGGTGTAGTCATTGGCCGCTTCGGCGCCAAGACCTTCGCGTTTGTCGGCCTAGAGCGGGTGGGTGGCGTGATGGTCTACGACATCACCGACCCGGCCGCGCCCAAGCATGTCACCTACCTGAACCCGCGCAGTGGCAACACGGGTGACCTGGGCCCGGAGGGCCTGGTGCTGATTCCGGCCGCGCAGTCACCCAACGGCAAGCCGCTGCTGATCGTGGGCAACGAGCAGAGCGGCACGATGGCGGTGATCCAGATCAACCTGGTGTTCTGACCCCAGGTCTTGGCGTGTGTTGGCGGCGACCCTGGCCTTGTGCGCCAGGGTCGCCGTGGTGTCAGCGGTTGCTGCCCACCTGAAACACCGACACAGCCTGCGCCAGCTTGAGGGCGTTCTGCTTCAGCCCTTCGGCGCTGCCTTGCGCCAGCAGCCGCACTTCGCCGGCCACCACCGCAAAGCCACGGCCGTGTTCACCCGCCCGCGCGGCTTCCACGGCGGCGTTCAGGGCCAGGATGTTGGTCTGGAAGGCAATGCCGTCGATCACCGCAATGATGTCGGCGATACGGCGTGAGCTGTCGTTGATGCCCTGCATGGTGGCCACCACCTGCGACACCGCCTCGCCACCGTGGGTGGCCACGGCGGCTGCCTCGGCGGCGAGGCCGCTGGCCGATGAGGCGCTTTCCGCGTTCTGGCGCACGGCGAGCCCATCTGCTCCATGGCCGAGGCCGTTTCCTGCAAGGAGGCCGATTGCTGTTCGGTGCGCGCGCTCAGGTCGGCGGTGCCGTGGGCGATCTGCTTGCTGGCCGACACCACCTCATCGGCACCCAGAGGAACGCCGCGCACCAGGCGGGCCAGGTGGTGTTGCATGTCGGCCAGGGTGGCCATCAGGCTGGTGGTGTCGCCAGGCCGCACCTCGAAGCGCGCGTCCAGCCGCCCTTGGGCGAGCAGCTGGGCGGTTTGGGCGGCTGCTTCAGGCTCACCACCCAGTGTCCTGGACAGGCGTGATACCACCCACGCGGTGCCCGCAGTCGCGGCCAGCAGCGTGGCCAGCGCGCCCGCGGCCAGCAGCCACAGGGTCTGCTGCTGGGCCCGTTTGCGCGCCTGCACATTGGCCAGCATGGCAGCGGCCTGTTCAGCGCTGGCCTTGCGAAGCCCATCGGCCACCTTCTGCTGTGCTGGCCGGTACTCGTTGATCAGCAGGGGCTTCAGGTCATCGAAGCGAGCCCCCGGCCTGGGCTTCCTTCAGTTGCTGCAGCGCGGCCAGCACCTCGCTGTCGATGCGCTTCAGGTCGGCGGTGAGCTTCTCCTGCACCTGAACATCGTCGTTGAGGCCCAGGTCGCGGAAGATCAAGGCCTGTTCGGCCGCTTGGGCCTCCAGCTGAGACAGCAGCGTCAGCTGGCGCACGCCATCGCTGCCAACACGCTCCAGTGCTTGGCCTGAGCGCAGCAGCATCACGCCCATCAGCACGATGACGGCGGCCAGCGCCAGGCCTGCGCCGCCAAAGGCCAAGGCCAATCGGCCAGCCACGGTGTGGTGAAGTGACATCGCGGTTTCCTTCCTCCGGGGGCTTCAGGCGCGCATCACTTGGCAAACAGCTTCTGGGCGTAGGCCGATTTCCAGTAGGCGATGAGCTTGGCCACCTCGGGGCTGGGGTCGCCCAGTGTCACCAGGGCCAGTGGGCGGGAGACATCGGGGCCCGCGACTTCCTTGACCTTGGCGGTGGACGCTGCGCCGTCGCCCATGTAGCCGATGGCGGCCTTGTCGCGAGCCACTTCAGCCAGTTCGGCCGAGCTGGTGCGAAGCACCTTGGCGCTGGCGGCAATGGCTGCACTGCCCAGCACCTGCTTTTCCAGCACACCACGGGTTCCGGAGCCCGGCGCTGGCACCACCAGCACCACGGGCATGTCGGCGCCGCCGACGTCCTTCCAGTTGCTGACCTTGCCGGTGAACAGGTCACGCAGCTGGTCCTTGCTCAGCGACTTCACACCGTTCTCCGGGTGAACGATGGGGACCATCTTCTCGACCACAGGCGTGTGGAATTTCAGGTTGGCGGGCGTGGCGCCCATGCCGGCCTTCTTGGCGGCGGTCACTGAATCGTCCAGGCTGTCTGACACCGCGGCCACGGTGACCCGGCCTTCGGCCAGCATGGCCAGCCTCTTGCCGCTGCCGACGGGCAGCATCTTGACCTCGACGCCGTTGGCTGCCTTGGCGGCGTTGCCGGTGGGTTCGTTGATGGCTTTTTGCACCGTGGTGGAGCCGGCGACTTCGAGCGTCGCGGCCATCGCCGTGGGCACCATCAGGGTGCACAGGGCGGCGGCCAGGCATTGGCGGCGGGTGGGCAAGTGGCGTGCTTGGGGCTGCAGCATGGGGGTGGTCTCCTTCGGTTGATGGACGCGAGCGCGGCGTGCGCAGACCTTGAATGTCGGCGGCTGTGCCCTGTGACAGCGATGGAAGTGCAGTGTCACCGGTCTGTCACCCCGCCTTCGACTGTCACCAAAGCTTCACAATGCACCAAAAGTGTGCTTTTACGATCGGACAACCAAAACAGTGCGGTTGTGCGGAAGACGCGCAGAGGAGTGGAGCGGCATGTGCTGGACACACGTTTGAAGAAGACTCGTAGAGTGATCTGTTGCCTGGCAGACCGCGAGTTGTCGCAGTGGTCAGCACGCTGTTTCATGGCAGCAGGCCTGAATGCGCTGGCCTGCTGCACGCTGCGTGACCCGGATCGCTACGCAGACGATGTCCAGGCCGACGCCGTCGTGTTGGATAGCGATGTGGCCGCCGCGGAGCAGCGCGACAGCCTGTTCAGGCGCTGGGGGCTGTCTGGTCTGGTGACTTGCCTTCTGGCGGCCCACGGCACCGATGTCACCGCCTGGGACGGCGGCGAGGCCCAGGGCGTTCGGCCCGACATCGTGTTTGCCAGGCCCTTGAGCTGCGACGGCATGGCGTTGGAGTTGTCGTCGGTGTTGCGCCGTGTCAGCGTGCCGCCCGATCTGCGGCAGTCTTCGTTGCCGCTGGTCGCGGGTGACGTGCAGTTGCACCCTCGCTGGTGACAGTTGCAGGTGCACGGTGGTGACGGGCCGGCGACCGTGCTGGACGTGACCGCGCAGGAGTACCGGCTGCTGCACACGCTGCTGTTGATGCCAGGCAGAACCTGGAGCCGGGACGAACTGCTGGCGGTGCTGGTGCGCGGTTGAGCTGATCTGCAGCAGCCCTGCAGTGTGGACCAGGCCATCTGGCGGCTGCGTGACAAGCTCGGCACGGTCGGGCTCGGTCAGGCCTTGCTGACGCTGCGGGGGGACGGGTACCGATGGTCGAGCGTTGACGATGAGAAGGGCACTGCCTAGTGTGGAACGTTAACCTCGCTTCCGTGGTGGCTCTTTAACTGTATATACTGTTTATACCGTTAATTTGTCGTGTGAGGTTGATCATGATGGTGTTGAATGCCTCTTCTGAAGGTGTTTCTGCCGTTGCGCCGGGGGGCGCTTCGTCGCCTGCCGTTCCCGCAGGTACACCGCGACAGCGGCAGAGCCGACGCCCTGCGGCCAAGGCAGCGGCGGCGCCAGCGGCTGTCAGCCCATCCCCGGTGAAGCCCCGCAAGAAGCCTGCGGCGCCTGCCAAGCCATCAGTTCCGGCCAAGCCTCAAGAGGCCACCAAGGCGACGAAACCGGCCAAGCCTGCCAAACCGGCTAAGGCCGCCAAGCCTGAGCCCTTGGTTCGCGACAGTTTCACCATGCCCGCGGCCGACTTCGCGCTGATCGCCACGCTCAAGGGCAGGGCCTTGTCAGTGCAGCAGGTGGCCAAGAAGAGTGAGTTGCTTCGCGCCGGCCTTCAGGCCCTGGCCGCGCTGGACGCACCGGCCCTGGTGGCCGCACTGCAGCGCCTGGAGCCCGTCAAGGTGGGCCGTCCGAAGAAGAGCCGCTGACTGTCTGGCGGGTTAGGCCGGCACCTCTGGTGCCTCCGGCGGGTTTCTGGCGCTGTCATCAAACCGACACGTCACAGGGTCACACTGGTGACGCAGGCTGCTTGTCAGCCCTTGCGTGAACCCGTGTCGAACAACTTTGAGTGAGACCTGTGATGAAGACCACCCTGTCCCTGTGTGCGATGGCCTGCCTGATGGCTGCCGGATGTGCCACCTCCCCGCCTGCGCCGGCTGGCCTGACGGCCGGAAAGTTTGTCAGCATGGCCTGTGCGGAGAACAAGAGCTTCCAGGCACGGTTGAGCGATGACGGCCGCAGCATCCGCGTTCGCGCTCACCCCGGGTCCGCTGAACTGGAACGCCAGGCCGATGGCAGCTTCAGTGGCGACGGCTATGTGTTCAAGCCGGCCGCTGAAGGCGGCGCCAGCCTCGACCATGCTGGCAAGAGCCAGGGCAAGGCCTGCAAGGCCAGCGCCTGAGGCAGCGCCTTCGGCGCGCGCGGTTCGCGCGGGCCCCCCGCGGGTGACGGGGGGCTTGCCGCTTCAGCGGGGCAGCCGCAAGCCCATGGCGCCACTGTTCTGCCAGGCCGCCGCCTCTTCCTGCAGCAGGAAGAGCGTTCGGGGGTTGGGGACGTCGTGCTCGGTGTGCCAGCGCAGCTGGGCCGTCAACGGCGCCACCCGTTTCAACCGCCAGTTGTCGGGCGCGTCACTGCGCGCATGGCAGCGGATGATGGCCAGGCGCAGGCACAGCACCTGCCAGGCTGAGCTGGGTTTCTGCAGCAGCGCCTCGACCTTGCGCAAGCCACCCCGCTGCGCCAGCACCAGTTCCGCCAGGCGCCGCTGCTGGCTCTGCGAGAACCCGGGTGCGTCCACGTGCCCCAGCAGGTAGCTGCTGTGGCGGTGGTGGTCGTGGTGTGACACACACAGCCCGACTTCGTGGAGTGCCGCGGCCCATTGCAGCTCTCGGCGGGCCTCGCCGTGGGTGTCGGTGCCTTGCATGCCGGCGTCGGCCGCGAAGGCGTCGGACAGGCCGGCGCTGTCGTACAGGGCCAATGCCGTGTGCATGACGCGTCGGGCCTGGGGAAGGTCCACCTGGAAACGCTGCTGCAGATCGCCCACGGTATGGTCTCGCACGTCGCGCGGTTCACGCCGGTTCGCAGCCTGCAGGCGCTCATGCAGATCGATGATCACGCCCTGGCGCAGCGCGCCCTTGGCGGGCCGAAGTTCGCGGATGCCGAAGTGAGTGACCAGGGTGTAGAGGATGGCCAGCCCGCCGGGGATGACGGCCCGGCGGTCGTCCTTCAGGCCGGGAATGTCCAGCCGGCTCACATGGCCGGCGCGCAGGGCCATGTCGATCAGGTGCTGCAGCGCCGCCGGGGTGATGCGGCCGTCGGTCAGGCCCATGGCCTTCAGCACGTCGGACACCGCGCCGGCCGTGCCCGATGAACCCAGGGCTTCTTCCCAGCGGTCGGGCGCAAATTCGGCCAGGGCTTCCTCGAACTGCGCGCCGGCGGCCACCTGGGCGGCGCGCATCGCCTCGGGAGTGATCGCGCCGTCGGGAAACCAGCGCATCGACAGGCCCACCGAACCGACGGGGAACGATTCTGCGCTGGCCGGTGTGTGCCGCAGGCCCAGGATCAGCTCTGTGCTGCGCCCACCGATGTCGACTACCAGTCGCGGCTTGTCAGACGGTTGCAGGCAGGCCACGCCCGCGAAGATGAGGCGGGCCTCCTCGCGGCCAGAGATCACTTCGATGGGGTAACCCAGCACGGGTTGGCCGCGCGCCAGGAATTCGTCGCGGTTGGCGGCTTCGCGCAGTGTCTGGGTGGCCACGGCCCGCACCAGCCGGGCCGGGATGCCTTCCAGCACGGCGCCAAACTCGGCCAGGCAGTCCAGCCCGCGCTGGATGCCGGCCTCTGACAGACGGCTGGACGCGTCCAGGTCAGCACCCAGTCGCACCATGCGCTTGAGGTACTGCACGCGCCGGTAGCGCCCCCGGTGCAGGCTGCCCAGTTCCAGCCGCATGCTGTTGGAGCCGATGTCGACGGCGGCCAGGGTTTCCGGGTTGGCAGGGCCCGGCTCGCCGGGTTGTCGGGTGGCGGAGGCAAAGGGCATGGTCGGCAAGGAAACGCGGAAAGTGCGGTAAACGCTGGGTACGTGGGAAGCTTGGGTAGCATCATCCCATGTGCACCCGCTACATCAGCCCGGACACCGCGGCGATTGAACGCCTGTGGCACGTGGGCGCGGGCCACACCTGGCGTGGCGCTGAAGTGTTTCCGCGCAGCCCCAACGTCTTCATCCGGGCAGCGCGCCACGATGCTGACGCTGCCCGTGAACTGGTGCAGGGCACCTGGGGCCTGATTCCCTGGTTTGCCAAGGCGCCGCGTGTCAGCTACAGCACGCAGAACGCGCGCTCTGAAGAGCTGGCCAGCAAGGCCAGCTACCGCCAGCCCTGGGCGCGCGCGCAGCGCTGCATCATCCCGGCCTGGACCTTTGACGAACCCAACTGGGAGAGCGGCCGCAACGTCTGGTGGCGCTTCGCCCGCGCCGACGGTGAACCCTGGGGCCTGGCCGGCCTGTGGGCCACCTGGGTGGACAAGGCCACCGGCGAAGTCTTCGAGAGCAGCACCATGCTCACCGTCAACGCCGACGCCTGCCCGCTGATGAGCCGCATGCACAAGCCTGACCCGGCGCTTCAGCCGCACGAACAAGACAAGCGTGCCGTCGTGCCCATCGAGCCCGAAGACGTGGACACCTGGCTGCACGGCAGCCCCGAGCAGGTGCAGCCCTTGATCCGGTTTGCGCCGCTGGAACGTTATCGCGCGGGCCCGGTGGCGCCGCCGCAGGGCGGCTTCAGCTTCTGAGCAGCTGCCAGGTCCACACGCCCAGCGCGGTGGCCAGCAGCGAGCCCGCCAGGTGCAGCCCGGCCGTGGCCAGGGCTGGCAGCAGCCGGGCCTGCTGAAGCAGCGCCACCACTTCGGCGGAGAAGCTGGAAAACGTCGTCAACCCGCCCAAAAAGCCGGTGATGACAAACAGCCGCCAGGTCTGCGGCCACTGCGGGTGCTGTGCAAAGGCTGCCACCGCCACCCCCACCAGGTAGCCGCCCAGCAGGTTGGCCACCAGTGTGCCCAGTGGCAGCCAGGCATGGCTGTGGTTGAAGGCGGCGGCCAGGCGCCAGCGCAGCAGCGCCCCCAGCGCCGCACCCAGGCCCACCGCGGCGGCGGCGCCCAGCCAGGCGGCTTGGGCCAAGGGGGACAGGGCAGGGTGCATGGGCAGGGTGGTCAGCGGTGAGGGGCGCGCCGGGCCGGTGTGGCGCAGGCGGCAATCGAGGGCGCCCTGAATGGCGGTTCAGGCCCGATTATCCGGCGGCGTTGGGTACCATTCCCGGCCTTGGGTGGGCGCTTTCACAAGGAGCAGTGTCAATGGGAATGGACGTGGTCGACTTCGAGGTCAAGGGCTCGGAGATGCAGTTTGTCGAGATCGAACTCGACCCCGGTGAGGCCGCCGTCGGCGAAGCCGGCAGCATGATGTTCATGGACGCCGGCATCGGCATGGACACGGTCTTCGGTGACGGCAGCCAGAGCAGCGGCGGTGGCGGCTTCTTTGGCAAGCTGCTGGGTGCGGGCAAGCGCCTGGTGACGGGTGAATCGCTGTTCACCACGGTTTACACCAACAACGTCGCACAAAAGCAGCGGGTGGCCTTTGCCGCCCCGTACCCCGGCAAGATCCTGCCGATGGACTTGCGCCAGCTGGGTGGCATGCTCATCTGCCAGAAGGACAGCTTCCTGTGTGCCGCCCGTGGCGTGTCGCTGGGCATTCACTTCCAGCAGAAGCTCAGCGTGGGCTTCTTCGGGGGTGAAGGCTTCATCATGCAGAAGCTCGAGGGTGACGGCCTGGCCTTTGTGCATGCCGGCGGCACCGTCGTCAAGCGCGACCTTCAACCCGGCCAGACGCTGTTTGTCGACACCGGCTGCCTGGTGGCGATGACGCCGCAGGTGAATTTCGAGATCCAGTACGTGGGCAAGATCAAGACTGCGCTGTTTGGCGGTGAAGGCCTGTTCTTTGCCAAGGTGTCAGGCCCGGGCACGGTGTGGCTGCAGACACTGCCGTTCTCGCGCCTGGCCTCGCGTGTGTTTGCCGCCGCGCCGCAGACGGGCAGTGGTTCACGCGAGCAGGGTGGCCTTTTGGGCGGCCTGGCCGGTGGCAGCGTGCTGGGTGGCATCTTGTCGGGCGACGATGACTGATCGCACCGTCCGGTCGCTTCAGCGCCGCGCCTTTGTGCGCGGCTGGGGTGCTGCCATGGCCGGGGCCGGCGTGTGCGCGCTGGCCGGCTTGCCCTCCGTGGCCCGGGCGCTGCAGGCCGCGGCCGCGTCCACCGGCGCGCCCAAGCACCCCATCTTTGTGCTGAACAGCCAGGACGCCAACGTCAGCGTGATCGACCCAACCACCTGGGCCGAACGCCAGCGCATTCCCACCGGCAAGGAGCCGCACCACCTCTACCTCACGCCCGACGAGAAGAGCGTGATCGTGGCCAACGCCGCGTCCAATTCGCTGACCTTCATTGACCCGGCTACCGCGCAGGTGCAGCGCACCATCCCCGCCATCGCGGACCCTTACCACCTGCGCTTCTCGCCCGACATGAAGTGGTTCGTGACAGCGGCCAACCGCCTGCACCACATCGACATCTACCGCTGGACACCATCGGCAGCCCAGCCGCTGGCCCTGGCCAAGCGCATCGAGGCACCGCGCACACCCAGCCACCTGGCCATCGACACACGCTCCAGCGTGGTCTATGCGTCGCTGCAGGACAGCAACGAGCTGATCGCCATCGACCTGGCCACCCAGGCGGTGCGCTGGAAGGTCAGCACCGGCAAGATGCCGGCGGATGTGTTCCTGACCCGCGACGACAAGCACCTGCTGGTGGGCCTCACCGCCGACAAGGTGGTCGAGGTCTACGACGTCAGCGGCGCGGCGCCACGGCTCGTCAAGCGGCTGGAAACCGGCAACGGGGCGCACGCCTTCCGCTCCCGCGGTGATGGCCGTCATGTGTTTGTCAGCAACCGCGTGGCCAACAGCATCAGCATGATCGACCTCACCGATTTCACGGTGGCCGCGCAGCTGCCCGGGCCTGGCGGGCCCGACTGCATGGAGATGATGTCGGACAACAAGACCCTGCTGCTGAGCTCGCGCTGGGCCGGGCAGATGACGGTGATCGACATCGACACCCGCAAGGCGGTCCGCCAGGTGAAGGTGGGGCGTTCGCCGCACGGCATCTGGACGCTGGACCATGCGCGACGTGACTGAGCGGGCGGTGCCGGCGGCGCGCGCCAGGGTCGAGCGGCGGCTGCCCCTGCGACGGGCGCGCGCGCGGCGGTGCCTGTGTGTGGCCTTGGCGGCGGTGGTGGCGTCTGCGTTTGCCCCCGCGGAGGCGGCGCCCAGTGCCGCAGCCCCAGGCACAGCAGCCTGCACCCGCCCGGTCTACCTGACGTTTGACACTGGCCATATGGCCGTGGCACCGCTGGTGGCCGACGTCCTGCAGCGGCACGGCGTGAAGGCCACCTTCTTCCTGGCCGACGAGCGCGCCAAGGAGGGCGGCAGCAGCCTGGGCGACCACTGGGCCGACTGGTGGCGCGCCCGCGCGGCCGAGGGCCATGTCTTTGGCTCCCACACCTGGGACCACGACGTCTGGCAGGCGGACGTCTCTGCGCAGCAGTTCCGCGTCAAGCCCACCCAGGGCCCCGAGCGCGGCAAGTCGCGCGTGCTGTCAGCCGCCGCCTACTGTGCCGAGCTCATCCGGCCCGCGCAGCGCTTTGAGGCCTGGACGGGCCAGCCCATGTCGGCCATCTTCCGCGCGCCCGGCGGCAAGGTGTCGCCGGCACTGACGGCGGCCGCGGCGCGCTGCGGCTTCACCCACGTGCCCTGGACGCCCGCCGGCTTCCTGGGTGACGAGCTGCCCAGCGAGCGCTGGCCGAATGAGCAGCTGCTGCGCCAGGCGCTGCGCGATGTCCGCGAAGGCGACATCCTGCTGGCGCACCTGGGCATCTGGTCACGGCAAGATCCGTGGGCCCCGGCGGTGCTGGAACCCTTGATCGTCGGGCTGAAGGCCAAGGGCCTGTGCTTTGCGACGCTGCGTGAACACCCCACGCTGGGTCGCGCTGCCCGCGCTGCCGCGCCGCGCCAGCAGCCGGCGGGTCTTTGACACCCGAACCGGCAGCCTGCAACCTTTAGCGTCCCCATGCTCGACACCCTTCTGCAGCCCCTTGAACGGGTCCAGCAAGCCCTCTTCGAAAGCCTGGTGCAGCCGGCGCTGTTCCACCTGGGCCTGATGCACCTGGCCGAGGACGCCTTTGTGGGCGTGACCTGGCTGCTGGCCGGCGTGCTGCAGCTGGTGATCATCGTCACGCTGTTCCGCGCCCTGGAGGCCTGGCGCCCCGTGGAGCCGGTGACGGACCGCGCCGCCATCCGGACCGACATCGTCTATTCGCTCATCCACCGCCTGGGCCTGTTCCGGGTGGCGATGTTCTTCACCGTGGACGCAGTGGCCACCGAGGTGTTGGCCTCGCAGCTGCGCTGGCTGGGCTGGCAACCCTGGCAGCCGGATCAGCTGTGGCCCGGCGTGACCGACCTGCCCTGGGTCAGCCTGCTGATCTACCTGGTGCTGTTTGACTGTGTCGACTACTGGCTGCACCGGGGCCAGCACGGCTTCAGGCGCTGGTGGCAGCTGCACGCACTGCACCACAGCCAGCGCCAGATGACCCGCTGGAGCGACAACCGCAACCACCTGCTCGACGACGTCTTCCGCGACGCTGCCTTTGTCAGCGTGGCCCTGTTGCTGGGCGTGGGCCCGGGCCAGTTTGTGGCCATCGTGGCGCTGACGCAGCTGCTGGAAAGCCTGTCACACGCCAATGTGAAGCTGCACTTCGGGCCGGTGCTGGGGCGGGTGCTGGTCAGCCCGGCCTACCACCGGCTGCACCATGCCATCGGGGTGGGGCATGAATCCCACGGGCCGGGCAGCCTGGGCGGCCACAACTTTGCCGTGCTGTTTCCGGTGTGGGACATCGTGTTCCGCACCGCCCGCTTTGACTTCACCTGGGAAGCCACCGGCATCCGTGACCAGCTGCCCGGCGAAGGCGCACGTGACTACGGCCAGGGCTTCTGGCGCCAGCAGTGGCTGGGCCTGAAGCGGTTCATTCAACCCGCCGCCTGACGCCGCCCCACGCCCCCCCCTGACCACCCGTCAACGTACCATCAACCCATGCACATCGGACTCATCATCATCGGCGACGAGATCCTCTCCGGTCGCCGTCAGGACAAGCACCTGGGCAAGGTCATCGAGATCCTCAGCGCCCGCGGGATGCAGCTGGCCTGGGCGCGTTACGCCGGCGACGACCGCCCGCTGATCACCCGCACGCTGACCGACGCCTTTGCCAGCGGCGACCTGGTCTTCTCCACCGGCGGCATCGGCGCCACGCCCGATGACCATACCCGCCAGTGCGCGGCTGCCGCGCTGGGGGTGCCGCTGGCGCTGCACCCCGAGGCGAAGGAACTCATCCTCGAGCGCATGCGCGATGTCGCGCGCGAACAGGGCCAGCCGTACGAGCCCGACCGGCCCGACAACGTGCACCGGCTGAACATGGGTGTCTTCCCCGAGGGTGCCCGCATCATTCCCAACCCGTACAACAAGATCCCAGGCTTTTCCTGCGGCCACCTGCACTGTGTGCCGGGTTTCCCGGTGATGGCCTGGCCCATGATCGAGTGGGTGCTGGACACCCACTACCCGGCGCTGCACGGCAGCGCGGTGCAGCAGGAACGCTCGGTGATCGTGATGGGCGCGATGGAGGCCACGCTGACCCCGCTGATGGAGGACATCGAGCGCCGCTTTGCCGGCATCAAGGTGTTCAGCCTGCCCAGCGTCGACCACCCGCAGTACGGCCGCCACATCGACCTGGGCGTCAAGGGGCAGCAGACCGAGGCGGTGGACGCCGCCTTCCAGGCGCTGGTTCAAGGCCTTCACGCGCTGGGCGCCCAGTTGGGCCCAGAAGTGGTGCGCGCTCAATAGCACAAAAACAGTGCACCATTCAAATTGCACCTAAATGGTGCAGCCTGTGCGCCACACCTGCTGTGTTTTGGCGCGGCGGGCCCGCCACAGCGCCGTTACAACCGTGAAAGCTTTGTTGTAGATGCGCAGAACTGGGCATGTTTTCTGCTACAAACTTTCCCGGATGCTGGGCGGGTCGTCCTGACAGCCCAGTCCGTTTTCCGATTCGTTTCACCAGAACGCGGTCAGCACCCGCCGAACCACCCAGGAGCAAGCCGATGGCAAAAACCGTTGCCGACGTGATGAAGATGGTCAAGGACAACGAAGTCAAGTTCGTTGATTTCCGTTTTACGGACACCCGCGGCAAGGAGCAGCACGTCTCCGTGCCCGTGTCGCACTTCGACGAAGACAAATTCAGCGCCGGCCATGCGTTTGACGGCAGCTCCATCGCGGGCTGGAAGGGCATTGAAGCCTCCGACATGCTGTTGATGCCGGACCCGAACACCGCCAACGTCGACCCGTTCTTTGAAGAACCCACGCTGATTCTCACCTGCGACGTGCTGGAGCCGGGTGATGGCAAGCCCTACGAGCGCGACCCGCGCTCCCTGGCCCGCCGTGCCGAGGCCTACCTGAAGAGCAGCGGCATGGGCGACACCGCCTTCTTCGGTCCCGAGCCCGAGTTCTTCATCTTCGACCAGGTCCAGTGGAACGTGGACATGTCCGGCTGCTTCGTCAAGGTGTCTTCGGAAGAAGCACCCTGGAGCACCGGCAAGGATTTCGAAGGCGGCAACATGGGTCACCGGCCCGGTGTCAAGGGTGGCTACTTCCCGGTTCCCCCGGTCGACAGCTTCCAGGACATGCGCTCCGAGATGTGCCTGATCCTCGAGAGCCTGGGGATCCCCGTCGAGGTGCACCACCACGAGGTGGCGGCCCCGGGCCAGAACGAGCTGGGCACCCGCTTCAGCACGCTGGTCGAGCGTGCCGACTGGCTGCAGCTGCAGAAGTATGTGATCCACAACGTCGCGCACGCCTACGGCAAGACGGCCACCTTCATGCCCAAGCCCATCGTCGGCGACAACGGCAGCGGCATGCACGTGCACCAGTCGGTCTGGAAGGATGGCAAGAACCTGTTTGCCGGTGACGGCTATGCCGGCCTGAGCGAGTTTGCGCTGTACTACATCGGCGGCATCATCAAGCACGCCCGTGCGCTGAACGCCATCACGAACCCTGGCACCAACAGCTACAAGCGCCTGGTGCCCGGCTTCGAAGCCCCGGTGAAGCTGGCCTACTCGGCCCGCAACCGATCGGCGTCCATCCGCATCCCGTACGTGAGCAACCCCAAGGGCCGCCGCATCGAGGCGCGTTTCCCCGATCCCCTGTGCAACCCGTACCTGGGTTTCAGCGCCATGCTGATGGCTGGCCTGGACGGTGTGGAGAACAAGATCCACCCCGGCGAAGCCGCCACGAAGGACCTGTACCACCTGCCGCCGGAAGAAGACGCGAAGATCCCGACCGTCTGCCACAGCCTGGATCAGGCGCTCGATTACCTCGACAAGGACCGCGCCTTCCTGACCAAGGGTGGTGTGTTCACCGACAGCTACATCGACGCCTACATCGAGCTGAAGATGCAGGAAGTCACGCGGTTCCGCATGACGACCCATCCGCTCGAATTCGACATGTACTACAGCCTGTGATGCACCGGGCTTGCGCTGAGCAGGCCTGTGAATCCACCCGGGGCGGCAACTTGCCGCCCTTTTTTTGCGTTTGCGGTCCACCCCAGGCGGTGCAGAATCGTGACGAAGTGGTGCTCCGCTGTCGTTCGAGGTACTGATGAGCTTGCGTGTGCCCCTGCTGAACCCCCGCCGGTTGATCCTGTGGCTGGCCCTCGCCGGGCCTGGCCTGGGCGCGAGCCTGGCCGTGGCACAGCCTGCCGATGCCGGCAAGCCCGTCTACCGGTGCCCTGGGCCACCGGTCTTGTACACCGACGCCCTGACACCCACTGACGCGCGTGCCCGCAACTGCCGCAGCATCGAATCCACGCCGATCACCGTCGTGCAGGGGGTGCGCAAGGCCGGTACGCCGGTGGCCTCTGCGCCCGCTCCAACGTCGTCGGCCACGGCCGCCGCGGCGGCCGCCCGCCCGGCAGACACCCGGGTAGACCCCTCCGCACAGCGCGCGCGCGACACCGACGCACGCCGTATCCTGGAGGCCGAGCTGCGCAAGGAAGAAGATGCATTGGCCGCCCTGAAGAAAGACTTCAACAACGGCGAGCCCGAGCGCAAGGGCGACGAACGCAACTTCGCGAAGTACCAGGAGCGGGTGGCCGAGATGCGTGCGGCCATCACCCGCAAGGAGGCCGATGTGGCGGCCATCAAGCGCGAACTGGCCAAGCTGCCCGGCGGCTGAGCCGGGTGGCAATGCGGTACCGCCAGTGCGGTGCCGTGCGGCGGAGGATGTGTCCCCGGCCCCTTTCTTGCTTGTTGCTTGTCAACCCGGCAGATACCGGAAAGTGAGCGAGCATGAATGCCAAGGCGCGGTGGCCAGCCGCAGAGGGCCTGGATTGGTTGGCAACGATGGTGGCGCTGGTGCAGCGCGACGGCCACTGCATGCTCGTCAATTCCATGGTCGAGAACGTGCTCGGTGTCTCGCGCCGCAGCCTGGAGCGCGGGAACATCCTGGATTGGTTCGAAGACCCTGCGGCGCTGGCCGATACGCTGTGTGCGGTAGCCGACAACGAGGTCTCTACCGGCCGCTTTGACGGCCAGCTGCGCCGCTCCTTCACCGCAGACCCTGAAGATGGTTTGCTGGTACACGTCATCGTCAACCAGACCGAGCACACCGATGTGCTGCTGGTCGAGATGATCGAGATCGAGCAGCAGACGCGCCAGCACCGCGAGGAGCGTGCGCTGGAGCAGGTGCAGGCCGGCAAGGAGCTGGTGCGCAACCTGGCCCACGAGATCAAGAACCCGCTGGGTGGTATCCGCGGTGCGGCGCAGCTGCTGGCGCTGGAGGTCTCGGGCTCTCGCGAGTTGACGGAATACACCGAAGTCATCATTCACGAGGCCGACCGCCTGCAGGCGCTGGTCGACCGCCTCCTTGCACCGCACCGCAACCCGCACGTGGTGGGCGACGTCAACATCCACGAAGTCTGCGAACGGGTGCGTTCGCTGGTGCTGGTGGAATACCCGCGCGGCCTGGTCATCCAGCGCGATTACGACACCTCGCTGCCTGAGTTCCGCGGCGACCGTGAGCAGCTCATCCAGGCCGTGCTGAACATCGTGCAGAACGCCGCCCAGGCCCTGCAGGAGCAGATGGCCGACGACAACGCGCGCATCGTGCTGCGCACGCGCGCGGCCCGGCAGGTGACCATTGGCAAGCAGCGCAGCCGCTTGGCACTGGAATTGCATATCGAAGACAACGGCCCGGGAGTGCCCGACAGCCTGAAAGACCGCTTGTTCCACCCGCTGGTGTCGGGCCGGGAGGGGGGTTCAGGCCTGGGGCTCACCCTCGCGCAGACCTTTGTGCAACAGCACCGGGGCACCATCACCTGCAGCAGCGTGCCGGGGCGCGCGCTGTTTTCGATCCTGCTGCCCCTGCCTTGAACAGCCACCCAGCCAAAGAACCCATCAGGAGAGAGGACAAGTCAATCGCATGAAGCCCATCTGGATCGTCGACGATGACCACAGCATCCGCTTCGTGCTTGAAAAGGCACTGTCGCGGGAGCAGCTGGCGGTGCGCAGCTTTTCCAACGCCCGCGATGTGCTCGCTGCCCTGGAAGAGGATGAGCCTCAGGTGCTGGTGAGTGACATCCGCATGCCGGGCACCAACGGTATCGACCTGCTCAGCAAGGTGAAAGCACGGCTGCCGGGCCTGCCCGTCATCGTGATGACGGCCTATTCCGACCTGGACAGCGCGGTGGCCGCCTTCCAGGGCGGTGCCTTTGAATACCTGCCCAAGCCCTTTGACCTGCCCAAGGCCGTGGAGCTCATTCGCCGCGCCATGGAGGAAAGCCTGCGCGAATCGGTGCGGGCCCCGGTGCAGGGCCAGCTGCCTGAGATGCTGGGCCAGGCACCGGCCATGCAGGACGTCTTCAGGGCCATCGGGCGTCTGAGCCAGAGCCATGTGACGGTGCTGATCACCGGTGAGAGCGGCAGTGGCAAGGAACTGGTGGCCCGTGCCCTTCACAAGCACAGCCCGCGCGGCGAGGGCCCGTTTGTGGCCATCAACACCGCCGCCATTCCGAAGGACCTGCTGGAAAGCGAGCTCTTTGGCCATGAACGCGGCGCCTTCACCGGCGCGCAGACGATGCGGCGTGGCCGCTTCGAGCAGGCCGACGGCGGCACGCTGTTCCTGGACGAGATCGGCGACATGCCCTTTGACCTGCAGACACGCCTGCTGCGGGTGCTGAGCGACGGCAACTTCTACCGGGTGGGTGGTCACCAGCCGCTGAAGTCCAACGTTCGGGTGATCGCGGCCACGCACCAGGACCTGGAAACGCGCGTGCGCCAGGGCGCCTTCCGGGAAGACTTGTTCCACCGGCTGAACGTCATCCGGCTGCGCCTGCCGTCCTTGCGCGAGCGCAAGGAAGACGTTCCCACGCTGACCCGGTCATTCCTGGCCAAGAGTGCGCGTGAGCTGGGGGTGGAGGCCAAGTCCATCACCGACAACGCGCTGGCGGTGCTGATGGGCTGTGAGTTTCCGGGCAACGTGCGCCAACTGGAAAACGTCTGCCACTGGCTGACGGTGATGGCGCCCGCTCAGGTGATCGAGGCCAAGGACCTGCCCCCCGAACTGCTGCGTGCGCCGAGCGTCAGCAGTGCGCCCGACGTGGCCACGTCTCCCAGCGCACCGAGCTCGACGGCCGACACCACCGCCGCGTGGGTGGATCCCGCCAAACCGGCCCCGGTGACCGCCGTGGTGGGCTTGCCGCCAGCGCCAGCCAACCCGCTGGGCGCGGGGCTGGCCGGCCCCGCCGCCGCCAGCCAGGCCGCCGAGCAGCCGCTGGCCAGTGAAACACCGGTTCCGCCGCCGGGGGGCTGGTCGGCTAAGCCGCATTCCGCGTCGTCGGCGTCGGCGTCGGCCGCCGCGGTCGGAACGCCTGGCGACTGGTTGATCGGCCTGGAAGTGCAGGCCCGCAAGCTGCTGGCCCAGGGTCACCAGGATGTCTGGGACCAGCTCACCCGGCAGTTCGAGGCCAAGCTGATCCTCACGGCGCTGGACACCACGCACGGGCGCCGCATCGAGGCGGCCCAACGTCTGGGGATCGGCCGCAACACCATCACGCGCAAGATCCAGGAGCTGGGTCTGGACTGACCTGCGCGCTGCCCGGGTGCGGGCGGCGCGTCGGCATTCCCTGCACAATCCTCGGCCAGATGCCTGCTGCTGCGCTGCCCCCCAACGAAACGCAGCGGATCGAGCGCCTGCGGGCGCTCAAGCTGCTCGACACCCCGCCCGAGGCGCTTTTCGATGGCTTTGTGCGTACGGCCGCGGCCATCTGCGAAGTGCCCATCGCGGCCATCAGCCTGGTGGACAGCCAGCGCCAGTGGTTCAAGGCGCAGGTGGGTCTGGGTGCGACCACACAGACGCCGCGGGCGCACGCGTTCTGTGCCCACACCATCCTGGGCGACAGCCTTCTCGAGGTGACAGACGCCCTGGCAGACCCGCGATTTGTCGATAACCCGCTGGTGCACGGCCAGCCCAACATCCGTTTCTATGCCGGTGCGCCCTTGTCGCTGGATGGGAGCCTGGTGGTGGGCACCCTCTGTGCCATTGGTTCTGAGCCCAAGCGGCTGACAGCCGCCCAGGCCAGTGCGCTGCAGGCCCTGGCGCAGACACTCTCCCAGGCCTTGCTGTTGCGCGACCCGGGGCAGTGGAGCGCTGCCGAGGACGCGCTGATGCACAGCGAGCGCAAGTACCGCCAACTGGCCGAGTCATCGCCCTTTGGCATCTACTACAGCGACGCCGACGGCACGCGGCTCTACAGCAACGACCGTTTTCGCGAGCTGCTGGGCGTGTCGTCGCACGAACAGCTCGGTGCCTTGTGGAACGAGGCCGTGCACCCTGAAGACGCCCTCGGCGTGCGCGCGGCCTGGCTGGCCGCCAGCGCGGCAGGTCGCGACTACAACTGCCGCTTCAGGGCGCGGCGCCTGGATGGCCAGTGGCGTGTGGTCAGCACACAGGCGCGCCCGACGCTGGACGAGCAGGGGCGCGTGACCGGTTGGGTGGGTGTGGCCATCGACGAGACCGACCAGCAGCTGGCCGAAGAGCGCCTGCGCGAGGAGTTTCTGGAGCGTGAACGCCTGCGGCGCCACGCGCACGAGCTGCGTGACCTGCTCAACGAGCGCAGCGCGATGATCGACGTGCTGGCGCACGAGGTGCGCCAGCCCTTGAACTCCGCGGCCGCGGCGCTGGATGCGGTGGTCAAGGAACTGCACCAGCGCGGTGACGGTGGCGCGTTGCGTGACGCCCGTCAGGCCAGCCGGGTGCTGTCTGAGGTGATCGAAGGCGTCAACAACACGCTGGCCGTCAGCACTGCGCTGATGACGGGTGACTCGGTGCCGGTGGACGTAGACCTGGACATGCTGCTCAGTGTCTGCGTGGGCGACCTTCAGCCAGCCGAGCGCAGCCGCGTGGTGATCGAGCGGCAGACCGCCCTGCGGACACTGTGTGTCGACATGGGCCTGATGCGCATGGCCCTGCGCAACCTGCTGGTCAACGCGCTGCGGTATTCCGCGCCTGGGACCCCGGTGCGGGTCACGGCCAGCGATGCCTTGCCGCCGGCCGTGCTGAACATCGACGTGGCCGACACCGGGCCGGGTATCGAGCCGGCGCTGCTGGCCCATGTCTTTGAGCGCGGCCGGCGGGGCTCGGGCCGCAGCTCACCGCAGGGCCACGGCCTGGGGCTGTACATCGCGCGCCGCGCGCTGGAACTTCAGCAGGGCCGCGTGGAGGTCTTGCGCAGTGGTGAGGCGGGCACCGTGATGCGCATCCAGCTGCTGGAAGCCTGAGGCAACCCCCCGGCGTCACACCGCCTGCAGCTGCCCGCGGAACTCGTAGCCCAGCCTTGAGCGGGCATGCAGCGGTGCCGCCGCCGAGGTGGCCCGCTCGATGCGCCTGCGCAGCCGGAAGATGGCCGCGTTCAGCGCGGCCGTGGCGCTGTCGCCCGGCTCATACCCCAGCGCCTCGCACAAGGCTTCCCGGGTGACGGTGAGCTCCGGGTTGGCGGCCAGGCACTTCAGGACCACCAGGTCGCCGTCACTCAGGCCGATGCGCGTGCCGTCTGGGGCCACCAGTTCGGCCGCGGCGATGTCCAGCCGCCAGGCCTGGGTGGCCTGCAGGCTCTTGCGGCTGCGCCGGTGCACAGCCTCGATGGCCGTGGCCACCTGTTCATGACTGACCGGCTTGGCCAGGTACATGTCGGCGCCGGCCTTGACCACCTCGCGAAAGACCTGCTGCTCGGTGCGGCCAGAGACCACCAGCACGCCGGCAGCGGAGTGTTCTCGCAGCACCTGGATGAGTTCAACGCCGTCCATGCCGGGCAGGCTGAGGTCGACCACGTAGAAGTCCTGGTGCAGGCCCTCTTGGGTGTCCAGCAGGCTGGGTGCGTCGGGGAAGCGTTGGACACGCACACCGAGCTCGCTCAGGTGTCGGGCCAGGTATTCGCTGTAGGTGCTGTCGTCCTCGACGAGAGCCAGGGTCTTGGGAAACATAGCGACGCATTGTCTCTACCCGAGGGGCCCTCCCGGTTGCGACAAGTCAAGATCACCGCCCAAATCTGCGCCCATTTGTGCGGATCGGTGATAAATGATGAGCTCCAGAATCTCCAGTACGACGGGGAGTTTGGTGGCCGAATGCCAGGTGCATGCGGCGGTGATCCTTTGCGGTAAAGGCGGTGGACGATGAAATCAGTGCGGATGCAGTTGTTGGTGCTGGTGTTGGCAGGGGTCGTAGCGGCCATCAGCCTGACGGCACTGTTGAAGGTGGGCAACTTTCTGGCCGATCAGACGGCGCTGAAGGTGTTTGACGCCAAGGATGTCACCGCCGACATCCTGCCACCCCCGATGTACCTGATCGAGATGCGCCTGTTGCTGGCGCTCGCTGCCGACGGAGACGTGCCGCTGGACCTGGCCAAGACCGAGTTGGCACGGCTGAGCAAGGAATATGGCGACCGGGCCAACCATTGGCGCGCGAACCCGCCGCACGGCCTGGAGACGGACCTCCTGGGTGTGCAGCACCAGGCGGCCATGCAGATGCTGGAGCGCGCTCCAGCGGTGCTGCAGGCCATTGAGGCCAAGAACGCCGACGCCCTGAAGACGTCGATGGCCAAGGTGCACGAGCTCTACCTGGAACACCGCTCGGGCGTCGACAAGACCGTCAAGCGTGCATTGGGCTTTGCCGATTCATCCATGGCTGAACGTCAGGCCACGCAGACGCAGTTGCTGGTGGCCACCGTCGTGGCCTTGTTGGCGGCCTGCGGTGTGCTGGGCGGCCTGGGCCTGTGGATCGGTCGCAACGTGATGCGTGCCAGCGGTGCGGAGCCTGCAGAGGTGTCGGCCGTGGCCAATGCGGTGGCCCAGGGCAACCTGACGGTCGACGTGCCGCTCCTGCCGGGTGACACCACCAGCACCATGGCTGCCATGCAACGCATGTGCCAGGAGCTGTCGCGCCTCGTGGCCCAGGTACGTGGTGTCAGTCAGGTGATCGCCACCAGCGCCGAGCAGATTGCCAGCGGCAACAGCGACCTCAACGCCCGCACCGAGCAGCAGGCCGGAAGCCTGCAGCAGACGGCCTCGGCCATGGAGCAGCTCAGCGGCACGGTGCAGCACACTGCCGAGGCCGCCGGTCAGGCGGCTGAACTGGCCCAGAAGGCCAGCGAGGTGGCCGCCCGCGGCTCACGCGTGGTGCACAACGTCGTGCAGACGATGGACGCCATCACCAGCAGTTCCCGCCAGATCGCCGAGATCACCACCGTGATCGACGGCATTGCGTTCCAGACCAACATCCTTGCGCTGAATGCCGCGGTGGAAGCCGCCCGTGCCGGCGAGCAGGGCCGTGGCTTTGCCGTGGTGGCCGCCGAAGTGCGCAGCCTGGCCCAGCGCAGCGCGGCGGCGGCGCGGCAGATCAGCGAACTCATCGGCTCCAGCGTGCAGCGCGTGGAAGACGGCGCCCGGCAGGTGGGCCAGGCCGGCGAGACCATGAACGACATCGTCAGCCAGGTGCAGCGTGTGACCGACCTGATCAGCGAGATCAGCAACGCCACGCGCGAGCAGACCAGCGGCATCGGCATGGTCAGCCAGGCGGTCACGCAGCTGGACGCCAGCACCCAGGGCAACGCCAACCTCGTGAAGGAAAGCTCCAATGCCACCGAAGGCCTGAAGCGGCACGCACGCGAGCTGGTCGACACCGTCGACACCTTCAAGATCGACATGGGACGCGCGGTGGCCTGAGGCCAGCGCGCAGGGGCCTCGTGCCAGGCGTTGTTGAGCATCGGGTCAACGGGCACCGGCTGGCTGACAGGTAGCCCTGCCCATACTGGCAGCCCAGCGATGACGCGCCGGTGCCGAAGTCGTCCATCGCCAATGCGCTGGGTGAAGGGATGCAGCTGCTCGGCCCAGCCGATGCCGGGCACCGTCACGACCAAACTCGTCGCCTCCGAATCGCGCTGCCATGCTGCCTGGGTGCGTGATCATCAGGCTGTGCAGGCGGTCGGCCGCCTCGCACAGCGACCCGTCACCCACCGCGTGCCCCAGCGTGTCGTTGACCAGCTTGACGCGGTCGAAGTCCAGGGACAGTACGGCGCCCGGCGGAGGGTTTGCCGTGGGGTTCGAAGACGCGCACGGCGCACATGCGCACATTCGCACGTCGCGCCACTCGTCCATCCCGCGCCTGACGCGGAACTCGTGCGGCCCGTTGGAGCCTTCGCTGAGCAGGTCACGGCGCCACTTGACGCGTCGGGCGGCGGTCTGCGGGCTGCTGCGTTCGTCGGGCCCATGGCTGAGGGTGTGCTCGATCGACGTGCCAGTGATGTCGGCCAGCGCCTGGTTGCAGTTGACCGTGCGGGCGGTGCTCAGGGCAAGGTGTGGGACCGTGCCCTGTCTTCGGAGTGCATGGCCTGGGACCCGGCCTGGGTCGTCAGCTCAGGCGACAGGCCCACCGGGATGCCCAGCAGCTGCGCCGCCTGCTCGTCCAGGAACAGCGTCTGCCCCCAGGAGTCGCTGTGCCACAGGACCAGCCGGCTTCCCTGCATGATGTCCATCATCTGCTGCCACTCGAGCGTCGGCGACTGCTCACCGTCGATGCGGCAGCTGACGTCGGTGATGCCGAGCAGCACCTCGTTCGGGCCAGGCTCGGCCGGCAACACCGTGACCGTGACGTTGATCCAGCGGCGGCTGACTCCCGGGGTCGTCAGCCGGAAGACCGCGTCATGGAGGGGCTCCTCGCCGCGCAGGGCGGGCTCACCCGGCAAGCTGCCGGGTGCGATGCGCCTGCCCAGCCGGTCTTCGCGTGTCCAGGCCTGCTGGACGCAGGGCAGCGACAGCAGCGTCTCACGGCTCAGGCCCAGCATTGGTTTGTTGGCACCGGCACGAGCGCACCGCAGTGAAAAATCAGTGGCCTTGACCCCCCAGTTCCCGCCAACCGGCCCGCAGCCGCCCCACCAGCGTGACGGCACACAGCGCGGCAAAGGCCCAGGCCAGGGGCGCAAAGCCCGCCGGCCACAGGCACATGGCGCAGAACACCAGCAATGTCTCGCCCGCCTCGGTCAGGCCGCCAAGGTAGAAGAAGCCCTTGGCTGGCCGCGCGGCCGAGGTGATGCCACGCTTGGCCGCCAGCACGGCAAACGCCAGGAAGGAGCTGCCGGTGCCGATGAAGGCGGCCAGCAGCACGGCGGCGGGCAGCGCGTTGGCTGCAGGGTCTGCCACGGCAAAGCCCAGCGGAATGCTGGCGTAGAACAGGAAATCGAGTGTGATGTCCAGAAAGGCGCCGCGGTCGGTGGGTTGGGTCAGGCGCGCCAGCGCGCCGTCCAGCCCGTCGCACAGGCGGCTGAGCAGCATCACCGGCAGGGCGAGCAGCGGCTGATGGACGGCAATCAGGGCCGCTGCACACAGCCCCAGGCCAAAACCCAGCCAGGTGAGCCCGTCGGCCGAGCAACCGCGCTTGAGCAGCCGGGCCGCCAGCTGCGCCAGCAGGGGCTTGAGGGCTTCTTGGGCAGCGCGGTCGATCATGGCCAGGCCATTCTGCCGCCCCGTTGGGTGGAGACCTCTGGGGGATGGGGTTGCAGGGGCTGGCTATCCGTTGGCTGTACCCGGTAGACTTTGGTGAAACGACTCAGGAGGAACCGATGAGCGACGAACCAACTGCCACCCTGGTGGCCCCAGCGGCAACGCCCGCCATGCTCCAGCTGCGCTTCACCGCCAGCGGCAGCGAATACTTCCGCATCTGGGTGGTCAACCTGCTGTTGATCGTCGTGACGCTCGGCTTCTACCTGCCGTTTGCGAAGGCCCGGCGCCTGCGCTACTTCTACGCCAACACCCTGGTGGACGGCCAGCCACTGGCCTTCCACGGTGACCCCTGGAAGATGTTCCGCGGCTACCTGGTCATGCTGCTGCTGTTTGGCGTCTACGTGGGCGCCAGTTACCTGTCGCACTGGGTGGCCTTCGGCGCGCTGCTGCTGCTGGCGCTGCTGTGGCCGGCGCTGTGGCGCTCATCGCTGATGTTCCGCATGGCCAACACCAGTTGGCGTGGCCTGCGCTTTGCATTTGAGGGCACGCTGTCGGGCGCCTACGGTGCGATGCTGCCGGTGTTTGTGCCGGGCTTGATCACGGTGGCCGCCAGTGCCCACGCACTGACGGGCATCGACCCGCAGGACGCCGAAGCCATGCAGGCGGCCAACATGGCCACGTTGCCGGCCGTGGGGCTGTCGCTGCTGCTGACCGTCTGCCTGGCCCCGCTGGCGCTGTGGTTCATCAAGTCGTACCAGCACGGCGGCTACCGCTGGAGCAGCCAAATGGCCGTCTTCGACGCGCCGCGCAGCGTGTTCTACAAGCTGGCGGGCAAGCTGCTGGGGGTGGGCCTGGGCCTGGTGGTGGTGCTGGGGCTGCTGGTGGGCTTGATCGTCTTCCTGCTGAAGGACAACAGCCACGCCATGCAGTTGACGGCGGCTGCCGCTGGTGGCCTGGCCTACCTGGTGCTGATCGTGGTCATGGGTGCGCTGATGGCGGCCTGGATGCAGAACGCCAGCTGGAACCCCACACGCTCACAGGAACTGCACTTCGACAGCCGCCTGGCGGCGCTGGGGCTGTCCGTCCTGTCACTGAAGAACATCCTGCTCGTGATCGTCACGCTGGGCCTGTACCGGCCCTTTGCGGTGGTCAACGTCTACCGGATGCGCCTGGAGGCCGTCACCGTGACATGCACCGGCAACATCAACGAGTGGCTGGCCACGGCCACTCCGACGCAGGTGGGGGCCAGCGGCGAGATGTCTGGCGACTTTTTCGGCATCGATGTCGGCCTCTGAACCGGCTGTCGCGCCTGGATGAACTCCCCCACGTCACCTGAGGGCCAGCTTTTCGACGGGCGCAGTGCGCAGGGCCAGCTTGTGCGGCTCAGCCTGGAGGGCGCGGAGCTGTGCCTGCACCGGCTGTCCGACGGCGCAGAGCCGGCCTTGAAGCGTTACCCCCGCAGTGCGGTGACCTGGCCGGAGAAGACACGCCACGGCGTGCGCCAGGTGCTGCTGCCCGACGGCGGCGTGGTCAGCCTGGCCGATGCCGCCGTGTGGGACGCCTGGTCGGCGCAGCAGGGCCTGGAGCAGGTGCTGGCGGTGCGCTGGGCCTTGAGTTGGCCCACGGCGCTGGTGTCCATGGGGGTTCTGGTGGTGGTGCTGCTGGTGTCGGGCATCTGGGGCCTGCCCTGGGCTGCAGAAAAGGCCGCTCCCTGGGTGCCGCAGTCGGTTCGGGAGCAGATTGACAGCAGCGCGATGGCGCAGCTGCGGCGCCAGGGCTGGCTGCTGCCCAGCCAGATGCCTGAGGGCACGGCGCAGCAGGTCGAGGCCGAACTGCGCCGGATGCTGTCGGCGGCCTATCCCGCGGGCGAGGCACCGCGCGTGACGCTGGCCGTCTACCGCATGCCCGACTGGGCCGGCCCGAACGCCTTTGCCCTGCCGGGCGGCCAGGTGGTGGTGTCCGACGCGCTGCTGCGCCTGCTGCCCGCTGAAGACGGCCGCCTGCACCCGGGTGTGCTGGGGGTGCTGGCCCACGAGGTGGGCCATGTGCATCGCCAGCACGGGCTGCGCAACGTGCTGGCGTCCAGTGCGACGGGTGTGCTGCTGGGCTGGTGGGTGGGGGACTATTCCTCCACGCTGGCCGCGGCGCCTGCGCTGATCATCCAGGCGGGTTATTCCCGGTCGGCCGAGCGCGAGGCCGACGACGAGGCGCTGCGCATCCTGCGCGCCGCCGGGGTGGACCCGCGGGGCATGGTCGCCTTCTTTGCGGCACTCAAGAAGGCCTACCCCGAGCGCGACGGTGATTCACCCAGCTTTGGCCTGGCCACGCACCCGCCCGACAGCGAGCGGGTGAAGCTGTTCGAGACGGGGCGGCGCTAGCCCTGCCTGTCGGCTTTCGGCCGCCTCAGTCCCACTCCACGACCACCGGTGCGTGGTCACTGGGCCGCTCGTTGCGTCGCGGGGCCTTGTCGATCACACAGGCCTTCACGCGGGGCCGCAGGGCTTCGCTGACCAGCACGTGGTCGATGCGCAGGCCCTGGTTCTTGCGGAAGGCCAGGTTGCGGTAATCCCACCAGCTCCAGGCCCGCGGCGGCTGCTCGAACAGCCGGAAGGCGTCGTGCAGGCCCAGGCCCTGCAGCGCGCGGAAGTGGGCACGTTCCTCGTCGGTGCAGTGGATCTGCCCGGCCCAGGCCACCGGGTCGTGGACGTCGCGGTCTTCCGGGGCGATGTTGAAATCGCCCAGCAGCACCAGCTGCGCGTGCTGCTGCAGTTCAAGGGCCAGCCAGGCGCGCAGGGCGTCCAGCCAGCGCATCTTGTAGGCAAACTTGTCGCTGCCCGGGGCCTGGCCGTTGGGAAAGTAGCCCCCCACCACGCGCACACCGTCCACGGTGCCGGCGATGACGCGGGCCTGCTCGTCGTCCAGGCCGGGGATGTTGCGCTGGATGGCCTGGGCCGGGCTGCGCGACAGCAGCGCCACGCCGTTGTAGGTCTTTTGGCCGAACCATTGCACGGCGTAGCCGGCGGCTTCGATCTCGGCGTGCGGAAACTTGTCGTCGGTGAGCTTGGTTTCCTGCAGCACCAGGGCATCCACCGGGTTGGCGGCCAGCCATTCCAGCAGTTGCGGCAGGCGCACGGCCAGTGAGTTGACGTTCCAGGTGGCGAGTTTCATGGTGTCACTTCATCGTCAATCGACAGGGCGCGCTTGCCGGACGCCACCTTGATCCAGCCTCCACTGAGGCAGTATTCCTCCACGTCGGCACGTTCGTGACCGTTGAAGCGGATGCCGACGCCGCGTTCCAGCCAGGCGGCCACGTAGTACGGGCTGCGCGGGTCGGTCGAGAGCCGATCGGGGACTGCGGGGGTGTCGGGCACCGGTGCAGCCGCGTCGGTGGGTGGGGGTGGGGGTTGTGTGTCGTGTGTCATGGTTCAGACCGCAGTGTCCGCCAGTTGAGGCATCACCTCTTCAGCGAGCAGCGCATAGGAGCGCAAGCGGGCGGTGTGGCTGTGGATGGCACCGGCAACGATCAGCTCGTCGGCGCCCGTCTGCTCCACCAAGGCCGCCAGCTGCTGGCTGACGCTGTGCGCCGAGCCCACCGCCGTGGCGGCCAGCATGCGCTGGACGCCGGCCTTTTCTTGAGGTGACCAGAGTGTCTCCATCACTTCAGGCGCGATCGGCCGGGGCAGCGGCCCGCGCCGCCCGCGCTGCATGCCCAGGAAGCGCTGCTGCAGTGAGGTGAACCAGTAAGCCGCTTCCTCGTCGGTCTCGGCGGCCACGACGTTCACGCCCACCATGGCGTACGGCTTGGGCCAGGCCGCGGAAGGCCGGTAGGTGGAACGGTAGATGGACAACGCCTGCAGCAGCATCTCGGGCGCAAAGTGCGAGGCGAAGGCAAACGGCAAGCCCAGGTGGGCGGCCAGCTGGGCGCTGTACAGGCTGGAGCCCAGCAGCCAGATCGGCACGTGGGTGCCGGTGCCGGGAATGGCACGCACCGCCTGGCCCGGGCTGCCGTCACCCAGGTAGGCCTGCAGCTCCATCACATCGCGCGGAAAGCCGGCCTCTTCATCACCGCTGTTGAGATGGCGCCGCAAGGCCTGCATCGTCAGGCGGTCCGTGCCAGGGGCGCGGCCCAGGCCCAGGTCGATGCGGCCGGGGTAGAGCGTGGCCAGGGTGCCGAACTGCTCGGCAACCACCAGGGGCGCGTGGTTGGGCAGCATCACCCCGCCAGAGCCCACGCGTATCGACTGGGTGCCACCGGCAATGTGCCCCACCAGCACCGCCGTGGCGGAACTGGCCACGCCATCCATGTTGTGGTGCTCGGCCACCCAGTAGCGGCGGTAGCCCAGGCTTTCGGCGTGGCGTGCCAGCTCCAGGCTGCAGCGCAGCGCCAGGGCCGCGTCACCCCCTTCAACGATGGGCGAGAGGTCGAGGACAGACAGCGGGGTAGGGTTCTGCATGGCCCACATCATGCCGCGGTTTGACGGGCTTGCTCAGGCCTCAGCCACCGGGTGGTTGCCCAGGAGCTCCAGCGCCCGCACCAGGGCCGAATGGTCAAGATCGGCCATGCCGTTGGCCGCGCACACCTGCATCAGCTGGGCGGCGCTGGCCGTCTGCGGCAGCGCCACACCGATCTCGCGCGCGCCCTGCAGCGCCAGGTTCAGGTCCTTCTGGTGCAGCTTGATGCGGAAACCGGGGTTGAAGGTTCGCTTGATCATGCGTTCGCCATGCACCTCAAGGATGCGGCTGCTGGCAAAGCCGCCCATCAGCGCTTGGCGGACTTTCGCCGGGTCGGCGCCGGCCTTGCTGGCAAACAGCAGCGCCTCGCCCACGGCCGCGATGTTCAGCGCCACGATGATCTGGTTGGCCACCTTGGTGGTCTGGCCGTCTCCATTGCCGCCCACCAGCGTGATGTTCTTGCCCATGAGCTGCAGCAGGGGCAGCACGCGCTCGAACACGGCAGGGTCCGCGCCGCACATGATGGTCAGGCTGGCGGCCTTGGCGCCCACTTCGCCGCCCGACACCGGCGCGTCGACATAGTCGGCACCCAGGGCATTGATCTTGGCGGCAAAGGCCTTGGTGGCCATCGGCGAGATGCTGCTCATGTCGACGACGACCTTGCGGCTGCCCTCACCGGGCAGCGCCTCGGCCACGCCACCTGGGCCGAACAGCACCTGCTCGACATCGGGCGTGTCCGGGACCATCAGGAAGACCACCTCGGCCTGACGCGCCACCTCTGCGGCGTTGGCGCAGCGCGCGGCGGTGGTGGCCGCCACGGCGTCGGGCAGCCGGCTGCGGGTGGCGACAAGGAGCTGGTGGCCGGCGTTGACGAGGTGCAGCGCCATGGGCGTGCCCATGATGCCCAGGCCGATGAATCCGATCTTCATGGTGCGTGGCTTTCAGGTGGTGAGGGGCCGGTGGGTACCGGCGAGGTGCAGGTCGGCGCGTGTTGGCGCTTATTGGCGCATGATCATGTCTGACAAACAGACTTTATTGGCGTGAGTTGTCATGCATATAACGGGTAAACACCGGGTGCTGTCTGGCGGCGTCTGGCCGTCTACTACGGGCCACTTTTTCGGGATGGCGCGCCCAGGGTGCGCCTGTCGCCACCCGCCGCGTTGAGGGCGCATGAAGGATTCCCCACTGCATCTGGAACGTGCCGGTGCCGGCACGCTGTCCGACAGGGTCTACGCCCGCGTCGTCGAGGCGATCCTGCGCGGCGACTTTGCCGCTGACGGCAAGTTGCCGCCCGAGGCGGAACTCGCCAGCCGGTTTGGCGTCTCGCGGCCCACCATCCGCGAGGCGCTGGCCCGCCTGCGGTCAGACGGCGTCATCGCCTCCCGGCGCGGTTCGGGCAGCCATCTGGTGCGGCGGCCGGGCGCGCCGGCCGCCGCGTCGACGCCGGTCAGAAGCCTGGCCGACATCGAGCGTTACTACGCCTTCCGCCTGTGTGTGGAAGGGGGCGCCGCCGCCGCGGCGGCCGAGTTCCACGACG
>JAJTDE010000290.1 GCA_021298085.1 Rubrivivax sp.
CGCCGGCGCCGGCGCCGCCAGCGGCCGAGGCCAAGGGCCGCCGCCGGGCACGGACCGCCGAGGGGCAGTTCCAGGCTGACGACCCGGCGACGCCGGAGAAGGACGAAGCCTGGGTCGAGTGATCGACTGCACCCTGCACCTCCCCGGGCTGTTCCACACCCAGGAGACCGAAGCCTTCGACCACTGCGCCTTCACCGGCAAGGTGCGGCGGTTCGTGCCGATGATGCGGGCCCTCGGCTGGCGCGTCATCCTCTACAGCAACGAGGGCAGCACCGTCGACGCGACGGAGCACGTCCCGATGCTGAGCCGCGTGCAGTTCGCGGAGATCTACGGCGCCAAGGAGGCCACCGCCTTCCATGGCGATCACGCGACGATCGGTTCGGCAGGCCATGCCGACTTCGAGGCCGCCCTGCTCCCGGCGCTGCGGGCGCGAGTGAAGCCGGGGGACATCATCCTGCATCCCTTCGGACATGCCCATCAGGTGCTGCTGGCCGAGTTCCCGGAGCAGGTTCACGTCGAATCGGGCATCGGCTACCCGATCGTGATGGACGGCACCTTCAAGGTGTTCGAGTCCTACGCCTGGATGCACTACCACCAGGGCAAGGCCGACCGCTGGGGGGCGAACTACGAGTGGGTGGTGCCCAACTACTTCGACCCCGCCGACTGGCCCCTGGGCGAGGGCACTGGCGGCTATCTGGCGTTCCTGGGCCGAATCTGCAAGGAGAAGGGCCTGGACGTGATCCGGGCTATAGCTGATCACTCGCCGCTGCCGATCGTGCTGCACGGCCAGGGCGATGCGTCGCAGTGGCAGCACCCGATGATCCGGTACGCGGGGCCGATCGTGGGGCGTGAGCGGGCGCGGTTCCTGGGCGGCGCCCGGGCGGCGCTGATGCCCACGCAGTTCGTGGAGCCGTTCGGGGGGTCCGGTGTCGAGGCCCTGCTGTGCGGCACGCCGCTGATCGCCTCCGACTGGGGAGCGTTCACCGAGACGGTGACCCCCGGAGTGAACGGTTTCCGTCCGCGCACCCTGCAGGGCTGGCTGGATGCGATCGACGGGGCCCAGGTCCTGGATCGCTCGGCGATTGCCACGGCGGCCCGCGCCCGATACTGCCTGGCGACGGTGGGCGAGCAGTACGACCGGATCTTCCGTGACCTGCTGGACCTGCGCGGGGAGGGCTGGTACACGCTGCGCGAGGGCGTGCCGGCGCAGATCAGCTACGAGCGCATCGAGGCCGAGGAGGGCCCGTTTGCCGAGCGGCTGGCGCAGTGGATCGCGGAGACGATCAGCCCGGCCACGGCGCTGGACATCGGCTGCGGGCCTGGCACCTACGTCAGGGCCCTGCGCCGCCATGGCATCGCCGCTGAAGGCATCGATGCAGACCCTCGCGTGGAGGGCGTCGAGCACATTCACCAGTGGTCGCTGCTGGATGACCCTGTGATCGAGTCCGAGCTGGTGCTGTGCCTGGAGGTGGCCGAGCACATCGAGCCGGCGCTGGGGCCGGCAGTGGCTGCCGCGGTGGCAGCCGCGGTGCTGCCCGGCGGCACGCTGATCTGGACCGCTGCAGCACCCGGGCAGGGCGGCAGCGGGCACATCAACTGCCAGCCGCGGGACCACTGGCTGGAGCTGCTGGAGGGGCAGGGGCTGGTCCACTGCCCGGCTGCGGAAGACAGCCTGCGGAGCTTCGCGCTCAACGGCTACCACATGGGCTGGTTCCCCCAGAACCTGATCGTGCTGCGGAGGCCGGCGCCGGAAAACTGAGGCATGGCCACCCCGATCAGACACAAAAGGGGCGACACGTTCGACCGGCTGCTGGTGATCCCGGCGGACTTCGCCGATGGCTACTGGCTCGGGTGGACGGTCACGGCGCAGATCAGGACGGCGCGCGGCAAGCTCATTTCTGACCTGGTGGCCACCTGGGCGGATCCGGCATCGACCACGCGGACGCTGCGGCTGTTTGATGCCACTACCCAGGACTGGCCGATTGCCGACGATCACGAGATCGACGTGCAGTTCGTCAGGATCTCCGATGGCACGAAGCGCTCCACCGAGACGCTGATCGTCACCGTCGTGCGGGACGTGACGCAGCCATGAGCGAGCCGATCCCCGTCGAGTTGATGCCTGCCGATCAGGCCCCGATCGGCCTGATCGATGCTGCACTGCGCGGCCAGCCTGGCGCCACCGGGGCGACGGGTGCCGCTGGCCTTGGCGTGACCGGTGCGACGGGGGTCGCGGGATCGGCCGGCGTGACCGGGGCCACGGGTGCCACTGGGGCAGGAACAACCGGTCCGACCGGGCCGGCAGGCCCTGCAGGCGCCACTGGTGCCACCGGGGCCACCGGGGCCGGCGTCACGGGTGCCACGGGTGTGGCCGGCGGCCCTGGGGCTACGGGTGCCACCGGGGCGACCGGGGCGGGGGTCACCGGTGCCACTGGAGTTGCAGGCCCTGCCGGGGCGACGGGTGCCGTTGGCGCGACAGGAGCGGGCACGACTGGAGCCACGGGCGTCGGAGCAACCGGTGCCACAGGTGCAGCCGGATCGATAGGCGTCACTGGGGCGACGGGTGTTGCAGGAACTGCAGGCGCCACTGGTGCCACCGGGGCCACAGGCGTCGGGGTCACTGGGGCAACGGGTGTGGCCGGCGGCCTTGGGGCTACAGGAGCAGCCGGCCCAGTGGGCGTTACAGGTGCGACTGGTGTGGGAGCCACCGGTGCAACAGGCCCTGGTGGAGCAGGCGCCACCGGGGCGACCGGGGCGGGGGTGACGGGCGCGACTGGGGCAACCGGAGCGGCCGGCGCCGGTGTGCCGGCTGGCGGGACCACTGGGCAGGTGCTGGCGAAGAACAGCGCCACGAACTTCGACACCGGATGGGTTGACCAGTCCGGCGGCGGCGGCATCACTGCTTCTCAGGTCGTCTCCAAGGCCAACGCCCTTTCACTCCTTCCCCCCATTTTCTAGCCATGCCTGCAACGACTGGAAACACTCTGGCTCTCTATGCCGGCACACCGGCATGGACCCCTGTGCAAATCGGCACCACGGCGATCAGCGTCAACAGCCAAGCCCCCGGCACCATCGGAACGAACTGCTTTCTGGTGGGCACCGTCAGCGGTGCGGATGGGGGCTACTTGCAGAAAATCCGATTCACTTT
>JAJTDE010000127.1 GCA_021298085.1 Rubrivivax sp.
TCGCAAACAGCTTGCCGGTGCGGCCAAAACCCGTCTGCACCTCGTCGGCAATCAGCAGGATGCCGTGTTCGTCGCACAGCGCGCGCAGCCAGCGAACGGCCTCGGCCTGGATGACGTTGAAGCCGCCTTCACCCTGCACCGGCTCGAAGATGATGGCCGCGACGCGGCTGGGCTCGATGTCGGCCTTGAAGAGGTGGTGCACCGCCCGCTTCACCTCGGCCAGGTCAGCGCAGTGGCAGGGGAAGGGGGCGTGGTAGATCTCGGGCGGGAAGGGCCCAAAACCGGCCTTGTAGGGCTGCACCTTGCCGGTGAGCGACACCGCAAACAGGCTTCGGCCATGGAAGGCGCCACCAAAGGCGATGACGCCCGAGCGCCGTGTGTAGGAACGCGCAATCTTGATGGCGTTTTCCACGCCTTCTGCGCCGGTGGAGAAGAACGCCGTCTTCTTGGCATGCTCACCCGGTGTCAGGGCGTTGATCTTCTCGGCCAGCGAGACATAACTTTCATAGGGCACCACCTGGTAGCAGGTGTGGGTGAAGCGGTCCACCTGCGCGTGCAGTGCGGCAAATCTCCGCGCCCTGCGCCCGGGCGGCAAAGAAGGTGCCCATCACGCCGACACCCCGGGGGGTGGCGGCCGCCTTGCGGGCCATCAGCTGTTCATTCTTGGAGTGGTTCATCGTGCTCTTCAGGAGGCGTGATGGCGCGGCAGCCGGCGCGGATCAGGCGGGGTTGATGCGCAGCCAGGTGGTCTTCAGCTCGGTGTACTTGTCCAGCGCATGCAGGGATTTGTCGCGCCCGTTGCCGCTCTGCTTGTAGCCGCCAAAGGGCACGGTGATGTCGTCGTCGTCGTACTGGTTGACGTGCACGGTGCCGGCGCGCAGTGCACGCGCTACGCGGTGGGCGCGGTGCACGTTGTCGCTCCAGACACTGGCCTGCAGCCCATAGGCTGTGGCGTTGGCCATGGCAATGGCCTCGGCCTCGGTGCTGAAGCGGATCACGCTGAGCACCGGCCCGAAGATCTCTTCCTGGGCGATGCGCATCCGGTTGTCGACACCGTCAAACACCGTGGGCTGCACATAGAAGCCGCCGGTGTCGGCCCGTGCCTGCTGGCCGCCGGCCACGCAGCGGGCCCCTTCGGCGCGGCCCGCGTCGATGTAGCCCAGCACCGTCTGCAGCTGGGTGTGGTCCACCAGGGCGCCCATCACGGTGCGAGGGTCCAGCGGGTCGGCCGGCTGGTGCTTGGGCGCCTCGGCCACCAGCACCTCCAGGAAACGGTCGGCCAGGCTTTCGTGCACCAGCACACGGGAGGGTGCGTTGCAGCTCTCGCCCTGGTTGAAGAAGATGCCGCCGGCCACGGTGCGTGCGGCGCGTTCCCATTCGCTGCAGTCGTCAAACACCAGTACCGCTGATTTGCCGCCGAGCTCGTTGTAGACCCGCTTGAGGTTGCTGCGACCGGCGTATTCCAGCATGCGGCGCCCGGTGCGGGTGCTTCCGGTGAAGCCCAGCGCGTCGACGTCGGCATGCAGGGCCAGCGCCTCGCCGGCCTCCGGCCCATAACCCGGCACCACATTGAACACACCGGGTGGCAAGCCGGCCTCCAGCGCCAGTTCGGCCAGGCGCAGCGCGGTGTAGGGGCTCTTCTCGCTGGGCTTGAGCACGATGCTGTTGCCCGTGGCCAGGGCCGGCCCCAGCTTCCAGGCCGCCATGATCATCGGGTAGTTCCAGGGCACGATCACCCCGACCACGCCTATGGCTTCGCGGGTGATCAGCGCCAGGGCGTTGGGTGCCGTGGGGGCGATCTCGTCGTAGACCTTGTCGATGGCCTCGGCGTACCAGCTGAGCGTGCGTGCCGTGGACGGCACATCCACGCCCAGCGAATACTGGATGGGCTTGCCCATGTCCAGCGTTTCCAGCAGGGCCAGTTCGTCGCGCGCGGCCGTCACCTTCTCGGCAAAGCGCTGCAGCACCTTCTTGCGGAAGGCGGGTGGTTTGCCGCACCAGCGCCCGTCGTCAAAGGCTTGACGCGCGCTGCGCACGGCGGCGTCGATGTCGGCCGCCTGGCCGCGCGTGACGGCGCCCAGCAGGCGGTTGTCGATGGGCGAGTGTTTGTGGAACGTCTGGCCGGTGAGGCTGGCGACCCGGGCGCCGTCCACCACGGCGCGGCCGTCCAGCCCGGCCTGCACCCGATGAATGGCCCGCTCGGCCCAGGACACCGCCGCTTGCGCCGTCGGAGCCGACATCAGAACTGCACCACCACCGACGCGCCAAAGAGCTGGTTGGACTTCTTGGTGGTGCCGTTGCTGACCACGTCAAACACCGGCAGCGTGGCGCGGTCCAGGCGGTACTCGACCTTGAAGGTGGTGTTCATGTCCCAGAGGTAGCTCAGGCCCATGCTGATGGCCATGCGGTTGGCGCCCTGGTTCGGGTCAGCACCGGTGGCGGTGTCAGGGCCCAGGCCGCTGAGCCCGTCGGCCGAGTTGTAGCCCAGCAGGCCGCCGCCATTTTTCTGGTTCCAGATGTGGTCCACCCGCATGATGCCTTCGAAGCGCGGGTTGAACTTGTAGGCCGCCAGCGCCGACAGGCCATACCAGGTGGCGTCACGCCGGGCGCCGGTGTCGGGGTCGGGCGTGATGGCGGCTTCCTTGTGGCGGCCGATCGAGAACTGGCCCTGCACCGTCCAGTCGCCGCGGATGAAGTAGCCATCAACCTCGAACAGGTCCACGCGGGTCTTGGGCGCGCTTTCCTCGCCGAAGTGGGTGGCCTTGCCGTGCACGCCGGCAAAGCCGAAGCCCTGGAATTCACCGCGGGCGTAGTCGACGCGGTACGTCAGCACGCCGGCCTTCTCACCTTCCCGGTTCTTGGAGGCGTTCATGTTGGCCAGCATCACCTTGCTGACCCACTTGCCACGTGTCAGCTCCAGGCCGGCGCCGGTGTAGCTGGTGGGCAGCGTGTAATCGAACAGCAGGTTGTGGGTGATCAGCTTGTTCAGCTGCGGCTGCAGGAATTCGTAGCCTGACCAATCGGGCACATGGCCGGCCAGCAGGCGGGTCTGCAGGCTGCCCAGCGGCACGCTGACGGTGGCCTCGTGCACCACGCCACCATTGCCGATGACGGAATCGGTGCCGCGGTTGGGCACCAGCGTCAGGCGGTAGCGGGTGCCGGAATCGGTTTCCTTCTGGAAGTCGATCCCGACGGTGCCGAAGTAGCTGTTGTCGTAGGAATAACCGCCGTCGGCCACGGTGTTGAGGAACTGGAAGCCGCCCCGACCCTGGTTGCGGTTGAAGATGTAGGTGGGCTCGGCCCAGCCGCTCACCTTGAACAGCTTCATGCCGGCGGCGTCGCGCGAGTCTTCCAGGGCCTCGGTCTTGACGGTCACCCGGTTGAGTTCCTTGGCCTGGTCGGGCGTCATGCCCCACTCGGGCTTCTTGTCTTCCTGGGCCTTGAGCTTCTTCTCAAGTTCAGACACCTTGGCTTTCAGGGCCTCGAGCTCCTTCAGCACATCGGCTGCGGTTTGCGCGCTGGCGGGGAAGGCTGCCAGCAGCGCCAGGGTGAGGGTGGTCAGGTGCAGGGCTCTCATTCGGTTCTCCTTCCTAGGGTTCTCACAAGCATTCAGACGGTAGGTGTTCGGCGGGGCTTCAGTTCCGCGCGTCGGCCATCTCACGGCTGCGTTGACGCTCGGCGTTGGCAATCAGCCAGCTGGCGGCCACCACGCCAATGGCCACGATGACCACGATGACGGTGGCCACGGCGTTGACGGTCGGGTCCAGGCCCAGCCGTGCACGGGAAAAGATGACCAGGGGCAAGGTCGTGGAGCCTGGCCCGGACAAGAAGGCCGACAGCACGACATCGTCCAGGCTCAGCGTGAAGGTCAGCAGCCAGGCCGACGCCAGGGCCTGCCCGATCATCGGCAGCGTCACCAGCCAGAACACCTGGTGCGGGCGGGCCCCCAGGTCTTGTGCGGCTTCCTCGAGCTGGGGGTTGAGATCCTGCAGGCGCGACTGCACCACCACGGTGGCGTAGGCCATGCCCAGCAGCAGGTGGCCCAGCCAGATGGTCATCACGCCGCGCTCGGGCCAGCCTGTCCAGCCCTGCAGGCTGACGAGCATCAGCAGCAGCGACAGGCCCACCACCACCTCGGGCATCACCAGCGGGGCGTTGACCATGCCGCTGAACAGCGTTCGGCCGGCAAAGCGGCGGTACTTGACCAGCGAAAACGCCGCCATCGTGCCCAGCACCACCGAGCCGCAGGCCGTGAAGAATGCGATCTTCAGGCTCAGCCAGAGGCCCGCCAGCAGTTCACGGTCTTGTGCCAGGGCGGCATACCACTTCAGCGTGAAGCCGCGCCACACATTGGGCACGGTGGAATCGTTGAAGGAATACAGGATCAGTGCCGCGATGGGCACGTACAGGAACAGGTAACCCAGGCCCAGCCAGCCCTTGGCCAGCCAATGGCCTTGCTGGTGGATGCGGCGCGGTGGACGCAGGCGGCGGTGCGGCGAGCGGCGCAGGGGCGTCAGACTCAAGGGCGTGGAGCTCATTTCTGGGCCTCCTGCGCTTCGGCCTGGTACTTGTTGAAGATGGCCAGTGGCACCAGGATCAGCAGCACCATCACGATGGCCACCGCCGAGGCCATGGGCCAGTCGTTGTTGCTGAAGAATTCGTCCCACATCACGCGGCCGATCATCAGCGTCTCAGGGCCGCCCAGCAGTTCGGGGATCACAAACTCGCCAATGCAGGGGATGAACACCAGCATCGAGCCCGCAATGATGCCGGCCTTGGACAGCGGTACGGTGATCTTCCAGAAGGCCACCCAGGGTGTGGCCCCCAGGTCTTGCGCGGCTTCCAGCAGGCGCAGATCCATCTTGGCGAGGTTGCTGTACAGCGGCAGGATCATGAACGGCAGGTAGGTGTAGACCATGCCCAGCACCAGCGAAAAGGGTGTGTTCATCAGCTTGCCCGGGGCGGGCACCATGCCCAGGGCCACGAGCATGTGGTCAAGCCCCAGCCCGGTGACCACTTCCCACACAAAACCTTCAGGGCTCAGCAGGCCCTTCCAGGCGTAGACGCGCAGCAGGAACGATGTCCAGAAGGGCAGCATCACCAGCATCAGCAGCGCTGGCTGCACACTGGGCTTGGCGCGCGCCATGAAATAGGCAAAGGGGTAGCCGATCAGCAGGCACAGCAGCGTCGTCACCAGCGCGTACTGGATGCTGGCGAGGTAGGTCTTGAAATACAGCGCATCCTGGGTGATGAACTGGTAGCCCGTGAACTTGAGCGTCAGCGTGGCCAGGCCGTCCTTGAAGCTGAGCAGGTCGTTCGGGCGGACAGTGCCCATCTCCGACAGGCTGATGTTGAAGACGATCGCAAACGGAAACAGGAAAAACAGCAGCAGCCAGAAGAAGGGCAGCCCGATGACCAGGCTGCGCCCGCGGAACAGGCCCTTGAGGGTGCGGAGGGGCGCGCGCATGGCGGGTTACTGCGTCAGCACCACGTGGGCCGAGCGTGACCAGTGCGCCCAGGCGGTGTCACCCCAGGTGAGCTCGTCGTCGCGGTGGCGCTGGGTGTTGGCCTGGCTCACCTTGAGCGACGCGCCGCTGGCCAGCTTCAGGTGGTAGACGGTATAACTGCCGAAATACGCCATCTCCTGCACCGTGCCCTGCACGGCGTTGTACTCGGCCGAGGCCGGCGCATGGCGCGACAGGTGGATCTTCTCCGGCCGCAGCGCCACCGTCACCGCCATGCCCGAGGTGCCCGTGATGCCGTGGCCCACGTAGTGCTTCACGTCGGCGCAGCCGATGATGCAGTGGTCAGCCTCGTCAACGTCCAGCGTGCCGTCCATCAGGTTGACGTTGCCGATGAAGTCCGCCACGAAGCGCGTCTGCGGTGTCTCGTAGATGTCGGCCGGTGGGCCCACCTGCAGGAAGCGGCCTTCGCTCATCACGGCCACGCGGGACGCCATGGTCATGGCCTCTTCCTGGTCGTGGGTGACCATGACACAGGTCACGCCCACACTCTCGATGATGTTCACGAGCTCGATCTGCGTCTGTTCGCGCAGCTTCTTGTCCAGCGCACCCAGCGGTTCGTCCAGCAGCAGCACCTGCGGCTGCTTGGCCAGGCTGCGTGCCAGGGCCACGCGCTGCTGCTGGCCGCCGGAAAGCTGGTGCGGCTTGCGCTTGGCCAGCTTGTCCAGCTGCACCAGCTTCAGCATGGCCTCCACCCGCTCCTGGATCTTGGCGTTGGGCATGCCCTCGCGCTTGAGGCCGAAGGCGATGTTCTCCGCCACCGACAGGTGCGGGAAGAGCGCGTAGCTCTGGAACATCATGTTCATCGGCCGCTCATAGGGCGGCAGGGCGGAAAGGTCTTGCCCTCCCAGCACGATGCGGCCGCTCGTGGGTGTCTCAAAGCCCGCCAGCATGCGCAGCAGCGTGCTCTTGCCGCAGCCCGATGAGCCCAGCAAGGCAAAGATCTCGCCCTTGGCGATGTCCAGGCTGACGTTGTTGACGGCCTTGAAACCGCCAAAGTCCTTCGTCACACCCTCGATGCGCAGAAAGGCCGCGTCTGTACCCGCCGGGGCGGGCGCTGCCGGTGCGGCGCCGCCCGTTGCCGCCATCGACGCCATCACAAGCCCGTCTTGAACGTGGTGTAGGTGCGTGTCATCAGACGGCGCAGGTCGTTGTTGAGCGCGTCGGGTGCCACCATCTTGGCCAGCTCGGCCGGCGGCAGGAAGACCGTCGGGTTGTTGGCCACCTCAGGACGGATGTGCTTGCGGGAATCCGGCACCGGGTTGGCGTAGAAGACCTTGTTGGTCAGTGCGCCGGCGTTTTCAGGGCGCAGCAGGAAGTTGATGAACTTGTGGGCGTTCTCGGTGTTCTGCGCGTCGGCTGGAATGACCATCACGTCGAAGAACAGGATGCCGCCGTTCTTGGGAATCAGCGCCTCGATCTTCTGGCCGGTCTTGCCGTCGATGGCGCGCTGGCGCGCGATGTTGATGTCGCCCGACCAGCCCAGTGCCAGGCAGATGGAGCCATTGGCCATGTCGTTGATGTAGCCCGAGCTGGAGAACAGCGTGATGTGCGGGCGGATGGCCTTCAGCGTCTGGGCTGCCAGGGTGTAGTCGGCCGGGTTCTTGCTGAACGCGGGTTTGCCCAGGTAGTGCAGCACGGCCGGCAGCACCTCGCTGGCCGAATCGAGCACCGAAGTGCCGCAGCTCTTCAGGCGGCTCACGTACTCGGGCTTGAAGACCAGGTCCCAGAGGTTGTCGGGCATGGGCAGCGGGCCCAGCGCGGCCTTGACCTTGTCGACGTTGATGCCCACCGTGGTGAAGCCCCACAGCCAGTTGACGAGGTAGTCGTTGCCCGGGTCCATGCGGGCCAGCTGCCGCTGGACGGCCGGGTCAAGGTTCTTCAGGTTGGGGATCTTGCTCTTGTCCAGCTTCTGCAGCAGGCCGCCGTCGATCTGCAGCTTGGCCCAGTTGGACGAGGGCACGATGATGTCGTAGCCCGTCTTGCCCGCCACCAGCTTGGCGTGGACGATCTCGTTGTTGTCGAAGTTGTCGTAGCGGACCTTGATGCCAGTTTCCTTCTCGAAATTGGCGATCGTGTCAGGCGCGATGTAGTCCGACCAGTTGTAGATGTTCAGCACCTTGGAATCGGACTGGGCCTGCACGGCCGCCGACGACATCAGCGAAAGGCCAGCGGCCACGGCCAGCGCCACGCGGCGCACGGACTTCAACGACATGGGCAATCCTCCGGTTCAAGAATGTGGGGCCCGCCGCAGGGGCGCGTGCCAGGGCCTCGGGCATCAGCTCAAGCTTCAGCAGCAAGTCTAGGGCCAGCCGCAGAAGCACAGTATTGGTGCTTCAACTCAACCATCCACTGCGCTGGGCATCGGCCAGGGTCAAGTCCAGGCAGCGGCGGATCAGCGCCATCATCTCGTCGATCTGCGCGCGCGTGATGACCAGCGGCGGGGCGATGATCATGCGGTCGCCCACGGCGCGCATGATCAGGCCGTTGGCAAAGCAGTGGCCGCGGCAGACCATGCCGATGGACACCGCCTCGGGGAAGGCGTCGCCCGTGGCCTTGTTCCTGACGAGCAGCAGCGCGCCCATCAGGCCGCAGGTCTCGGCGTCACCCACCAGGGGGTGGTCCATCAGGCCACGGTACTGCTCGGCCAGGTAGGGGCCGACATCGTCCCTCACGTGTTCGACCAGGCCTAGCCGCTGAATCAGCCGGATGTTGGCCAGCGCCACCGCGCAGGCCACGGGGTGGCCGCTGTAGGTGTAGCCGTGTTCAAACTCGCCGCCTTGCTCGATGAGCACCTTGGCCACCCGGTTGCCCACCATCACGCCGCCCAGCGGCACATAACCGCTGGTGACGCCCTTGGCAAAGGTCATCAAATCGGGCTGGCTGCCGAGCGTTTCGCAGCCGAACCAGTGGCCGGTGCGGCCAAAGCCGCAGATGACCTCGTCGCTGACCAGCAGGATGCCGTACGCATCGCAGATGCGCTGCACCTCGGGCCAGTAGGTGCTTGGCGGGATGATCACGCCGCCGGCGCCCTGCACCGGCTCGCCGATGAAGGCGGCCACTTTCTCAGGCCCGATGGCCAGGATGCGCTCTTCCAGCCAGCGTGCGGCCTGCAGGCCGAAGGCTTCGCGGCTCAGGCCCTGCGGGCGGCCGTGTTTCCACCAGTAGGGCTGTTCGATGTGCTCGATGCCTGGGATGGGCAGGCCACCCTGGGCGTGCATGCCGCTCATGCCGCCCAGCGAGGCGCCGGCCATGGTGGACCCATGGTAGGCATTGGTGCGGCTGATGATGACGCTGCGCTGGGGCTGGCCCAGGATGTCCCAGTAGCGGCGCACCATGCGCACCACGGTGTCGTTGCCCTCCGAGCCCGAGCCCGAGAAGAACACGTGCTGGAACTGCGGCGGCGTTACCTCGGCCAGCAGCTCGGCCAGCTCAATGGCCGGGGGGGTGGCCGTCTGGAAGAAGGCGTTGTAGAAGGGCAGCTGCTGCATCTGCTGCGTGGCGGCGTCCACCAGCGCCTGCTGCCCGTACCCGACATTGACACACCACAGGCCGCTCATCGCGTCGAGGATGCGGTTGCCGTCGGAGTCGGTCAGGTAGATGTTGTCGGCGCGGGTGATCACGCGGCTGCCCTTGCGGGCCAGCGACTGGAAATCGGTGAAGGGGTGCAGGAAGTGGGCGGCGTCGGCACGCTGCCAGTCTTGGGTACTGCGCATGGGGGGCTTTCGGGGCGTGGCGTAAGGTTCTGGGATGAGGCAGTGGGCGGGTCAGTGGCTCACACGTGCAGCAGCAGGTGTTCACGCTCCCAGGGCGAGATGACCTTCATGAACTCGGCGTACTCGATCTCCTTGATCTCGGTGTACACCGTGATGAAACCAGCGCCCAGCACATCGGCCAGGTCTTTTTCGTCGCGCAGCAGCTGCAGCGCTTCGCCCAGGCTGCGGGGCAGTTGGTAATCGCCCAGGTAGGCATCACCCTTGCATTCAGGCGTGGGTTCGATGCGGTTCTTGATGCCGAGGTAGCCGCAGGCCATCGTCGCGGCCAGCGCCACATAGGGGTTGGCATCGGCGCCGATCACGCGGTTTTCCACCCGGCGTGCCGCCGGCGCGGCCAGCGGTGAACGGATACCCACCGTGCGATTGTCGGTGCCCCACTGGATGTTGATGGGTGCGGCGGTGAAGCGGGCCAGGCGGCGATAACTGTTGACATAAGGAGCAAAGAGCGCCATGGCCGCCGGGATGTAGCGCTGCAGGCCGCCGATGAACCAGTGGAACTCGTCACTGGGGGAGCCGTCAGGGCGGCTGAAGATGTTGAGGCCGGTGGCGATGTCCAGCACGCTCTGGTGGATGTGCATGGCGCTTCCGGGCTCGCCGGCGATGGGCTTGGCCATGAAGGTGGCAAACATGTCGTGGCGCAACGCGGCTTCGCGCACGGTGCGCTTGAACAGGAAGACCTCGTCGGCCAGGCCCAGCGGGTGGGCGTGGAAGAAGTTGATCTCCATCTGGCCGGCGCCGATCTCGTGGATCAGCGTGTCCACGTTCAGCTCCATCTTCTCGCAGTAGTCGTAGACGTCCTCGAACAGCGGGTCAAACTCATTGACGGCATCAATGCTGTAGGCCTGGCGGCTGGTCTCGCTGCGGCCGCTGCGGCCGATGGGCGGCTTCAGCGGGACGTCGGGGTCGGTGTTGCGGGCCACCAGGTAGAACTCCAGCTCTGGCGCGACCACCGGCTCCCAGCCTTCGGCCTTGTACAGGTCACACACCCGGCGCAGCACCGAGCGGGGGGCATAGGGGATCAGCTTGCCGTCACGGTCATAGCAGTCGTGGATGACCTGGGCGGTGGGGTCGGTGGCCCAGGGCACGATGCGCACGGTGCTGGGGTCCGGGCGCAGGTGCATGTCCTGGTCGGTCGGGCTGATCACGTCGTAGTACGGGCCTTCTTCGGGAAACTCGCCCGTCACGCCCAGCGCCACCACCACTTCGGGCAGGCGCATGCCGCGGTCCTCGTAGAACTTCTGGCGCGGCAGGATCTTGCCGCGGGCAACCCCGGTGAGGTCGGGGACAAGGCATTCGATCTCGGTGACGCGGCGTTCGTTGAGCCAGGTCTCGAGTTCACTGAAGCTGAAATTGGTCTTGGTGGCCATGGCAGTAGGGAAAGTGGTGGGTGTCGGGTGGGGCGGTGTGCCGGTGTGCAGGCCGGTGCCGTGGCACGCGGCGCTCACCCAACGGGCAAGGGGGCCCTGGGCCGGTCGCGCCAGCTCTGGCAGGCCTGGCCAAAGGCCCGCAGCAGGGTCATGGAAATGGGGTTGCTCGCGGCCTGCCACTCCGGGTGCCACTGCACACAGAGGTTGAAGCCGGGGGCAGAGGGCAGGCTGAAGGCTTCGATCAGGCCGTCGGGCGCGCGGGCTTCGACACGCAGGCCGTCGGCCAGACGCTGGACGGCCTGGCCGTGCAGCGAATTGACGCTGAAACGCGGCACACCCAGCAGGGCTTGCAGCACACCGCCGTGTTCCACGATGACCTCGTGCGCCGGGCCGTACTGCACGTCCACTGGGTCTTCGTCGCGCGAGCGGTGATCGGCAAAGGGCCCGACGTCCTGCACCGCCTGGTAGAGCGAACCGCCCAGCGCCACGTTGACTTCCTGGGTGCCGCGGCAGATGGCCAGCAGGGGCATGCCCAGCGCCAGCACGCGGCGGATCACGGGCAGTGTCCAGCGGTCCCGTTCCGGGTCCAGCGGCAGGGTGGGGTTGTGCACGTCCTCACCGAAGTGCGAGGGGTGCACGTTGGACGGTGACCCCGTCAGCAGCACGCCGTCGGCCAGCGCCAGGTAGGTGTCGAGCTCGGCCGGGTCGGCCGGGGTGACAACCAACGGCAGGCCACCGGCCAGGCGGGCGGCATCCACATACTTGCGGCCAATGGTGTGTGAAGGGTAGGGTCCCAGCATCTTCTGGCACGAGGGCAGGAGGATGACGGGTGGGCGCCGCGCGGCAGCGCTGGCGGCATTGGTGGCGGTGGGCAGGGGGTGGGTGTCGGTGTCGGGGTTCATCCGAGCAGGTCTCTCAATCGGTACCAGGCCATGCCCAGCACCAGGGCCGGGGTGCGCAGCCAGGGGCCACCCGGGAAGCTGTGGTGGCGCAGCCGGGCAAAGGTGTCAAAGCGCGAGGCGTCGCCGTCCATCGCCTCGGCCACCAGCCGGCCGGCCATGCCGGTGAGCGCCAGGCCGTGCCCGGAGAAGCCCTGCAGGTAGTAGACGTTGTCCG
>JAJTDE010000128.1 GCA_021298085.1 Rubrivivax sp.
GCCTTGGCCAACAGCGAACGCGTCGAGATCATCACCCGCAGCCGGCTGCAGCCGGACCTGATCCTGCGCCGCACCCCGATGCAGCGCTACGTGGACTACGACTTCGAGCCCTTCAGCGGCCGCCTGCTGTTCAACGCACCGGTGCCCAGTGTGGACGAGGTGGGCAACCCGGTGACGCTGCGGGTGCAGTACGAAGCCGAGGGTGCGGCCGAACGCCATTGGGTGGCGGGCGGTGAAGCCTCGGTGCAGCTGGGTGAACGGCTGACGGTGGGCGCCACTGCCGCCAAGGACAACACACCCGCGGCGCCCTACCGCCTGGTGGGTGCCACGGCGCAGCTGAAACTGGGCGACAACACCTGGGTGGTGGTGGAAGCGGCGCAATCCGAAGGCACCAGCCTGGTCAACCAGAGCCTGGCCGCCGCCGCCCCCGCCGCCACACCCGCCGCTTCCCGGCAAGGTCGTGCCGGGCGGGTGGAGCTGCGCCACCAGAGCGCCAACACCCAGGTTCAGGCGCAGGTGGCCAAGACCGGTGCGGGTTTTCAAAACCCCACGGCCGACATCTCCAGCGGCCGTGTCGAGGCACAGGTTCAGGCAGCGCACCGGCTGGGTGAACGTGTCACGCTGCGCGCCGGTGCGGTGCACACCCAGGACAACAGCGGCACCGCCGCCCAGGGTGCTGGCCGCACCGCGGGCTCGGTGGGCGCCAGCGTCGACATCGGTGAGCGCATCCGGGTGGATGTGGCGGTCAACCGCGCCTTGCAGGACCCTCAGGCCGCGGCTTCAGGGGTGACCCAGGTTCCACCTCCCACCGCGCTGGGCGGCATCGGCTTTGGTGTGGGCCCCGGCGGCACACTGGCCGGCCCTGTGCCGGTGACCGGGCTGCCCTCGACGACGATTCCGGTGCCTGCCACCGCTGCCCAGGCCGGTGGCGACTACACCAGCGTGGGCGTGCGCGTCACCGGCAAGGTGACGGACAAGGCGTCCGTCTATGCGGAAGCCGAGCGCACCACCGACAACAAGCAGCGCACCGCCGTGGGCGGCGAGGTCCGTGTGGACGAACGCACCCGGGCCTATGCCCGGCACGAGCTCAGCAACAGCATCACCGGCCCCTATGGCCTGAACACCGACGGCATTGACCGCAGGACCACAGCCGTGGGTGTGGACACCGCCGTGATGGGCGACGCCCAGCTGTTTGCCGAATACCGCATCGCCGGCAGCGCCGCGGGCAGCGACGTGGCCCGCGCGATGGGCCTGCGCCGCGGCTGGCAGCTGGCGCCGGGGTTCCAGCTGCAGACCGCCATTGAGCGCCAAACCACCGGACTGGCCAGTGGCGTCAACGAGGCGTCCACCGCACTGAGCCTGGGCGCCAACTACACCGGCGCCGAACACTGGAAGGCCGCAGGCCGGCTGGACCTGCGCAACAGCACCTACCAGCGCGAACTGCTGAACACCCTGGCGCTGGACCGCCAGATCGGGCCGCGCTGGACAGCCCTGGTGCGCAACTACTTCCGGGCCTCCGAAGGGCGCAACGGTGCGGCCGGTTCACCGCAGCTGGCCAGCCTGGGCAACACCGCGCAGGACCGCTTCCAGCTCGGCGCGGCCTACCGCAGCGTTGACGGTGGGCGCTGGGACGGCCTGGGCCGCGTCGAATACCGCATGGACAAGACCATCAACTCCGCCGGCCGCCTGCTGGACCAGGACATCCAGGCCGTGGTCGGCAGCCTGCACGCCAACGCGCGGCTGCACCGCAGCCTGACCGTCAGCGGCCAACTGGCGGCCAAGCTGGTGGACGAACGGGTGGCGCTGGGCGGTCAGACCCCGGCCGGTGCCTGGGACGGCAGCCTGGTCGCCGGCCGTGTCATCTGGGACCTTGCCGACCGCTTCGACCTGAGCGTCTATGCCAGCGCGCAACGCAATGCGCAGGCCAGCCTGTATGGCGCGGGTGTCGAACTGGGCTACCGCCTGGTGGACAACCTCTGGGTCGCCGCGGCCTACAGCCACGGCCAGTACAGCGACGTCGACCTGTTCAGCGCCAATGCCTCCTGGAACGGCCTGACCATGCGCGTGCGCTGGAAATTTGACGAACGCACGCTCGCCTTCAACGAACCCCGCATCAACCGCGTGATGGACGAGGCCGCGTCGGGCGTGGCCAGGCTGATGCGCCTGTGGCGGGAGTGAGGAACACCATGTTGAACACCGCATCACCCGCGCGCCGCGCGTTGTCGGCCTGGGCCGCCGGGTCCCGCCGCCGCGCCACGCTGGCCGCCCTCGCCCTGGCGTTCCTCTGGCCAGCCACCGCCGCCTGGGCACAGCCCGTCTCTACCGCCCAGCTCAACACCGGCCCGAGCGTGGCCATCCAGCCGGGGCGGCCCGACGAGGCCCGCCCGCGCGTGGCCGAGCCGGCGCGCTACGGCGAACTGCAGCGGCGCATCGACACGCTCAGCGCCGAAAACCGCCCCTGCCCGGTGCCCTACCACCTGGCCAAGGCCCAGGCCTGGCTGAACTTCTCGCGCGACCAGTTCCATGAACGGGTGTGGCAAGGCAGCATCCGCGACGCCACGTTCGACCAGGCCCGCGGCATCGTCGACCTGCTGGAAGCCGGTCGCGAACCACCCATGGAAACGCCCTTGGTCTCTCAGGCCACCCCGCTGCGCGAAGACCTCTGGCGCATGGCCAGCCAGATCAAGCAGCAGCTGCCCCAGCACCTGTGCTGCGCCCAGAAGGAAACCGCCTTCTGCGAGGTGCAGCTGGTCTGGAGCGGCCACATCGTGAAAAACGTGGGCGGCTGGCGCGCCGCCGCGCCGCACATCCGCCAGGCCGAAGACCTCTGCCAGGAAGCGATGGCGCAGCGCTGCCCCGCGCCACCGCCGCCGCTGCCGGTGGTGATGGCCAGTGTGGCCGAACCGCCTCCCGCGCCGGCACCCCCTCCCCCGCCACCCCTGCCCAGCTACCGGCGCATCACGCTGGCCGCTGGCGCACTGTTCAAGCACGACAAGTCATCAGAGGCTGACCTGCTGCCTGAAGGCCGGGCACAGATCACCGAGGTGCTGGACAGGCTGCAGCGCCTGACGGGTGTCCAGCGCGTGGTGGTTACCGGCCACGCCGACGTCAGCAACAGCACGGGAGACCCCGACTACAACAAGCGCCTGAGCCTGGCGCGCGCCGTGACGGTGGCACGCCTGCTGGTGGAAGGCGGTGTCAAGGTCGCCGCGGAAGACATCGTCGGCATGGGTGACGCCGAACCCGAAACCGGCTGCCCGTCACCCAAGGGCTCTGACGGCGTGCGGCGCGGTACCGCCAGCGCGTCGGCGATGCAGGCCTGGTTCCAGTGCCTGCAGCCGAACCGGCGCGTGACCATCGAGATCATGGGGCGGCTGGAGATGCGGCCCTGATGCACACCCGAGCAGCCCCTGGCTCGAGGGAGCCTGCTGCGCCCCCCCAGTTACCCATCACAGCCCACACCCCTGAGGGTGCCCGGCTATACTGACCCGCATCAGGAGAGTGTCTGCCGGGCCACCCCCGAGCAGGCCGCCGAAGGCGAAGCTGGCCGTGATGGGGTTGGCGTAACGCTCAGGCAAAAGGACTGGTCTTGTTGACATCCTCGCTGGAGAGAGGCCGCCCTGGAGGCGGTCCACCGAAGGGGCAAGGTGCGTGCCGTTGCCGGCGTCCGCGCCATCCGGCTGCGGCCGCCAACCCTGGAGCCTCTCCTTGTCTGCTGACCTTCCCCTGTTGCACACCCCGCTGCACGCGCTGCACCTGGAACTGGGCGCCAAGATGGTGCCCTTTGCCGGTTACGCCATGCCCGTGCAGTACCCCGCCGGCATCCTGGCCGAACACGCGGCCTGCCGTCAGTCAGCAGCCCTGTTTGATGTCTCGCACATGGGGCAGGTGCGCCTGGTGGGCCCTGACGCGGCCGCGGCCCTGGAGAGCCTGGTGCCGATGGACATCGCCGGCCTGGGCCTGCACCGCCAGCGCTATGCGTTTTTCACCAATCCGTCGGGCGGCCTGCTGGACGACCTGATGGTCACGCGGCGCCAGGACGACCTCTTCCTGGTCGTCAATGCCGGTTGCAAGGACGCCGACATCGCCCACCTGCGTGCGCAGATCGGCACCCGCTGCGAGGTGATTCCTGAGCCGGACTTTGCCTTGCTGGCGCTGCAGGGCCCCGCGGCCGTGACCGCCCTGGCCCGCCTGAACGACGGCGTCAGCGCGCTGACCTTCATGGCCGGTGGCTGGTTCAGCCTGGCCGGTGTCCAGTGTTTTCTCACCCGCTCCGGCTACACCGGGGAAGACGGCTTTGAGATCTCGGTGCCGGCAGCCCAGGCTGAAACCCTGGCGCGCAGCCTGCTGGCGCAACCCGAGGTGAAGCCCTGCGGCCTGGGCGCCCGCGACACCCTGCGCCTGGAAGCCGGCCTGTGCCTCTACGGGCACGACATCGGGCCTGACACCACCCCGGTGGAAGCGGGCCTGACCTGGGCCATCCAGAAGCTGCGCCGCCCGGGTGGCGAGCGCGCGGGTGGCTACCCGGGTGCCGAGCGCATCGGCCAGCAGCTCGCCGAGGGCGCACCCGTCAAGCGGGTAGGCCTGATCAGCACCGAGCGCATGCCCGTTCGCGAAGGCGCCGAGGTCTTCAGCCAGGCCGGCGATCGCACCGGCCGCGTGACCAGCGGCACGCTGTCGCCCAACCTGAAGCAACCCATCGCGATGGCCTATGTCCAGGCCGCTGACGCGGCACCGGGCACCGCGCTGCAGGCGGAAGTCCGCGGCAAGCGCGTCCCGATGACCGTCTGCGCCATGCCCTTCCAACCCCACCGCTACCACCGGGGCTGACACCACTGGGCCCCGCCGCTGCAGCGGCCGATCACCACCCTTGTCCACCACGACCTGAGCACGACCCCACCATGACCACCCTCTTCACCGCCGACCACGAATGGATCAACATCGAAGACCACGACGCCGCCACCGTCGGCATCACGCTGCACGCGCAGGATGCGCTGGGTGACGTGGTGTTTGTGGACCTGCCGGAAGTTGGCAAGACCTTCGCCCAGGGCGACAACGCCGGTGTCGTGGAATCCGTCAAGGCCGCGGCCGACGTGAAGATGCCCGTCAGCGGCGAAGTGGTCGAGGTCAACGAGGCCCTGCGGGCCGACCCCTCCCTGGCCAACAGCGACCCGATGGGCCAAGGCTGGTTCTTCAAGGTGCGCGTGGCCAACATGGCCGAGTTTGACCGCCTGATGGACCCCCCGGGCTACGACGCCCTGCTCAAGACGCTCTGAACGGCGCGCCTGACCGCCGCCCTCAGTAGCCGTCCTGCTTAGCCGCCCTGCCCACTTGTTGCCTGCCACACCCTCCGCGCCACCATGCTGATGTCCGCCCGCCCCCCGTTGTCCGACCTGGAACCCCATGGCGAGTTTGCCGCTCGCCACATCGGCCCTTGGGCTGACGACGAAACGCAGATGCTGTCGGTGATCGGCGCGGCCTCGCGCCGAGCGCTGATCGAGGCCGTGGTGCCCCGCGCCATTGCCCGCCATCAGCCCATGCAGTTGCCCGCCCCCGTGAGCGAGGCCGAGGCACTGGCCGAGATCCGCCGAATCGCCTCGAAAAACCGGGTGCTCAAGAGCTTCATCGGCCAGGGCTACCACGACACCCACACCCCCGGTGTCATCCTGCGCAACATCCTCGAGAACCCGGCCTGGTACACCGCCTACACGCCCTACCAGGCGGAGATCTCGCAAGGCCGCATGGAAGCGCTGGTGAACTTCCAGACCATGGTCTGCGACCTCACCGCGATGGCCATCGCCAACGCCAGCATGCTCGATGAGGCGACCGCCGCGGCCGAGGCCATGACCCTGGCGCGGCGCAGCGTGAAGAGCAAGAGCGACACCATCCTGGTGGCCAGCGACTGCCACCCCCAAACCATCGAAGTCATTGGCACCCGGGCCGAACCCCTGGGGCTGAAGGTGGTGGTGGGTGTGGTGCCCGAACTGCTCAACACCCACGACTGCTTTGCCGTGGTGGCCCAGTACCCCAGCACCACCGGCCTGATCCACGACATGGCCGGCGTGGCCGAGCAGGTGCATGCGCGCCAGGGCGCGCTGATCGTGGCGGCCGATCTGCTCGCCCTCACCCTGCTCAAGCCGCCCGGTGAGTTTGGCGCCGACATCGTGGTGGGCAACACCCAGCGCTTTGGCGTGCCCATGGGCGCCGGTGGCCCGCACGCGGCCTACCTGGCTTGCCGCGACGAGTTCAAGCGCAGCATGCCCGGCCGCCTGGTGGGTGTCAGTGTCGACGCCCATGGCAACCCGGCCTACCGCCTGGCGCTGCAGACGCGTGAACAGCACATCCGCCGCGAGAAGGCCACCAGCAACATCTGCACCGCGCAGGTGCTGCTGGCCGTGATGGCCAGCATGTACGCCGTCTACCACGGCCCCACCGGCCTGAAGCGCATCGCGCAGCGGGTGGCCCGTTATGCCGCCATCCTGAGCACCGGCCTGCAGCAGATGGGGCTGACCGTGCGCACGCCTGCCGCCTTCGACACCCTCACCGTGGACACCGGTGCCGGCACCGACGCGGCGATGGCCAATGCACTGGCCGCCGGTGCCAACCTGCGGCGCCTGAACGACAGCCATGTCAGCATCGCGCTGGACGAAACCACCACCCGTGACGACGTGGTCGCCCTGTGGGGCTGGCTGGCACCGGCCGGCGCCACCCTGCCCTCGCTCGAGGCGATCGAGCCCGCCGCCGACAGCCTCATTCCCGCCGCGCTGCGCCGCACCAGCGGCTACCTCACGCACCCGGTCTTCAACCGCTACCACAGCGAAACGGAGATGCTGCGCTACATCCGCAGCCTGAGCGACAAGGACCTCGCGCTGGACCGCACGATGATCCCCCTGGGTTCGTGCACGATGAAGCTGAACGCCACCAGCGAGATGATCCCGGTGACCTGGCCCGAGTTTGCCGGCCTGCACCCGTTTGCGCCGCGTGACCAGCAGGCCGGCCTGTGGGAACTGAACGACCAGCTCTGCGGCTGGCTCAGCCAGGCCACCGGCTACGCCGGCATCAGCCTGCAGCCCAACGCCGGCAGCCAGGGTGAATACGCCGGGCTGCTGGTCATCCGGGCCTGGCAGCAGTCGCGGGGCCAGGGCCACCGCAACATCTGCCTGATTCCCGAGAGTGCCCACGGCACCAACCCGGCCAGCGCCCAGATGGTGGGCATGCAGGTGGTGGTGGTCAAGTGCGACGCGCTGGGCAACGTGGACCTGGACGACCTGCGCGCCAAGTGCGAACAGCACAGCCAGGCCCTGGCCGCGGTGATGATCACCTACCCCAGCACCTATGGCGTATTCGACACCCGTGTGAAGGAGCTGTGCGCGCTGGTGCACGAGCACGGCGGGCGTGTCTATGTGGACGGTGCCAACATGAACGCCCTGGTGGGTGTGGCCGCGCCGGGCGAGTTTGGCGGCGACGTCAGCCACCTCAACCTGCACAAGACCTTCTGCATTCCGCACGGCGGTGGCGGCCCCGGTGTCGGCCCGGTGTGTGTGGTGGACGACCTGGTGCCCTTCCTGCCGGGCCACCGCAGCGCTGGTGTCGGCCTGGAAAGCCCCGTGGGCGCTGTGTCAGCCGCGCCGCTGGGCAACGCCGCGGTGCTGCCCATCAGCTGGATGTACGTGCGCATGATGGGCGCCGAGGCGCTGCGCGACGCCACCGAGGTGGCCATCCTGTCGGCCAACTACGTGGCCGCCCGCCTGGCCAGCCATTACGACATCCACTTCTCAGGGCAGATCGACGGCATCCGCGGCGGCGGTGTGGCCCACGAGTGCATCCTGGACCTTCGCCGCCTCAAGGACAGCTCCGGCATCACCGCCGAAGACGTGGCCAAGCGCCTGATCGACTATGGCTTCCACGCCCCCACGCTGAGCTTCCCGGTGGCCGGCACGCTGATGGTGGAACCCACCGAAAGCGAACCCAAGGCCGAACTGGACCGTTTCTGCGACGCGATGATCGCCATCCGCGAAGAGATCGCACGGGTGGAGCGGGGCGAATGGCCGCGTGACGCCAACCCGCTGAAACACGCGCCGCACACCGCGGAAGCGCTGCTGAAGGCCGAGTGGACGCTGCCCTACAGCCGCGAAGAGGCGGCCTACCCCGTGCCGGGCCTGCGCAAGGCCAAGTACTGGAGCCCGGTGGGCCGCGTGGACAACGTCTACGGCGACCGCAACCTCTTCTGCAGCTGCCTGCCGCTCAGCGACTACACCAGCGACCACGCCAGCGGGTAAACCGGGGCGTTGGCCCGCGCGCCAACGCCGCCCGCGTGAGCCGGTTTGCGCTCAGCCCTCGAGCGCAAACCGCAAGCCCGCGTGGGCCTGCAGGCGCTGCAACAGCGGTGCCGCCATTGCGGGAACGGGTGTCCAGACACCGCCGGGCAGCTCCGGCACGTCCTTCAGCAGGCACAGCGCGCTTTCGCTGATCATCTTGCTGGTGGAGCCATAACCGGGGTCGCGGTCGCCCTTGACGCTGGCCGTCAGTCGCTGGCCGTTGCTGTCTTCGGCCAGGAACAGCAGGTCATAGAAGCCACTCTCGCGTTCAGCCTTGGACGGGCCTTCGCCAGGCTTGGGGCCACCCTCGCCGCCCAGGCTCTTGTCGGCTGCCACCGCCTGGGCCATCTGTTCGCCCTTGGCGCCAGGGCCGGTGATCAGCATCTCGTCATAGACGAAATCAGCGCCGTAGGCCGGCAGGCCGCGCTGCTGCAGCAGGTGGTTGGAGCGGTGCACGTTCTTGGTGTTGATGGCGGCCATCACAAAAGGCGCCACCCACACCGGTTCACCCTGGACCAATCCCAGCGCATCGTCGACCATCGGCTTGTGGCCGGAGGGCTGGCGCGGGCCTTCGAAACCCGGTGTCAGCGAAAACGGGCTGCGCAGCCATTCCAGCACCTGCGGGTTCTGCGCGGCGGCGGCCAGCGTGGCCTTCAGGCTGGCCGCGGTGCCGCCGGAGAAGGTGCCTTTCATGCGCCGCACCCGCCCCCGCACCCGGGGTGCCGGGTGGCCGTGGCGTTCGGCAAAGGCCTGCTGCACAAACCAGACGCCCAGGTCAAAGGGAATGGAATCAAAGCCGCAGGAAAAGACGATGCGGGCACCGCTGCGGGCTGCGGTGTCGCTGTGGGCGTCGATCATCTGGCGCATCCAGGCCGGTTCGCCGCACAGGTCCACGTAATGCGTGCCCGCGGCGGCGCAGGCCGCCACCAGCGCACTGCCGTACAGCTGGTAGGGGCCTACTGTGGTCAGCACCAGGCGCGTGCGGCCCGCCAGGGCGGCCAGCGCGGCGGGGTCGCCGGCGTCGGTCACGACCAGGGGCGTGTCAGCGGGTGCGCCCAGGCTGTCGCGCAGTTCGGCCAACTTGGGGGGGCTGCGGCCACCCAGGGCCCAGCGGATGCCTTCGGGGTTGTGGCCGCCGGCCGGGTCGGGGCAGCGCTGCAACAGGTATTCGGCCACCAGGCGCCCGGTGAAACCGGTGGCGCCATGGACCACGATGTCAAAGTCTCTGGACATGTCAACACACCGGGGCACAGGCCACCCGAGGCAACCGGCACCACCAGCCCAAGCTGAGGAACTGCTCAGGTTACCGCAGGGCCCGGCAAGGCGCACCCGGGGCTGACGAGGGTGCCACTGCCGCGGCGGTGACAGGCCGACGCCACAATGCGCGCCATGCCAGACCCCGACACCGCGCCGCTCTACACCGTCACGGTGCGCGGCCTGTGTGAATTCACTGCCAAGCAGGGCCACCTGGACCGCCGCTTCAGCCCCGCCGCCACGGCGCTGGAAGGCATGCGCAGCCACCAGCTGGCCGCCGCGCGCCGCGGCGAGGACTACGAGTCGGAAGTGCCGCTGCAGACCGTGCACGCCGGCCTGTGCGTCCGCGGCCGCGCCGACGGTTACGACCCACGCCGACGCTGCCTCGAGGAATTCAAGGCCATCCGCGGCACGGTGGACGAGATCCCCGAAAACCGCCGCCACCTGCACTGGGCCCAACTGCTGACCTACGCCGCACTGTTCTGCCGCGACAAGGGCGTGGAGGAGGTGGCCGTGTCGCTGGTCTACATCGACGTGGCCAGCCAGACCGAAACCGAAATGCGCGAGGTCTTTGGCGCCGATGCGCTGGAAGCCCAGTTTCAGCGGCGCTGCGAGGCCTTCATGGACTGGGCCCGTCAGGAAGCGGCCCACCGCGCACGGCGCGACGCCGCACTGCAGACCCTGGCCTTTCCGCTGCCCGAGTTCCGCCCCGGGCAACGCCTGCTGGCCGAGGCCGTGTTTCGGGCTGCGCGCCATGGGCGCTGCCTGCAGGCCCAGGCGCCCACCGGCATCGGCAAGACCCTGGGCACCGTCTTCCCGCTGCTGCGCGGCATGCCCGGCAACGGCAGCGACAAGCTGGCCTTCCTCACCTGCAAGGGCACCGGGCGGCGCACCGCGCTGCAGGCCCTGCAGCTGCTGCGGGTGGGCCTGCCCGAACGGCCGCTGCGGGTGCTGGCCATGGTGCCCAAGGAACAAGCCTGTGAACACCCCGGCACCGCCTGCCACCCCGACGCCTGCACCCTGGCCGCCGGCTTCTTTGACCGCCTGCCCGCCGCGCGCCAGCAGGCCGTGGACGAAGGCTGGCTGGACGCCGCGGCGCAACGCCGCATCGCCCTGCAGCACCAGATCTGCCCCTACTACCTGGGCCAGGAACTGGTGCGCTGGGCCGATGCCCTGGTGGGCGACGTGCACCACCTGTTTGACCCGGCCGGCCAGCTCTGGGCGCTGCAGCAGTCGCGCGACTGGCGGCTCGCGGTGCTGGTGGACGAGGCGCACAACCTGCCGGAGCGGGTGCGCATGATGTACAGCGCCGAACTGCGGCTGGACGTGCTGCAGCGCGTGGCCCGGCAGTCGCCACCCGGCCTGGCCAGTGCGCTGGCCTTGCTGCACGGTGCCGTGGCGGAAACCGTCGCCGCCCAAACCGCGCCGTACACCGTGCTCGACGAGATGCCCGAGCCGCTGGCCCAGGCGCTGCAGGTGGCCGTGGCCGCCTTGGCTGACATGGCCCACCGCCAGCCCCTGGCCCAGGGCGAGTGGCTGGACCTCTACCCTGACCTGCAGCAGTTTGCGCGCCTGGCCGACACCCTGGGCGAACACTCGCTGCTGGACATCGAGCGCAGTGCCCCACCGGCAGGCCAATCCGCCCAGGAGACCCCCTCGAACACCCTCCGCCCCACAGACGACCACCCCATCGACGGCTGCGTGAGCATCCGCAACGTGCTGCCGGCCGGCTTCCTGCGCCCGCGCTGGCTGGCGCTTCAGCAGGCCACGCTGTTCTCGGCCACCATCGGGCCACCGGCCCACGCCCAGGCGCTGCTCGGCCTGCCCGATGACAGCGCGTGGATCGACGTGCCGCCGGCCTTCCCGCCGGAAAACCTGCGGGTCAAGGTTGCCCACCGCCTGTCCACGCGTTTTGCCGACCGCAGCCGCTCGCTGCAGGCGCTGGCCCAGACACTGGCCCGGCAGTACGACGACGCCCCCGGCAACTACCTGGCCTTCTTCAGCAGCTTCCAGTACCTGGAGCAGGCAGCCGACGCGCTGCAGCGGCTGCGGCCCGACATCCCCCACTGGCGCCAGGACCGCGCCATGTCGGCGCAGGCCCGCCAGGCCTTCCTCGAACGCTTTGCACCCGACGGCCGCGGCATTGGCTTTGCCGTGTTGGGCGGCGTGTTTTCCGAAGGGGTGGACTTGCCCGGCACACGGCTGATCGGCGCGTTCATCGCCACGCTGGCCTTGCCACCGGTGTCGCCGGTGCAGACCGCCATCAACGAACGGGCCCAGCGCCTGCTGGGCGCGGGTGACGGTTCGCCAGAGCTGATCGCCTCGATGCAGAAGGTGGTGCAGGCGGCCGGGCGGGTGCTGCGCACGCCCCAGGACAAGGGCGTGCTCTGGCTGCTGGACGACCGTTATGCACGCCCCGAGGTGCAGGCCCTGCTGCCCGCCTGGTGGCGCATCGAGACCCCGGGCTGACACGCTGCCCAGCGGCGCGCCACGTGCGCACAATGCCGTCATCACCACGCTGACGGGCTTGCCCGCACCACGCCATGGCCGTTTCGGTGTTTGACCTCTTCAAGATTGGCATCGGCCCCAGCAGCAGCCACACCGTGGGCCCGATGCGCGCCGCACGCCTGTTTGCGCTGCGCCTGCAGCACGACGGCCTGCTGCCGCAGACCCATCGGGTGATGGTGTCGCTCTACGGCTCGCTCGGGGCCACGGGCAAGGGGCACGGCAGCGACAAGGCCGTGCTGCTGGGCCTGGCCGGCCATGAGCCCGACACGGTGGATGTGGAATCGGTGCCCGCGGTGCTGGCGCAGATCCGTCAGACGGGCCAGCTGGCGCTGCTGGGGCAGCAAGCCATCCACTTTGCCGAACGCGATGACCTGAAGTTCTACCGCCGCGAGACCCTGCCTTTCCACGCCAACGGCATGCGCTGCACCGCCTGGGACGCCCAGGGGCAGGAACTGGCCAACCGCTGCTACTACAGCGTCGGCGGGGGCTTTGTGGTCAGCGAGGAGGTGGCCGCCGACGGTTCGCGCCAGAAGGCCATCGCGCCCGACGCCACCGTGCTGCCGCACCCCTTCAACAGCGGCGAAGCCCTGCTGCAGCAAACGCGGCAATGGGGGTGCAGCATCGCCGAGCTGATGCGCCGCAACGAACGGCACTGGCGTCCTGACGAGGCCATCGACACCGGCCTGCTGGCCATCTGGCGCGTGATGCAGGCCTGCGTGGACCGCGGCTGCAAGACCGGCGGCACCCTGCCCGGTGGCTTCAAGGTGCGCCGCCGCGCCAAGGCGCTGCGCGAGGCCCTGACGGCCCGCCCCGAGGAAGCCCTGCGCGACCCGCTGCAGGTGCTCGATTGGGTGAACCTCTATGCGCTGGCCGTCAACGAGGAAAACGCCGCCGGAGGACGGGTGGTGACGGCCCCCACCAATGGCGCGGCCGGCATCATCCCGGCCGTCCTGCACTACTACACGCGCTTCGTGCCGGGCAGCACGGAACGCGGCGTGGTCGATTTCCTGCTGACGGCCGCCGCCATCGGCATCCTCTACAAGGAAAACGCCAGCATCTCCGGCGCCGAGGTGGGCTGCCAGGGCGAGGTGGGCGTGGCCTGCAGCATGGCCGCGGCAGGCCTGTGTGCGGTGATGGGTGGCAGCCCCGAGCAGGTGGAAAACGCGGCCGAGATCGGCATGGAACACCACCTGGGGCTGACCTGCGACCCCGTCGGCGGACTGGTGCAGATTCCCTGCATCGAGCGCAACGCCATTGCGGCGGTCAAGGCCATCAACGCGGCGCGCATGGCACTGCGCGGCGACGGCACGCACCACGTCAGCCTGGACAAGGTCATCAAGACCATGCGCGAAACCGGCGCCGACATGATGACCAAGTACAAGGAGACCGCGCGCGGCGGTTTGGCCGTCAACATCGTCGAATGTTGACGTTGGGGGCCGCTGGCGCAGCCTTGAATGCGCGACGGCGGTCAAGTTGGCGCGCGCCGGGCCGAAGGCTCGATTGAACCCCGTTCCGAGAGCGCACCGTGCCGTCCACACCCCTACCGAGCTGGCTCGCCGAGGCCTGGCAACTGAGTCACGTCCACCCCTCGGCGGCGCATGCCCTGGCTACCCGGCACCTGGACGGCCCTCCGCTGGACACGGCCTGGGCGCTGCTGCACCTGGCCTTGGCCGACGCCCAAGTTGGCTCAGCGGGCGCGGCAGCGGCCTCGCTCGCCCGGGCCGGCGAAGCCTGGGAAGACCTTGGCACCGGCGCTGGCGTGCCTGAACCCGCCGCCCTGCTTCAGTGGGTGGCCGATACCGCCCGCGCCTGCGCGGCCCGCCAGCGCGGCGACACCCGCACCACCCTGCGGCACGGCCACGCTGCCAGTGATGCTGCGGCGCGCAGCGGGCTGCCTGAGGCCCAGGCCGTGGCGTTGCTGAACCTGGGCGCCGCGCACCACGAGAGCTTCAACCTCGACGATGCCCGACGCATCACCGAGCAAGGCCTGGCAGCGGCACAGACGCTGGGCGCACCGTGGCTGGTGGCCGCGGCCGCTGCGCGCCTGACCATGATCGACCATGCGGCCGGTACCCACGCACGGAGCCTTGAGCGTCTACCGCTCATGCAGCCCGCCATCGGCGCCAGCCCTTGGCCCGCCTCACTGGGCCACCCGGCGCTGGCGATGGCCTTGGCCCACCTGGGCGCGGGTGATGCCACCACCGCCGCGGCCCTGCTGGACCAGGCGCGCGCGGGCCTGCCCGCTGCCGATGGCAGCCACGGGCCTGAACGCCTGCTGTGGCACGGGTTGGCCGCCCGCTGCCTGCTGCTGCAGGGCCAGCCTGCCGACGCCGCCAGCCTGGCCGACACCGAACTGCAGCAGCATGAGCAGACCCAGTGGACCACCCATGCCTACCCCGCCATGCAGCTGCTGCACACCGCCGCCGAGGCCCATGAACAGAGTGGACAGCCCGCCCTGGCGCTGGCCCGCCTGCGGCAAGCCCAGCCACTGCACGAACTGCTGATGACCCGACGGGCACAGGCACAGGCCGCTGCCCTGCTGGCCAGCACAGCGGCCCCCGCCCCCGCGTCCGACACAGACGCAGCCCGGCGCCTGCGTGAGCGGTCCGACGCGGACAGCCTGAAGCTGCAGCAACTCCAGGAGGCCTTGTTGGCCAAGACCCTGGAGAACGAGC
>JAJTDE010000129.1 GCA_021298085.1 Rubrivivax sp.
GAAGCTGATGCGCAGTGCGCCGGGCGCTCAGAGCGGCCAGGCCCAATAGATCTTGTCCTGTGGTGTGGTGCCCACCAGCAGGTGCTCTACACGTTCAGGGTAGCGGATGCGGTAGCGTCGCAGGCAGTGGGTCGCGTGGCGCTGCTGCTCCACCAGATCGAAGGCCAGGGGTTCGACACCCGTCCACAGGTTGATGACGTTGCGCACCTCGCTGCCATGTGCCACGACATGCAGCAGCTCGTCGGCGAAGCAGTTCTCATCCAGCGCGGTGCCATCGCGAAACAGCTGCGCCTTGATCCTGGCGGTGAGGGCCGGCGAGTCATCCGTGATGGGGTGCAGCGACAAGGGTGTGCTGCCGGGTACGAAGCTCTCCAGCGCGAACTGCGCCAGGTACCGGATGGCACGGGTATTGCGCGGCGCCAGGTTGCACATGGCCACCACGCCGCAGTCGTGGGCGGGCGCCAGCACGGCCATCGCCGTCCAGCCGTCGTAGTGGCCCGCATGGTGACCGATGGTCGCTCCGCGCAGCGTGTCGACGAACCAGCCGCATCCATAGGGCGATGGTCTCGACGTATGCAGTGGCGCGGGCGTGAACATCGTGGCCATGCTCGCTGTTGACAGCAGCCGATGGCTCAACAGAGCTTGCAGCCAGGTCAGCGCGCCTTGCGCCGTGAAGGAGATGTCACCATCACCGATCACCTCGCGCCGGGCGCTGGCCTCATCGCGGCCCGTGCTGCCCAGGCCCTGCGCGTTGGCATCCCGGGTCCACTGCGGGCTGGCCACTGTGGCACCCACACAGTCCACCCGGTCGAACAGCGACTGCACGGCGGCGGCATAGGGTCGTCCGGCCAACTGGGCGATGAGGAAGCCGAGCAGGATGTAGTTGGTGTTGGTGTAGATCCAGCCCTCGTCAGGCTCGAACGCCGTGGCCATGCCGCCGTAGGTGCGCATGAAGGCGTCGCGCCTCTCAGGGACCGTCTCGGACTCGGTGTAGGCCAGGTACTCGGGCAGGCCACTGGTGTGCCGCAGCAAGGACAGCACGGGGCGCTGCGACCAGGCGGCCGGCAAATCGGTCAGGTAGCGGCCGATCGGTGCTTCCAGGTCCAAGGCACCGGCCTGTGCCAGGTCCAGCACGGCGCACGCGGTGACATGCTTGCCCAAGGAAGCCACCGAGAACCAGGTGTTGGCGGACACCGGCCGTTCGGAGCCCGGGGCTTCGACACCGGTGGTGAAGACACCGTGACGCCCGGGCGCCACCAGACTGATCGCCAGCCCCGGGATGCCGAATTCGCGCGCCTTGTCGACCAAGGTGGCGGCCAGTGCAGCGGGCAGGGGTGTGTGTTCGTGCATGAGGGCCATGGGCAGTGTTCAGTATCCTATCCACTGCCTGGAGCCACGGCAAGACCTGCGGGGTGGTCGCTAAACTAGCCACGCTGCTTCGAAGTGCCATTGCCCCATGAAGACCCAGACGACGCAAGACGCCAAGCCCCGCAGGAAGTCGGCCGCCACCAAGGCAAGCCCCGCCGTCGACGCCGGTGCTGCTGCCAAGCCGGGTGCCGAACTGTCCGATGCTGAACCTTCAGCCGGCGTCGGCGAGCGGTTGCGCTACGTTCGCGAGTTGCATGGCCTTTCGCAGCGTGAACTGGCGCGCCGCGCGGGCCTCAACCACGGCACCATCGGATGCATCGAGAAGGAAACGATCTCGCCGTCTGTCGGCTCGCTGCGCAAGATCCTGGACAGCCTGCCGATGACGCTGTCGGAGTTCTTCTCCCTCGACCCGGGGGTGGAGACGCAGATATTCTTTCAACGCGACGAGTTGCTTGAAGTCGGCGCCGGCGGCATCTCGCTGCTGCAGGTTGGACACAACCTCAAGGGCCGCCCCCTGCAGGTGCTGCTGGAGCGCTATGCACCGGGTGCAGAGACGGCGGCGCAGCCGTACAGCCACCAGGGTGACGAAGGCGGCGTGGTGATTCAAGGGCAGGTTGAAGTCACGGTTGGCGGCGTCGCCAAGGTGCTGGGGCCGGGTGACGGTTACCTCTTCTCCAGCCGCCTGCCGCATCGGTTCCGCAACGTGGGCGACGCCGAGGCGGTCGTGGTCAGCGCTAACACGCCACCGCTGTAGGCCGCTGCGACTTCGCCGCGCCCTGGGGGCGAATCTCGGCTTTACGTCATTCGGTGGATGAAATAATATCCACCGAATGCTCAGTCTGCGTAAGCCCTACCTCCTGTTCCTTGGCGACGTGACGCTGAAGTCGGATGCCAAGACCGGCTTCGGCCTGCGCGACTGGTGTCCCGCCGATGTGATCGGCCAATGGGCTTTGCCTCAGGCCACCGTGAGCCTGGGCCTGCCGGTGATCGCGCCTGCTGAAGCAGCGGCTCGGGGCGCGGGCTCATTGCTGATCGGCGTGGCGCCGGTGGGCGGCCAGTTGCCCGAGTCCTGGGTGCCGACCCTGGTGCAGGCCTTGGACGCGGGGCTGGATATCGTCAGCGGCATGCACACACGGCTGGAGAGCCATCCGGCCTTGGCCGCCGCAGCGGCACGCAGCGGTGCGCGGCTGGTGAACGTGCGCCACAGCGACGGGCCTTTGCCCACAGGCACGGGCCGAAAGCGCAGCGGCCTGCGTGTGCTGACCGTGGGCACTGACTGTGCGCTGGGCAAGAAGTACACCGCCTTGGCTCTGACCCAGGCGCTGCAGGCCCGCGGCGCGAAGGCCAGCTTCCGGGCCACCGGCCAGACCGGCATCATGATTGCCGGCGAAGGCATCGCCATCGACGCCGTCGTGGCTGACTTCATCGCCGGCGCAGCCGAGCAACTGTCGCCCGACAACGCGGCCGACCACTGGGATGTGATCGAGGGCCAAGGCGCGCTCTTTCACCCGGCCTACTCGGGCGTGACCCTCGGGCTGCTGCATGGCTCTCAGCCCGACGCCCTCGTGCTTTGCCACGACCCCTCGCGCACCACGATCGAGGACTATCCGCACATCCCGCTGCCGAGTCTGCGGGAGGCGATTCGCCGCTACGTCGAGGCCGCGCAGCTCACGAATCCGGCAGTGCGCTGCGTAGGTGTGGCGATCAACTCGTCCACGCTCGACGACCCGGCATGGACGCACTATCGCCAAGCCGTGGCCGTCGAGTTGGGCCTGCCGGTGTGCGATCCCATGCGTGGCGGCGTGGATGCCATTGCCCGGGCCTTGCTGGCATGACCTTGCGAGCAGAGGTCGCCATCGAGCGCTGGCCTCTGCGCGAGCCGTTCGAAATTGCCCGCGAGGTGATGCACGACCTGCCTCTCATCACGCTCAAGCTGAGCGACAGTGCGGGCCGTACCGGTCACGGTGAAGCGGCAGGCGTGGACTACGACGGCGATACGCCGGCATCGATGGCAATGCAGATCGATGCCGTGGCCGCGCAACTGCACGACGACTTGAGCTGGGCAGATCTGTTGCGGCTGATGCCTGCCGGTGGCGCGCGCAACGCGCTCGACTGCGCGCTGTGGGACCTGCGGGCCAAGCAGACCGCAGTCCCCGCCTGGGAGTCGGCCGGCCTGCTGTCGCCCAAGCCCGTGATCACGGCTTTCACCCTTGGGCTGGGCAGCGCCGACGACCTGCGACGCCGGGCCCGTGCAGCGCGCGGTCTGCCGCTGATCAAGCTCAAGCTGGACGCACACCGCCATCTCGAGTGCTTGCGCATCGTGCGCGACGAATTGCCCGACGCCCGCCTCCTGGTCGATGCCAATCAAGCGTGGACGGCAAGGCTGCTGTCGGACCTGATGGACGGGTTGGTCGCGGCGGGCGTCGAGCTCATCGAGCAGCCCCTGCCGCGTGGCGATGACAGCGCCCTGGCCGGCCTTCGATCGCCGATCCCGATCTGCGCTGACGAGTCCTGCACCGACCGGTCGTCATTGCCCGCCCTGCAAGGCCGCTACCAGGCCGTGAACATCAAGCTCGACAAGTGCGGTGGTTTCACCGAAGCGCTGGCCTTGGCGCACGAGGCGCAGTCGCTGGGGTTCGATCTGATGGTGGGCAACATGTGCGGCACCTCCTTGGGCATGGCACCGGCCTTCCTGGTGGCCCAACTCGCCCGATGGGCCGATCTCGACGGGCCCTTGCTGCAGGTGGGCGACCGCGCTGCGGCGATGACCTTCCACCTGGGCCTCGTTCAGCCACCTGAGCGCGCCCTGTGGGGCTGATCGCACAGATGCAACACGAGTCATCACCCAACCCTACCCGGAAGCACCCCATGGAAGCTGCACAGAGCACCACGCCCACCGCCGAGATGGCCCTGAATGCCCGGATCATCGACTTCACCTCGAAGATCAACGGACGCGCCTATCGGCTGTTTGTTTCGATCCCCACGCGGCGGCCGACACCGGCCGAGGGGCATGCGGTGGTCTACCTGATCGATGGCAACCTGCATTTCGGCATCGCGGTCGACACAGCCCGCATCCAGGCCTGCTGGCCCGATGTCATCGACCCTGTCGTCGTGGGCATCGGGTACCCCACAGACAGCGTCAGCACCGCGCTGGACCTGCGCATGATCGACCTGACGACGCCGATCTCCGAAGAACGGTTGCAGCAAGGTTTCATCGCGAAGATGCCCCGGCCGTCCGAAGGCTGGGGCGGCATGGACAACTACTTTCGCGTGATCGAGGAAGAGGTCAAGCCGCGCGTCGAGGCCATGGTCGCGATCAACCGGCAGGAGCAGGTGCTGATGGGGCACTCGCTGGGCGGGCTCACCACCTTGCATGCACTCTTCCGGTACACCGCGATGTTCCAGCAGTTCGTGGCCATCAGCCCATCCATCTGGTTCAACGACCGTGCGGTACTGGCACATGAGGCCGCCTTCAGCGACCGGGTCCGCTCGGGGCAGGTCAAGGCGCGTGCGTTGATCAGTGTGGGTGCGCTGGAGTCCACGTTTCGCTTTGTTCCCGGCCTGCCCGCCAGCGAGCAAGACTTCCGCGACATGACCGAAGAGTGCCGCATGGTGCCCAACACGGTGGAGCTAGGGGCCAGGCTCGCTGCCCTCGCATCATCGGGGCTTCATGTGGAAACCGTGGTTCACGAGGGCGACGACCACAACATGGTGCCGCCTGCGGGCATCGCACGCGGCATTCGCTTCGCCTTTCGGCGATAGGCGCAGTGCCGCCGGTCCTTGACTGACGAGAGGCCAAATGAGTCTGTCGCCTGCCTACGACGCCCTGGTGGCCCACCACCGACGCGTGCACGACCTGGAGCATCTGCAGGCCATCGCCACCTGGGACCGCATGACCCACATGCCGTCCGCAGGCGGCACTGCGCGCGCGGCTGCGCAGGCGGCCTTGGCCGTGTTGATCAAGCAGTTGCAGGCCGATCCCAAACTCGCGCAGCAGTTCGAAGCGGCCGCACACGAACGCTTGCTCGGCGATGCGGCGTTGAACTTCGCGCGCATGCGACAGGCGCGCCTCATCGAAGCCGCGATTCCGGCGGCCCTGGCCGAGCGCCGTGAACTCGCCACCGGTGCCGCCATGCAGGCCTGGGGCAAGGCGCGGCAGGACAACGACTGGGCCACCTTTGCCGAAGCGTGGGCCCCGGTGGTGGCCGTGACACGCGAATTGGCCGAGCGGCTGGGCGAAGCCTTGGGTCTGCAACCCATGGATGCCCTGCTGGAGCGCTGGGAGCCGGGCCTGCGCATGGCCAGGGTCAAGGCCTTGTTTTCACAAGTTCAGGGCTGGCTGCCGCCCTTGCTTGAACAGGCCTTGGTTGCGCGGGCCAACGCGCCGCAGCCGTTGGAGCCTGTCGGCCCCTTTCCGGCGTCGGCGCAGCAACGGCTGTGCGAACAGGTGATCAGCTTGCTGGGCTTCGACTTCGATGCCGGCCGCCTGGACACCACCCAGCACCCCTTTACCGGCGGCGTGCCCGAAGACGTGCGCATGGCCACACGTTTCGACGAGGCCAACTTTCTGCCGGCCTTGATGGGCACCATCCACGAGACGGGCCATGCGCGCTACCAGCAGAACCTGCCACGGGCCTGGCTGGGCCAGCCGCTGGCAGGGCCGCACTCGGCAGCCTTGCACGAAGGCCAGGCCTTGATCTTCGAGCGCCAACTGGCGCCCGAGCCCGCTTTCTGCGAGTTGCTCGCGCCACTGCTGCGCCAAGCCTTCGGTTCACAACCCGCATTCGAGCCAGACAACCTGGTTCGACTCATGCGACGCATCCGCCCCGGCCCCATCCGTGTCGCGGCCGACGAGTTGACCTATCCACTGCACGTCATCGTTCGCGTTGAAATCGAACAGGCACTGGTGGCGGGCGAAATCAGCGTGGCTGACGTGCCCGCCTGGTGGAACGAGCGAATGCACGCTTCATTGGGCGTTGGGCCACAGGCCGCCTTCAGCCAAGGCCCCTTGCAGGACCCGCACTGGGTGCACGGCATGTTCGGCTACTTCCCCGCTTACCTGCTGGGTGCCATGGTGGCGGCGCAGTGTTTTGCCGCTCTGCAACGAGACCTGCCAGACCTTCAAGACCAGGTGGCGGGGGGCAACTGCAGGCCCATCGGTGATTGGCTCGCCCCGCGCATCTGGCAACAGGGTGCGCGCCACGATCTGGATGCCATGCTGAAACAAGCCACCGGCGAACCCTTGTCCGACACCGCACTGCGTGAACAACTGGAGCATCGCCATGGCCGCATCCGCTGAGGCTGCCGTTTCGCAGCCAGAGGGCAACGCCGCCGAGCGGGCACCCATGTCCGCATGGGTCAGCCTGCTGGTGCTGGTGGCCTTGGGTCTGTACACCTACATGGACCGGCAGATCTTCGGCTTGCAGGCCGAGCCCTTGCGCAAGGCGCTGGGGCTGTCGGACTTGCAGTTCGGCCTGTTGCAGGGGGTCAGTGTGGCCCTGTTTGCGGCCGTGGTCGGCTACCCCATCGCCTGGTTGTCAGACCGCTTTGATCGCCGCACGGTGCTGGCCGGCTGCATTGCCACATGGAGCCTGGCCGTTGCCGCATGCGGCCTGGCGCGTGACTTCAATGAACTGTTCGTGACCAGCGCCTTGGTGGGCGCAGCAGAGGCCGGCTTGCTGCCCATCGCCTATGCCTTGATCCCCGAACTGTTCCGTGGCGGCCAGCGGCAGTTGGCCAACTCCTTGTTCATCGTCACCGGACGCCTGGTGGTGGGCCTGGTCATCGCCATGTGCGGGTGGATGATCCACGCCATCGACCTCTGGCGGCCGCTGCTGCCCGACGTGCTGCAAGCCTTGCCTACCTGGCGCCTGGCCTTCTTTGCCACGGCCCTGCCAGGCATCGTGTTCGTGCCGATGATCCTGCTGTTGCCCATCAACAAGCGCAGCCTGGTTCGACCGCCCCCGGGGGCCCCAACGGCCTTGCCAGCCCAGCAGCCGTCCGTCTGGCCGTTCTTGCGCAGCCAGCGTTTCTCGTTTGCCACCTTCATGTTGTCGGTGGGGTTGCTGGTGTTCGGCTTTGGCGCCACCGGCGCTTTCATCCCCGTGGTGGCGATGCGCCAGATGGGTGTGACGCCGCTGGACCTGGGCAATGCGATGGGCATCGCTACGTTCGCGTCATCGGCAGTGGGGCTGTTGATCGCCAATGTGGGCATGAAGTGGCTGGCACCGCGGCTGGGCCCGATGTTGCCCGTGCGGGTCCTGGCCTTCGCTGCGGCAGCCAGCGGTGTCTTTGCGGCAACGCTTTACTTGGCCAGAACGCAGGTGGAGTTATTCACACTGATGGCTCTGCACCACACCTTCCTGATGGCGGGCACGATGGTCTTTCCCACCGCACTGCAGGAGATGACGCCGCAGCCCCTGCGCGCGCGGCTGATTTCGCTGGTCATCATGTTCAACATGGTGCTGGGCTCCCTGAGCCCTGCCGTGGTGGGCGCCATCTCCGACGCGCTGAAGCCGCGTCCCGATGGCTTGATGCTGGCGATGACGGCCACTTCCACCACGGCTCTGTTACTCGCCGCCGGACTGATGCTGCTCTGCGGCCGTGGCTATGTGCAGACCACGCGCGCTGCTCGCGCCGTGGAGGCAGGCTGAGCATCCGCCTGCGCGCTTGAAGTGGCGCATTAGCCCGCCTGCAGTGCGCCGTAGGGTGTCTGGGCGTTCAGTCTTCGGCAGCACCTACCCCAGCCATTGCGAAATAGCGGGCAGGGGCTTCTTGATGCCGCCGTGCACCGGCACCTGGCAACCTGCCTTGGGGTAGCCCACAACGAGCAGGATGATGGGCTTCTCGGAGCTCGGCCGGCCACACAGCTTGTTGAGAAAGCTCATCGGGTTGGGCGTGTGCGTCAGCGTCGCCAATCCCGCGTGGTGCAGCGCGGCGATCAGAAAGCCCGAAGCGATGCCCACCGACTCGGGCACGTAGTAGTGGCTGAACTTCTCGCCCTTCTTGGGTCCGTCCTCATGCACGCCGTACTTCTGCGCAAAGATGGCGATCAGCACGGGCGCCTCCTCCAGGAAGGGCTTGTTCCAGTCGGTGCCCAGCGGTGCCAGCGCGTCCAGCCACTCTTGCGGAGCGCGTTCGTTGTAAAAGCTGCGCTCCTCGATCTCGGCGGCCTCGCGCACGCGCTTCTTGTGGCCGGGGTCCGTGATGACGCTGAAGAACCAGGGCTGCTGGTTCGCGCCTGATGGCGCAGTGCCTGCGGTCAGCAGACAGTGTTCGATGACCTCGCGCGGCACCGGCCGGCTGTCGAAGTCGCGCACCGTGCGCCGGCGCTGCAGGTCGGCATGGAAGGCGCGGGCGCGCTCGATCATCTCGGGCTGCGGGTACTCTCGGTAGTCAGGCAGCGGCTCCTGCGCGAAAGGGGTATGCGGTCGGGTCATGGTGAATCAGGTCGGGGTTTCAGCTCGAAGCGCAGCGTCGTAGAGCCGTCGGTAGTGGGTCAGCGCCGCGTCCATGTGCAGCGGCAGCATCGGACGGCCTGGCGCGCGCTGCAGGTTGCGCCATTGCGCGGCAATCATCGCGCGGTCTTCCTCGAAGGCGGTCAGGAGGCCTTGGTACAGAGCCTCGGTGACGCTCGCATCGCCGCGATCGGCGCGGTGTGCTTCCATGAAGAAGTAGTGGGTGCTCGTGGCCGTCTCGGGCGTGAGGGCCTGGCAGCTGTGGAAGCGAACGCCGGTGCCTTGGCGTTCGGCGTCTTCCGCGGCCATGCCGGCGGGCTGCGCACCGGAGTGCATCAGCAGCGTGCCGGGCAGCAGGAATTCATAGTGAAGCCAGCGGTCGACCGGGCCGTCATAGGCCCAGAGCGGCCGGTAGTACGCGGGCGGCGGCACACCGGGGATGTCTCGCCGCACGCGCACGCCGCGCGCCAGGCGCTCGACCCGTGCCTGCACGCGTGCGATCGTGTCGTCTCCACCACCGCCGAACGTGGCGGCGTGCACGTAGCTCAGATGCGAGAAGTCGAGCAGGTTGTCGGCAATGAGGTCGACGGGGGTCTCGTAGTGCACGTAGCCTGGGCCATAGGCCCACTCGGGCGATTCGCAGGAGAAGTTGTCGGGCAGCAGACGGGTGTCGGCGCGCGCCGCGTCATCGCCCATCCACACCATCACCCAGCAGTTGTGCTCGACAACGGTAAAGCGCCGCACGCAGGCCGCTGGCGGCGGCGAGTCCATGCCGGGCACCTCGATGCAGCGGCCGTCGGGCGCGAACTTCAGGCCGTGATACCCGCAGCGCAGGGCATCGCCTTCGAGCCGGCCGCGCGACAGCGGTGCGTGGCGGTGCGCGCAGCGGTCTTCGAGTGCGGCGACCGCGCCGCCGGACGTGCGCCACAGCACCAGTGGTTCGCCGATGATCGTGCGGGCAAGCAACTGGCCCGCCTGCAGTTCGTGCGACCAGGCGGCCACGTACCAGGTGTTGCGCAGGAAGGCGCTCACGGCACCGGGTCAGACCAGCCCAAAGCGCCGGTGCAGCGGCGTCGGGTCCGGATCGTGTCCGGCGAAGTCGCGGAACGCGTCGTCGGCGGCCACCCGATGGCCGACGCTCAGCACCTTGTCGATCCAGGCCTTGGCGGTGCCGACGTCGTAGAGACCACCAGGCGACCGCTCGAAGGCTTCCACGGCATCGGCCGCCATCACATCGGCCCACAGGTACGAGTACAGCCCGGCCGCATATGCGCCGATGAAGACGTGGAAGTTGTGCGTGACGCGCATGATCAGGTCCCAGGCCTCGGGCATGCCCAGCTCGGTCAGGGCATCGTTTTCCACCTGCACCGGGTCGATCGGCTGACCGCTGCCGTCGGCCCGCAGATGCAGGCGCAGGTCGACGATGGCCGGCAGCAGGAAGTCGGGGTTCAGGCTGAAGATGCGGTCGTAGTGCAGGCCCTGTTCGAGGCGGTCGACCAGGGCCGGTGCGATGGGCTCGCCGGTGACGTGGTGGCGCGCAAAGCGGGCCAGCAGTTCGCGATCCCGCAGCCAGCGTTCGTTGATGAGCGCTGGCAGCTCGACGAAGTCCCAGGCCACGTGCTGGCTGCCCAGCGACCGGTAGGCGGACGTGCAATGCAGCATGTGCAGCGCGTGGCCGAACTCGTGGAAGAAGACGTTGGCGTACTCCCAGGGCAGCAGCACGGCTTGGCCGTTAGCCAAGTCCGGCGGCGGCGGGAAGGTGGAGTAAACGCCCGAGATCGGCAGCACACGGCCGCGGAAATGCTCTGCCTCGCGGTACTGGGTCTGGTACGAGCCGTGGGCCTTGCCGGGCCGGTTGAACAGGTCGAAGTAGATGACGCCGATGGCCTCGCCCCCGCGACTCACCTCGTAGACCCGCACCGTGGGGTGGATCAATGGCGCGTCGGCGATGGCCTTGAATGCCAGGCCGTGTACGCGGCCCGCAGCCCAGAACATGGCCTGCAGCACGGCATCCAGCGGCAGGTGCGCCTTGACCTCGTCGCCATCCAGCCCGAAACGTTCGCGCCGCAGCTTCTCGGCGTAGAACTGCCGGTCCCAAGGAGCCAGGCGGATGCCCGCGCCTTCGCGGTCGGCCAGGGCCTGGTAGTCCGCGATCTGCGCCAGTGCGCGCGGCTTCACGCTCGCCCAGGTGCGCTCCAGCAAACCCAGCGCGGTCTCGGGCGTGCCGGCCATGCGGTCCGCCAGCGCGAGATGCGCATAGCTGGCGTAACCCATCAGCTGCGCCAACTCGCCGCGCAGCTGCAGGATCTCGGCGGCCACGGGCTTGTTGTCGAGAGCGCCGGCGTTGTCGCCCCGGTTGTTCCACATGCGCCAGACCTGTTCGCGCAGGTCACGCCGGGTCGCCAGCGTCAGGAAGGGCCACACCGCGCCGCGC
>JAJTDE010000130.1 GCA_021298085.1 Rubrivivax sp.
GACAGGGCGATGCCATTCGGGCTCGGTGCATTCGCCAGCAGCAGATCAAGTTGTCCGTTGGGCCTCAGCCGATACAGGCGCCCGTTTGGATCGTGCAGCCCGGTCTGGCCCTGGTCGGTGAAGTACAGGTTGCCGGCGCGGTCGAAGACCAGGTCATTGATGCCGCGAAAGCGCTCGCTGTTGCGCCGGTCCAGGTAGGGCCGGATCTGACCGCTGGCAATGTCGCAGACCATCAGCCCGTGGCGGTAGTCTGCGATCAGCAGTTCGCGGGCGTTCAGCCGCTTCAGGCCGTTCGGCTCGCCGTCGTATTCGGCGATCAGTGTCCAGGCGCCAAGGGCGTCGATGCGGAAGATGCGGCCAAACGGGATGTCGGTGACGTACAGGTTGCCATCGGCGTCGAAGACCGGGCCTTCGAGAAAGCTGTCGGTCGGCTGCCCGCCGCGGTTGGCGTCGGCCCACGGACTGCTGACACCGGTGCGGCGGAAGTGGCTCGGCATCTGCGTGAAGACCTCCGCCTCACGCACCTGGGGCGCTTGCAACAGCCACATGATGGCCGGCCGCCTACTGGCGCTCGAAGGCCGTGTTGGCGGCCACCTTGCCCCAGAACACCGTGCGCTCGGCCAGGTCCCGGCCGAAGGTGGCCGCGTCCCACTGGCCCGGTTCGGACGCCAGGCCCTCGGCAAAGGCCTTCATGTCGGCCGAGGCCATCGCGGTGGCGATCTCCTTTTGCAGCCGGTCCACCACGGCCTGCGGCGTGCCCTTGGGCGCCCACAGCCCCGTGAAGTTGATGAGGCCGAAGTTCTGGACACCCGCCTCGGCAAACGAGGGGACGTCGGGCAGCGCGGCCAGCCGCCTGCTGCCGCTCACTGCCAGCAGGCGCGCCTTGCCGCCCTTGACGTTGCCCATGACGCCGGGCGTGGAAGCCACCTGGTAATCGATGGTGCCCGACAACATGGCCATGGTCGCCTCACCCGCACCCTTGTAGGGGATGTGCAGGAAGTTGACGCCGGCAGCAATGCCCAGGGCTTCACTCACGAAGTGGGGCGTGGTGCCCGGTCCGCCGGTGCCGTAAGTGACCTTGTTGGGTTCTTTCCGGGCCTGGGCGATGAGGTCACCCAGGGTCTTGAAGCGCGAGTCGGCCTTCACGACCACGCCCATCGGTGCAAAGACAAATGCGCCGACGGGCACGAGGTCGTGCGCGTGGTCGAAGGGCAGCTTCTTGAAGATGTGCGGCAGCAGCGCGTAGGTGGTGTCGTTGGCGACCAGCGTGTAGCCGTCGGCCGGGCTCTGCACCACCTGCGCGATGCCGATGGTGCCGGTGGCGCCGGCCTTGTTCTCGACGAAGAAGGTCTGGCCCGTCTGCTCCTGCAGCTTGGCGGCCATCTTCCGGGTAACCACGTCCACCGAGCCGCCGGGCGCGTAGGGCACGACGATCTTGACGGGCTTGGTGGGCCAGGGCTGGGCCTGCGCCAGGCTGGCAGCCGCCAGCAGGACGGTGGTCAGGACAAGGTGGATTCGGTTCATGCGGTTGTCTCCTGGCGGGCGTGGAGCACCGCCAGCGCGTTGTTCGCGGCAGCCACTCCCATCTTCACGTAGGCATCGGCGGTCACGCCGCCGATGTGCGGGCTCAGCACGATGCGGGGTTCACCGTGGAAGGGGTGCGCAGCGGTCATCGGCTCGACCGCAAAGCTGTCCAGACCGGCGCTGGCGACGTGGCCCGAGCGAACGGCGGCCAGCAGCGCGGTTTCATCGACCAGGCCACCCCGCGCGGTGTTGACGACGATGACGCCGGGCTTGCAGGCGGCCAGGGTCTGTGCGTTCAACAGCTGTTGGTTGTCGGCGGTCAGGGGGCAGTGCAAGGACAGCGCATCGGACTCTTGCCAGATCCGCTCCAGCGAGCACCGTTGCACAGACGGCGGCAGGTTATGGGCGTACGGATCGAAGCCCAGCACCCGCATGCCCATCGCGTCGGCGATCCTGGCAAACCGCAGCCCGATCGCGCCCAATCCGATGACGCCCACCGTGCGACCTTCCAGCTCCACGCTCTTGTGCGTGGCCTTGTCCCAATGACCGGCGTGCATGCGCGCGTTCAAGCCGACGACCGACTTGGCGCAGGCCAGCAGCAGTGCCATGGCTTGCTCAGCCACAGCCGCGGCGTTCGCGCCCACGGCCGCGACCACCTGGATGCTGCGGGCGCCAGCGGCCAGCTTGTCGATGGTGTCGGTGCCACTGCCGTGCTTGGAGATCACGCGAAGGCCAGGCGCTGCGTCCATCGCCGCCGCGCCCACCGTGCTGTAACGCACGATGATGGCCACCGGGTTGTGCTGGCGGCACAAGGCGACCACATCCTCCTCGGTCGGCGTCGCCCCGGTGAACACCACCTCGTAGTCGGCCAGCAGCGCCAGCGCCTGCGGGGCCAGGTCGGCGCCCGTCACCAGGAAGGCAGGCCGGGTGGTCACAGTGTCTCTCCGTCCTGGATGACGCCGGCGGCCCGCAGTGCGCCGTCGAGCCACGCTGGGCGCAGCGCCCTGCGGCTCTGGATGTCGGCGATGCGCTGGGTCTCGGCCGTGACCTTCTCCACCGCCAGCGGCAGCAGCGACGCGGCCTTCGCACGCTCGACCACGGTCACCCCATCCGCGTCGCCCACCACCAGGTCTCCCGGGTAGACGGTCACGCCGCCGATGGAGATGGGGTGGTTCAGCCGGCCCGACACCGACTTGGTCGGGCCGTTGGGGTTCACGCCCGCGGCGTACATCGGGAAGCCCAGCGCGCGGATCGCCTCGCTGTCGCGCACGGCACCGTCAATGACGACCGCCGCTACCCCTAACGCCACACACTGTTGCGACATGATCTCGCCCATCAGGGCGGCACTCAGGTCACCCTTGCCATCCACCAGGATCACGTCACCGGGTTGGGCGACGGCCATTGCCGCGTGGATCATCAGGTTGTCACCAGGTCGCACCTCGACCGTCAGCGCCGGGCCGGCAAACCGCATCGACGGCGACAGCGGCGCGATGCGGCCATGCAGCGCACCGCGTCGGCCGGCCACGTCGGCCAGGATGGATGACGGGAACTGCGCCGCCTGCGCCACCACGGCGGGGTCGACCCGCTCGAAGTCACGGATCACGTCGGGCCATGCAGCGGCTTGACTCATGGGAGCCTCCAGCAAAAGGGATGGGTACGGGTGGGGCCGCTGTGCCACACCTTGGTGACACGGCACGGCGGAGGAGGGCGCGGGCTCAGTCGAGCTGGGCGCCGGATTCCTTGACAGCCTTGCCCCAGGTAACGATGTCGTTGCGGATCAGTTCCGCAAACTGCTCTGGCGTGCCGCCCAGCGGATCGGCGCCACCATCGGCCAGGCGCTTGCGCAGGTCAGGCGCCTGCAAGGCCTTGTTGAACTCGACGTTCAGGCGCTCGACGATGTCCTTGGGCGTGCCGGTGGGTGCCAGGAAGCCCCACCAGGTGATGGCGTCGAAGCCCTTGTAGCCGCTCTCGCCGACAGTGGGTGTCTGCGGCAGGTCGTCCACCCGCTTGGCGGAGGTGACGGCCAGCGGGCGCAGCTTGCCGTTGCGGATCTGCTGCAGCACCGAGGGCACCGACGAGACGTAGATCTGGACCTGGCCGCCAATGACGTCGTTCAGGGCCTGGTTGGCGCCCTTGTAGGGGATGTGCTGGAACTTCACCCCGGCCGTCTTCTGGAACTGCTCACCCGTCAGGTGCGCGACCGTGCCGTTGCCCGGCGATGCGAAGTTGACTGCGCCCGGCTTGGCCTTGGCCTCAGCCACCAAGTCGCCGATGGTCTTCAGCGGCGACTGCGCACCCACCACGATGACCAGGGGCGCGCTGGCCACCAGCCCGATGGGTGCCAGGTCCTTGACCGGGTTGTAGGGCAGCTTGCTGTACAGCGTGACGTTGATGGCCAGGTTGCTGGTCTGGCCCAGCACCAGCGTGTATCCGTCGGCAGGCGACTTGGCGGCCGTGTCGATGCCCAGGTTGCCGCCGGCCCCGGGCTTGTTCTCGATGACGAAGTTCCAGCCGGTGTTGCTGGCCACCTTCTGCGTGATGTCGCGCGCAATGATGTCGGTGCCGCCGCCGGGAGGGAAGGGCACGACCACACGGATGGCCTTGCTGGGGTAGCCCTGCGCCAGGGCGCAGGTGCTGGCGATCAGTGCTGCGGCACCCAGCAGGGTGCGTCGGGCCATCGTCATGTCGGTCTCCGTCGTTTGAATCTCGACGCGAAGTATTGGGTGTGCTCACTGCTTGAGTCCAATCGATAATTTCTTCGAAACCATCCACCGGACTTTTGCAATGGACTTGCGAGACCTGCGCTACTTCGAGACCATCGCCGAACTCGAGCACATCGGCCGCGCCACCGAGCGGCTGCACCGCACGCAGCCGGCGCTGACCAGCTGCGTGCGCCGGCTCGAGCAGGCCTGCGGCGCGCCGCTGCTGGAGAAGTCGGGCCGCGGCATCCGGCTCACCGCGGCGGGCAAGGTGCTGCTGAAGTGGGCGCAGCGCATGCGCTTCGACGTCGAGGACGCGCAACGCGAAATCGGCGACATCGGGCGCGGCCTGTCGGGGCACATCCGCATCGGCATCGTGCCCACGGCGGCGCAGTACCTGCTGCCGCCAGCGGCGCGCCGGCTGATGCAGCAGGCGCCCGAGGTGACGCTGCGAACCGTGGTGGGCCTGATCGACACGCTCAAGCCGATGTTGCGCACAGGGGAGCTCGACCTGATGGTCGGGACAGAAAGCCCCGATGAGCCGGGTTTCACATCCCAGCGCCTGGCCGAGGACGAGATTGTCGTGGCCGCCAGCGCCACGCACGAGGTGCTGCTGGGCAAGCCTACCCTGCGCAGTCTGACGGCCTACCGCTGGGTGCTGCAACCGCCTGGCGCGCCCACACGCGACTGGCTCGACCACACCTTTGATCGCAAGCGCCTGCCGCGGCCGCGGGTGCAGGTGGAAAGCACGATGCTGCTGACGCTGCCGGCCCTGATCGCCGAGACTGGCCTTCTGAGCTTCATCTCTCGCCATCATCTGGACGCTGCCGACAGCCGCTCGCCGTTGCGCGAAGTTCCCCTGAAGGAAACCACCATGCGCCGCCGCCTGGTCGTGACTTATCGCGGTTCCAGCTACTTGTCACCGGCCGTGCGGTTGCTGATCGAGCTGCTGGGTGAGGTGGGGCGCGACGGCGCAGGTGGATGAAGGCCCCGGTGGTGGGCCACACCGCGGGAGCAGCGCGCAGGCCATCAGACTCAAGACCATCGCCTGCCCTGACACCATCTCCATCACAATGATGAAGGCCGTGAGCGGCCCCCCGGCCATGCCCATCCGTACCCCCCGCATGGCGCGTGTGCCTTGTTGTGCTGCACAGCAGCGGGCTCTGGCCGCCGACTTTGAAGCTTCGCCGATGCTGGCCGCGGATGCGCCCGACGTGGTGGCAAGCAGGGGGTGCCAGGCATTCGACATGGCCTTGTCCCCATCAAACGTGCGCCGTCCCCAGGCGAAGTTCTGCCCGGGCTTGCCGGATGACGGAGCGGGCGGCGGCCAACGCCAGCGCGCCCATGACCGCCGCGACGGCCAGGTCGGGCCAGCCGCTGCCGGTGCCGAACACGCCCAGCGCCGCGCCCATCACGGCCAGGTTGCCGATGGCGTCGTTGCGGCTGCACAGCCAGACCGAACGCATGTTGGCATCGCCCTCGCGCCAGGCGTAAAGCATCACGGCCACCGACACATTGGCCAGCAGCGCCAGGGCACCGATGGCGCCCATCGTCATCGGCTCGGGCACGGTGCCGTTGGCGGCCGCCCAGGTGGCCCGGCTGATCACGAAGACGCCGAAGGCGCCCATCGTCAGCCCCTTGAAGAGCGCTGCGCGTGCGCACCACGTCAGCGCCATGCCGAGAACCACCAACGAGATGCCGTAGTTGGCCGCGTCGCCGAAGAAGTCCACGGCATCGGCCAGCAGCGACACCGAGCCGGCGTGCAGACCGCCAGCGAGCTCGATGCCGAACATGGCGGCGTTGATGAACAGGGCCGCCCACAACACGCGCCGGTAGCGCGGGCTCTGGCTGGCGGGAGGGGCGGCGCAGCCGTGGCTGTGGCTGTGGCTGTGGCAGGTGTCGCTCATGGGTGGCCTTGAGGTGTCGATACCGGCATTTGAAACCCTGTAGCGACTCCAGAGTCAAGCGGCTATGCTGCGATTGCTGGTGGCTGTCTTGGCCGCTGTCTCGCCGGCACGGGCATCGCTGCCCGGCAAACGCAGGCCGCAACCCGATGAAGGGGAAGACCATGAAGATTGGCGAGCTGGCCCTCTTGGGGCAGACCCAGGTCGAGACCGTTCGCTACTACGAGCGCGAAGGCCTGCTGCCCCAGGCGCCGAGGAGTGAAGGCAACTACCGCATCTACGGGCCCGAGCATGTCGAGCGACTGTCCTTCGTGCGCCATTGCCGGTCACTGGACATGACACTCGATGAAATCCGCATGCTGCTGCGCTTCAAGGACGAGCCGCAGGCGGATTGCGGCGAAGTCAACGCGCTGCTGGATGAGCATATCGGCCATGTCGCAGCCCGCATCCGCGAGCTTCGCCAGTTGGAGAGGCAGCTGAAGGCGCTGCGCGAGCAGTGCGGTGGCGTTCGCGGGGCGGAGCACTGCGGCATCTTGAACCAGCTGGCTCAGGCGTCTTCAGTGACGGGTGTCAGGCCTGCGAGCGCGCATGTGCAGGGGGTTCATGGTGGCCGGGGTCGTCAGGGGAAGGGCTCTTCTCCGGGATGACCGTTCATGGCGCGTGCAGCCTTCTGAGCTGCTCGAGTCTGCGGCGCGGACATTGGACCCGTGTGGTCACGCCGCTGTCACGCCACTGCTTGTTTCGGACTGGCCGTCAGCAGCCTCTGGCGCGTAGCAGGGCTGGTTGCCGCCAGCGAAGCCCATACCCCCAATGGTGCCCCCAGATCGAAAAGCTGTCAAAGGACGAGCTGGGACCTCAAGAACGCTAAGTCCTTGATTTATATGGCTTTGGGGGATGCTCTGGGACCGTCTGGGAGGCCCTGAAATGGGCCTGTGGCGGAGGGAGCGGGATTCGAACCCGCGGGGGGCTATTAACCCCCACACGCTTTCCAGGCGTGCGACTTAAACCGCTCATCCATCCCTCCGCAGGGACGCTGATTTGGCGCAGCCCGACATTCTAGTCAGGTTCTGGGCCGCCGGGCTGCTCCGGTGTCCAGGCTCGGGCCATCAGCCAGGCCAGGGGCACGTAGTCCAGGGCCTTGGCGTGGGTGCTGTCCAGCACCACGGGCGCGGCGTGGCCGGCTTCGTAGGCCTCGCGCCAGCGCAGCGCGCACACGCACCAGCGGTCGCCGGGTTTGAGGCCCTTGAAGCGGTATTCGGGGCGGGGGGTGATGAGGTCGTTGCCGACTTCCATCTGCTGGTTCAGGAAGGCCACCGTCACACGCACGCAGATGACGTGGCGGCCCTGGTCGTGTTCGTCGGTATGGCAGCAACCATCGCGGAACCAGCCGGTGAGCGGGTCGTAGGAGCAGGGCACCAATGCGGTGCCCAGCACGTTCAAGGCTTGTCGTGTACCGGTGCTGCTCATCAGGTGACCTGTTAACGAGTTTGGGTTTGGGTCGGAGTGGCGCTGGACGCGGCGCCGCTGCCCTTGATCAGCGTCATGGCGGTGCCGATCAGGCCGCTGACTTCCGCCATGTTGCCGGGCACGATCATGGTGTTGTTCTTCTGGGCCAGCTGGCTGTAGGCTTCGATGGCCCGTTCGGCCACCTTCAGCTGCACCGCCTGTTCGCCGCCTGGCTGGTGAATGGCCGCAGCAATCTTGGTGATGGCGTCTGCCGTGGCGTCGGCCACCGCGGTGATGGCCGAGGCCTCGCCCTGGGCCATGTTGATCTCGGCCTGTTTCTCGCCTTCACTCCTGGCGATGTGGGCGGCGCGTTCACCTTCGGCCAGGTTGATCTGTTCCTGGCGCTTGCCCTCTGACGCCGCGATCAGCGCGCGCTTCTCGCGCTCGGCGGTGATCTGCTGCTGCATGGCGCGCAAGATCTCCGCCGGGGGTGTCAGGTCCTTGATCTCGTAGCGCAGCACCTTGACACCCCAGTTCAGCGCGGCCTCGTCCAGCGCGGTCACCACGGCGGCGTTGATCAGGTCGCGTTCCTCGAAGGTCTTGTCCAGCTCCATCTTGCCGATGACGCTGCGCAGGGTGGTTTGGGCCAGCTGGGTGATGGCGACCATGTAGTTGCTGCTGCCATAGCTGGCGCGCATCGGGTCGGTGATCTGGAAGAAGAGGATGCCGTCCACCTGCAGCTGGGTGTTGTCGCGCGTGATGCAGATCTGGCTGGGCACGTCCAGCGGCACCTCCTTCAGCGAATGGCGGTAGGCCACCCGTTCGATGAAGGGAATCACAAACTTCAGGCCTGGGGTCAGGGTGCGGTCGTACTTGCCCAGGCGTTCCACCACCCAGGCGTGCTGCTGGGGGACGATCTTGAACGTCCGGGCGACAAAGACCACGGCGATGACGACCAGGAGGATGGCGATTTCCATGCGTGCCTCGGTAGGAAATGGGAGGTATTGGGGGTGGGCGGGCAGGGCCTGAACGGTCACGCTGCCGGCGGGGCACTCGGGTGCGGGCTTGCCGGCGCCAGCTCCAGCTGGTTGCCGCGCAGCGCCACGATGGTGTGTTCGCCACTGCCGGGTGGCCCTGACTGCGGCGCGAGACGCGCTGTCCAGGCGGCACCGCGGTACTGCACCCGGGTGCTGCCATCGGGCTCCCACTGCAGCACGGTGACACGCTGGCCGATGTCGAGGTTGACATCGGGGTTGGAGGCGGCGGGCGCCGAGCGGGGTGCCTGCGCACGGCGCCAGTGCCACAGCGCGGTGGCGCCACCACCCATCACGGCCGCGGCCACCACCTGCTGGCTGCCCAAGAGCCCGGCGTGTGCCGCCAGGGCCCCGGCACCCGCGCCCAGGGCCAGCATCAGCAGGTAAAAGCTGCCCGTGAGCAGCTCAGCGATGACCAGTACACCGGCCAGCAACCACCACAGTGTCACAGCACTGAAATCCATCGCGGCCCTCCTGTGCGCAGCGTGCGTTGAAAGTGTCTGCAATGCAGTGTATCGAGGGCCTGACGGCCCTACACTGCGCGCGCTGTTTCCTTCCGATTTCTGCTGCCCGGGGCCTGGCCGATGCAACACTTCCGCTTTCCGATTGTCATCATCGATGAGGACTATCGCTCCGAGAACACCTCCGGCTTCGGCATCCGCGCGTTGGCCGAGGCCATCGAGAAGGAAGGCTGGTCGGTTGTCGGTGCCACCAGCTATGGTGACTTGAGCCAGTTTGCGCAGCAGCAAAGCCGCGCCAGTGCCTTCATCCTGAGCATCGACGACGAGGAATTCACCCCCGGCCCCGAGCTGGACCCGGCGGTGCTGAACCTGCGCAAGTTCATCACCGAGATTCGCCGCAAGAACTCTGACATCCCCATCTACGTCTACGGCGAGACACGTACCAGCCAGCACCTGCCCAACGACGTGCTGCGCGAACTGCATGGCTTCATCCACATGTTCGAGGACACGCCGGAGTTTGTGGCCCGCCACATCATCCGTGAAGCGCGCAGCTACCTCGACGGCCTGGCCCCGCCGTTCTTCAAGGCGCTGGTGGAGTATGCACACGACGGCAGTTATTCCTGGCATTGCCCGGGGCACAGCGGTGGCGTGGCCTTCCTGAAGAGCCCGGTGGGCCAGATGTTCCACCAGTTCTTCGGTGAAAACATGCTGCGTGCCGACGTCTGCAACTCAGTGGATGAGTTAGGCCAGCTGCTGGACCACACCGGCCCCGTGGCCGCCAGCGAAAAGAACGCCGCCCGCATCTTCAACGCCGACCACTGCTTCTTTGTCACCAACGGCACCAGCACCAGCAACAAGATGGTCTGGCACCACACGGTGGCGCCGGGTGATGTGGTCGTGGTGGACCGCAATTGCCACAAGAGCATCCTGCACAGCATCATCATGACGGGTGCGGTGCCGGTATTCCTGCCCCCCACGCGCAACCACTTCGGCATCATCGGGCCTATCCCGCAGGCGGAGTTCTCCATCGAGGCCATCCGCCGCAAGATGGCGCGCAACCCGCTGCTGGCCGGGGTTGACCTGAAGAAGGTGCAGCCGCGCATCGTCACGCTCACGCAGAGCACCTACGACGGCGTGCTCTACAACACCGAGGCCATCAAGCAGAGCCTGGACGGCCGCATCAGCACGCTGCACTTCGACGAGGCCTGGTTGCCGCACGCCGCCTTCCACCCGTTCTACGGCCACTTCCATTCCATGGGCAAGAAGCGCCCGCGCCCGAAGGACCTGATGGTCTACGCCACGCAGAGCACGCACAAGCTGCTGGCCGGCATCAGCCAGGCCAGCCAGGTGCTGGTGCAGGACGCGCAGAACGTCAAGCTGGACAGGCACCTCTTCAACGAGGCCTACCTGATGCACAGCAGCACCAGCCCGCAGTACGCCATCATCGCCAGCTGCGACGTGGCCGCCGCGATGATGGAGCCCCCGGGCGGCACCGCGCTGGTGGAAGAGAGCATCCTGGAATCGCTCGATTTCCGCCGCGCCATGCGCAAGGTGGACAAGGAATACGGCAAGGACTGGTGGTTCAAGGTCTGGGGCCCGGACAAGCTGCCCGCCGAAGGCATGGGCCGCGCGGCCGACTGGATGCTGAAGGCCGGCGACAAGTGGCACGGCTTCGGCGCGCTGGCCGACGGCTTCAACATGCTGGACCCGATCAAGTGCACGCTGATCACCCCGGGGCTTGACCTGGCTGGCAAGTTTGCCAAGACCGGCATTCCGGCGGCCATCGTCACCAAGTACCTCTCGGAACACGGCATCGTGGTGGAGAAGACGGGCCTCTATTCCTTCTTCATCATGTTCACCATCGGCATCACCAAGGGCCGCTGGAATACGCTGTTGACCGCGCTGCAGCAGTTCAAGGACGACGTCGACAAGAACCAGCCCATGTGGCGTGTGCTGCCCGAGTTCTGCGCCGCCAACCCGCGCTATGAACGCATCGGCCTGCGCGACCTCTGCCAGAGCATCCACGAGATGTATGCCAAGGGCGACATCGCGCGCCTGGTGACGGATATGTACCTGTCGGACCTGCAGCCGGCGATGAAGCCGACCGACGCCTACGCCCACATCGCGCAGCGCCGCACCGAGCGGGTGGACATTGA
>JAJTDE010000131.1 GCA_021298085.1 Rubrivivax sp.
CCCCTGAAGAATCACTAAGCCATTGATTTCATTGGACATTCTTCCCTTCCGGAGCTACTATTTCTCCCAGTTTGAGGCCGCCGAGGCTTTGATTTCTGGGAGTTGGTTGGAGTGCTCCGATGACAGACGCAGCTGATTTCTTCCGTAGCCGGCTGGATCAGATGATTGACCTGCGCCATCCGTTGGCCGTGCTGGCCTCGCGGATGCCTTGGCAGGAAATCGAAGCCTCCATCGCCCATGCGTTCGCCAAGAAGGTGCGCGCTGGCAAGCAGATTGAGGATTCCGATCTGTTTGGCACGGTGGTCGGTGTCGCCCCAGGTGGCATCTCTCCTGCGGGCCGGCCGCGAGTGCCGCTGCGCCTGATGATCTCGCTGCTGTACTTGAAGCACGCGTTCAACGAGAGCGACGAGGGCGTGGTCGAGCGCTGGAGCGAGACGCCGACCTGGCAGTACTTCAGCGGCCAGGATTACTTCGAACATCGCTGGCCCTGTGACCCCTCGCTGTTGGTGCGATTTCGCCGCAGCTTGGGTGAGGAAGGTGTGGAAGCCCTCTTGGCCCAGACCATCAACGTGGCCGTTCACCTGAAGCTCATCGCTCGCAAGGATTTGGCCACGGTCATCGTTGACTCCACCGTGCAAGAGAAGGCCATTGCTTACCCCACCGACATCCGCATGCTGGAGACGGCGCGGGCCAAGCTGGTGGATGCGGCCAAGAGCCACGGCATCGAGCTGAAGCAAACGTATGCCAAAGAAGGTCGCGAGCTCAGTGTCAAGGCCGGGCGGTACGCACATGCAAGGCAGTTCCGTCGGATGCGCAAGGCCATCAAGCGGCAACGCACCATCGTTGGACGTTTGCAGCGTGAGTTGGAACGCAAGGCCTCGCCAGGTGCGCTGTCCGCGCTGGGCCAGACGCTCGCCAAGGCCAAGCGGGTGTTCGAACAGACGCAGCACAAGAAGAGCAAAGACGCTGGCGGCAAGCTCTACAGTTGGCATGCACCGGAGGTGCGCTGCTTCAGCAAAGGCAAGGCTCGTACGCCGTTTGAGTTCGGTGCCAAGGTTGGGTTGGCCATCACGGTTCGCGGCAACCTGATCGTCGGTGCCAGGGCATTCAGCGGGGCACCTTACGACGGCCACACGCTGCACGAGCAGATCGAACAGGCCAGCATCCTGATGCAGGACAGCGTAGGCAGGCCGAACAAAGCGGTGGTGGATCTGCCCGCAGCCTGAGCGCTGAAGACCGCAAGCTGCTCAAGCGGCGTAACGCGATCGAGCCAATCTTCGGGCACCTGAAGGCCGATCACCGCATGGATCGGTGTCACTTGAAGGGTGAGATCGGCGACAGGCTGCACGCGGTGCTGTGCGCAGCGGGTTACAACCTGCGCTGGTTGCTGCGGATGATCGCCAAGAAGGGCCTGCGGGCCATCTTGTGGCTGTTACCGGCCCAGGTCAGACGCAGTGTGGAGCGAGCACTGGCGGTGCTGAGCGCGGAAAACCGTTTACCGAACGATGCGATGCTGGCCCGTACATCGCTGATTTGAATTGTTCAGGGACGACGCTGTCACACGGTGCGCCGCTGTCCAACGTACAACCCCTGCTGCGCGACATGGCCCGTGCCATGGACGAATCGCTGGACCAGGCGGCTTATGTGGCGTTGCCGCAGCACCCTGATGACCGCCCACGCGTCACGCGAGCCCATGCCGCGCTGGCCCAGCGCCACGCCATGGGCTCGCTGTTGACGGTGCCGCTGTTTGCAGACGCGCAGCCCATTGCCGCGCTGGTGTTCGAGCGTTCAGCGGGCCAGCTGTTCGACACCGCCTGGGCGCTGCAGGTGCAAAACCTGGCCTCGGGCCTGGCGCCGGCTCTGCGCCTGCTGATCGAACAAGAGCGTGGCGTGTGCAGCCGCGCCGCGGCCGCCTGGTCGCGCCGCTGGCAGGCGCTGCCGCCGCCGCGGCGGCGGTTGTGCCTGGCGGCCTTGCCGGTGGCTGCCCTGCTGCTCACCGGGCTGATGTTGACGCCCTGGCAGCACGACATCGCCGCCCCGACGCAGCTGGAAGGCCGTATACAGCGTGCCGTGGTCGCCCCGCTCGATGGCTACCTGAAGGCCGTGCACGTGCGCGCGGGCGATTCCGTGGTGGCGGGCCAGTTGTTGATCGAACTGGCCGACGATGACTTGCGCCTGGAACTGCGCCGCCGCCAGACGGAGGTGGCGCAGCACGAAGGTGCCTATGGCGACGCCATGGCGCGACAGGACCGCAGCGCACTGGTGCAGGCCGAAGCGCGCGCCGCCGAGGCGCGGGCCCAGCTTGGCCTGATTCAGGCGCAACTGGAACGCACACGCATCGTGGCGCCCTTTGACGCGCTGGTGATCATGGGCGATTTGTCGCAGCAGCTGGCCGCACCGCTGCGCCGCGGCGAGCTGCTCTTCAAGCTCACGCCCACCCGCGAGCTGCGCGTCATGCTGCAGGTCGACGAGCGCGACAGCGAACGCGTGCGGCCAGGCATGCAGGGGGCGGTCACTTTTGCAGCCTTGCCCGACAAACGCTATGACCTGGTGCTCGAGCGGGTGTCCCCGGTGGCGCGCAGCGATCCCGGTCACCTGGGATTTGAAGCCGAGGCGCGCCTGCTGGCCGCCGCGCCGGAGCTGATGCGCCCCGGCATGCAGGGTCTGGCTCAGCTCAACGCCGGTCAGCAGCCGCTGTACTGGCTGCTCAGCCATCGGGTGCTGGACTGGCTGCGCCTGCAATGGTGGCGCTGGGTAGGCTGAAGCATGCAGTACATCGGGCCCACCTTCAGCGAGCAGTGGTACCGCGTGGCCGGTTTGCACCCGCGCCTCCACGCCCATGTGCGCCTGTTGCGCCACACCTACCGCGGTGAGGTCTGGCATCTGCTGGACGACCGTGTCAGTGGCCGCCAGCACCGCATCAACCCCGTGGCATGGGCATTGGTGGCGCGCCTGAACGGCCGCTGTTCCGTGCAAGAGGTGTGGGACACCGTGGTGGTGGACCTGGGCAGTGAAGCGCCGACGCAGCCCGAGGTGCTGGCCTTGCTGGGCCAGTTGCACAGCAACGAACTCATCACCAGCGAAGCCACGCCGGACCTGGCCGGCATGTTCGAGCAGCAGCAAAAACGCAGGCGCAGCCAACGCTGGGGGCGTCTGAACCCCATGGCGCTGCGCGTTGCGCTGGGCAACCCCACGGCCTTGCTGGACCGTGTTTCCTGGCTGCCCAAGTTGCTGTTCAACCGTGTGGCTGCGGCGCTGTGGTGCCTGGCAATGGCTGTGGCCGTCCTGGCCGCAGCCAGCCATGGTGCGTCCTTGCAGGCCTATGCGGCCCTGCACTTGGGCAGTCCGCAGCAGTTGCTGCTCATGTGGTTGTTGTTTCCGCTGGTCAAGGCGCTGCACGAGGCTGCCCATGCCCTGGCGGTGCGGCGCTGGGGCGGTGAGGTCGGCGAGGTCGGCGTCACACTGATGTTGTTGATGCCGGTGCCCTACGTAGATGCCAGCGCTGCCACCGCGTTTCGGGAGCGCCACCGCCGTGTGGTGGTCAGCCTGGCCGGCATCGGCTGCGAGCTGGCGCTGGCGGCACTGGGGTTGTGGGTCTGGCTGCTGGCGTCGGACGGGCTGGTGCGCGACGCCGCTTTTGTGGTGATGTTGATCTGCAGCGTCTCCACCCTGGCCTTCAACGGCAACCCGCTGGTCAAGATGGACGCCTACCACGCCATGACCGACCTGCTGGAATCCCCCGGCCTGGCGCCACGCAGCCGTGCCTATTGGTTGTACCTGGCGCGTCGGTGGTTGCTGGGTCTGACGAGCACCCGGCCGCCGGCTGTTGCCCGTGGTGAAAGGCCCTGGCTCATCGGCTACGGCGCGGCTTCCACGGTCTACCAGTGGCTGCTGGCGGTGTGGATCGTGGGCTGGCTGCTGCATGAGCACCTGGTGCTGGGCCTGGCGGCGTGGGCCTGGTTCCTGGTGATGATGGTTCTGCTGCCTGGTCGCAAGCTGTGGCGCTGGACAAACACTGCGGCCGAACTGTCGGATCGCAAACCCCGCGTCTGGGCGCTGGGCGGCACCCTGGCGGTATTGCCGTTTCTGTTGTTGTTTGCCTTGCCCATCCCGTCCTACACACGCGCCGACGGCGTGGTGTGGCTGCCTGAAAACGCGCTGGTGCGTGCCCAGGCCGAAGGCTTCGTGTTGCAGGTACTGGTGGCCGACGGCGCCCACGTGCAGCCCGGCGACGCCTTGCTGGTCTTGACCGACCCCGATCTGCCGGCCGAAGAAGACAGCCTGCTGGCGCGCGAACGTCGTCTGCACAGCGCCCAGCAGTCGGCGCTGTTCAGCCAGCCTGCCAGCGCCAACGCCTTGGCCGAACAGGTGGCACAGGTGCAGGCCGAACTGGCGCGCCTCGGGCAGCGCCGTTCCGCTTTGGTGCTACGCGCCGGCGCCGCCGGTCAGGTGGTGCTTCCCCGCGCGGCAGACCTGCCTGGCCGCCATTTCGCGCGGGGTGATGTGGTGGCGCATGTCTTGCCACCCCAGGGCAGCCCGGTGCGGGTGGTGGTGACCCAGGACGATGTTTCCCGCCTGCAGCACCAGGCCGGTCCGCCTGAAGTCCGCCTGGCGCAAAACCCCGGCCGCAGGCAGCCCGCCCGCCTTTTGGCAGAGGTGCCGGCCGCCACCCATGAACTGCCCAGCCCGCTGTTGTCCGACCGACATGCCGGCCCGTTTGCCACCGACCCCGCCGACCCCAAGGGCCTGCGTACGCTGCAACCGGTCTTCACGCTGGACCTGGCCTTGCCCGCCAGCGCCCAGCCGCGCCCGGGCGCGCGGGCTTGGGTGCGGTTTGACCACGGCATGGAGCCACTGGCCTGGCAATGGCTGCGGCGTGTTCGGCAACTTTTCATTGGCGCGCTGGCCGGCCCTGCCGCGCCCAAACCTGCCCCCGCCCCCACCCAAGCGACGCCGTTGACATGAACACCCACAGCACGCCGCTGGACCTGCGCCTGCCCGTCCCGGGCCCCGCCTTCGGCCCTTACCCCGAACGCAAGCCGCGTGCGCCCGGCGCGCTGAAGAGCTGGCTGATGGCGCATCGGGTGTTTGCCGGAAATGCACCCCAGCGCGGTTTTGTGTCCCGGGTACGCCTGGCACAAACACAGGTGCCGGCGCTCGGATCGGACGACTTCAAGACCAGGCTGGCGCACCTACGGGCCGAGCTGGGTCTGGTAGGGTTGAACGGCACCGTGCTGGAGCAGGCCCTGGCCTTCGTGCTCAGCGCCAGCCAGACAGCCCTGGGCGTTGAGCTGTACGACACCCAGTTGCAGGCGGCGCGCATCCTGCTGGACAACCGCCTGGCCGAGATGGCTACCGGCGAAGGCAAAACCTACGCCGCCATGCTGGCCGCAGCCAGCGCTGCCCTGGCCGGCGTGCCGGTGCATGTGGTCACCGCCAACCCCTACCTGGCAGCGCGCGACGCAGCGGCACTGGCGCCGCTGTACCACGCCCTGGGCCTGCGCGTGGCTGCGGTCACGCCCACCGACAGCGAAGACCAGCGCCGCGCCGCCTGGGCGGCCGACGTCACCTACACCACGCCGAGAGACCTGATCTTCGACTACCTGCGCGACCGCCAGCGCGCCCAAGCTGGCAGCGCCGACGCGCCGCCCCTGTTGCGCGGCTTGTGCATGGCGCTGGTCGATGAGGCCGACAGTGTGCTCATCGACGAAGCACGCACCCCTTTTATCCTGGCCGAAGCAGTGGCAGACAAAGCCGCCCAGCGCCGCTGGCGCGCCGCCATCGCCGCGGCGCGGCGCTTGCAGGAACACCGGCACTTCGAACTGCTGCATGCACACCCGCGCGCCAAGCTCACGGCCCTTGGCACCGGCGCCTGCCCGGCCGAAGCCGGCCCCATGCGCGACCCGCTGTGGCGCCACGACCACCACCGCGCCGAGCTGGTCGAAACCGCCCTGGCCGCCCTGCACCTGTACCGGCGCGATGAGCACTACATCGTGCAGGACCAGAAGGTCGAGATCGTCGACCCCACCACCGGCCGCGTCACCCCCGGGCGGCGCTGGGCGGCTGGCCTGCACCAGTTCATCGAAATCAAGGAAGGGCTGGTGCCATCGCCCGTGCAGCGCACCACGGCGCAATTGAGCTTCCAGCGCTTTTTCCCGCGCTATTGGCGCCTTTGTGGCACCAGCGGTACCTTGTCCGAAGCAAGTACCGAACTGAGCCAGGCCTATGGCTTGCCGGTGCAGAAGGTGCCGTTGAGGGTGCCCAGCCAGCGCCAGACCAGCTGTGAGTACCTGTTTGCCAGTGACGAGGTGCGTTGGCCCAACGTCGTGCGCGCCATCGTCATGCACCACAGCGCCGGCCGCCCGGTGCTGGTGGGTTGTGATTCGCTGGCTGACGCCGACCACCTGTGCCGTTTGCTCGACACCCAGAACCTGAAGTTCCAGCGCCTGGACGCGCGGCAGGACGCCCACGAAGCCGCCTGCATCGCCCAGGCTGGCGAGCGGGGCGCCATCACCGTGGCCACGCGCCTGGCCGGCCGCGGCACCGATATCCGCCTGGGCGACGGGGTGGCTGCGCTGGGCGGCCTGGTGGTCATCGACGCCCAGGCCAACGGCACACCGCGCGTCGACCGCCAGCTGCACGGCCGATGTGCACGCGGTGGCGAGCCCGGCCAGGTGATGCGTCTGCAGGCCCTGGACAGCGCGTTTTTTGTGCAGGAGCTGCCCGCCTGGCTGCGCAGCCTGCTGCAGCGCCGCGCCGCCGCCCGCTACAACAAGGACCTGCACCCGCTGCTGGCACGTGCGCTGCGTGTGCTGCTGCAGGCCCAGGCGCAAAGGCGCGAACGGCAGCAGCGCCGCGCGCTGCTGCAGCACGACCAGGACGCCACGCGCCAGCTCGGTTTTGGAGGGCGCAGCGAATGAAGCATTGGCGACATTCGATAGAGGACACGACATGGCCATGAAGCACCCCTATCCCACACGACGCCAGAAACTGCGGTGGGCGCAGTTGCAGTCTTTGCGGCCGCTGCGGCTGCCGTACCGCGCCATGCCGGCGCGGCTGTGGCAGTTGTTGGTGTGTTTGTTGCCACTGGCCCCCTTGCCCTTGACCGCAGGCGCACAGACAACACCTGGGGCCACTGCATCCGCCGCAACGACGGCGGCGCGCCCGGGGGTCTTACCGGCCGCTGGACCGGGCGCACTGCCCGCGCCGGCCCGCGTGTCGCCGACAGCGCTGGGCTGCCTGATCGAGGCCTCTGCGGTGGCCGAGGTGGGCACGCCAGTGATAGGCATCATCGACAGCGTACTGGTCGAGCGCGGCGACACCGTCAAACGCGGCCAGGTGCTGGCCCAGCACGAGAATCGCATCGAGCGCGCCGCCGTCACGCTTGCCGAACAGAAGGTGGCTAACAACGCCGAGCTTCGTGCAGCCAAGACGCAGATCAACTTCGCACACAAGAAGGCCCAGCGCACGGCCCAGTTGACAGAGCTGAACTTCGTCTCGTCGCAGGTGCTGGACCAGGCGCAGACCGAATCCACCATGGCCCGCATGCGCCTGGCGCAGGCCGTGGAGCAGCAAGAGCTGGCGCTCAAGGAACTGGAGATGGCGCGGGCCCAACTGGCCCAGCGCACCATCACCAGCCCGCTCAACGGCGTGGTCGTCGACCGCCTGGTGTCACCTGGCGAACGGGTGGAAAACCGGCCCGTGTTCAAGGTGGCGCAGATCGACCCTCTGCGCGTGGAGGTGGTGTTGCCAGCGGCGCTCTTCGGGCAGATCAAGGTCGGCAGCACCGCACGCGTCACCCCGGAACTGCCGGGCAGCCCGGCGCGCGAGGCGCGTGTGGCCATCGTCGACCGCGTCGTCGATGCCGGCAGCAACACCTTCCGTGCGCGCCTGACCTTGCCCAACCCCAACGCACAGCTGCCACCCGGGCTGCGCTGCCGTGTGAGTTTTGACGAATGAAACGGGCGTGAACAACTGAATCTCAAGCGGGCCCCAACAGCAGCAATGACAACGACGAGAAGACCGGCGTGAACATGCTCCCTCCCTGGCTGCACCGTCTTGGGCAGCGTCTGCGCCGGCCCGCCACCGGCGGGCGGGGCGCTGCCGCGCCGGTGCACAGCCAGGGCCATGGCCGGGCGGTCTTCGAAGAGATGGAGCCGCGGCTGCTTCATTCGGCGGACGATCCGTTTGCACTGCTGGCCGCTCCCACCGTGGTGGTGGTCGACAGCACGGGTGGCGCACCGGCGGCCCCCGTTGTGTCGGCACCGGCGCCGGCTGCAGCCGCTGCGCAGGCTAACCCCAACCCATCGCAGCCGGCATCTGAGCCGGCCGAACTGGTGTTCATCGACAGCCGCGTGCCCAACGCCGCAGGCCTCGTGTTCGAGCTGATGCAGCAACGCGGCAGCCAGGGTCGCTTCGAGATCGTGATGCTGGATGCCGGCGAAGACGGCGTGGCCCAGATCAACAAGGTGCTGGCCGATCGAGCCGGGCTGGCAGCGATACACATCATTTCTCACGGCAGCGCCGGCCAGCTACAGCTGGGCAGCAGCATGATCGATGCGCAAACCCTGAGCGCTGCAGCCGGCAGCCTGGGCGCCTGGCGCGCCGCGCTCAGCGCCGACGCCGACATCCTGCTCTACGGCTGCGACGTGGCCTCCGGCCCGAACGGCGAGGCCTTCCTCGAGATGCTGGCGCAGCTCACCGGTGCCGACGTCGCCGGCAGCGTGGACCTCACCGGACAGCCCGACTTCGGCGGCGACTGGACCCTGGAGGCGCGCGTCGGCGAGGTCGACAGCGCCACCATCGCCGGCCCGCAGCTTTCGCGCATGTGGCGCGCGACCCTGTCCGAGGTGCCCGCCGAGACCCTGTCGGATGGCGCACCCGTGGTGCTGGGCGAGGCGGTGGCGCCGGAGTGGTTCGCGGGGGAGGGCGGTTCGGCCTCCCATGCGCCGGTGCCGGCCGGGACCGTGCTGCCAGCGGCTGGCGGCAACAGCCTCATCGGTACGACCCCGCCAGCACCAACGGCCAACGAAACGCGCCGCGAGGCCGTATTCGTCGACGCCGGTCTGCCTGACCTGGACACCCTGCTGGCCGACATGGCCGCCCGGCCGGGCACCCGCATCTTCGTGGTCACCCAGACGGCCGACGCTCTGGACTTCATCACCCGCACCCTCGCGGACGAGGGCGTCACCTGGGACTCCATCCACCTGCTTGGGCACGGGGCGCCCGGCAGCCTGACCCTCGGTTCGGCGCGGCTCGACGCCGCCTCCCCGGCGAGCCGCGAGGCGGCGCTCGCAAGCTGGTCTGGCCATCTGAGCGAGAACGCCGACATCCTGCTCTACAGCTGCGATACCGGCGCCCGGAGCGAGGGCCTCGCCCTGGTCGACGCCCTCGCCGGCCTCACCGGCGCCGACGTCGCCGCCAGCGACGACCGCACCGGCCACACGAGCCTGGGCGGCGACTGGACCCTGGAGGTCACCAGCGGCCGCATCGAGACGGGTGCGCTGCTGTCGGATGTGGCGATGGGGGCGTGGCGGCAACTGCTGCCGATGGACACCGTGCTGGACAACTTCAGCACGGTCTCCTACAGCAACAACCACGGGTCCGCGAACTGGGCGACCTCCTGGACCGAGACTGACGCCAGTGGCGGCGGTGCGGCGTCCGGCAACATCCGCATCGCCGGGGGCCAGCTGCGCATCGAGACGGACAAGCCCGACGACAGGATCTCTCGCGGGGTCAATCTCGCCGGGGCGACGGCGGCCACGCTGACGTTCTCCTTCGATGGCGTCCTGAACTTCCAGAACGTCGTCTGGCTGGAGGCATCGGCGAACGGCGGGGCAAGCTGGTCTTTGCTGACGGCCTTCAGCAGCCCCGGTATGGGATTCGGGAACATCAGCCTGCTTCCCTATGCCTCGGCGGACACGATGGTCCGATTCCGCGTCTTCGATGGATCGAGCGCGTCGAACTATCTGCAGGTCGATGATTTCCTCATTACCTGCGACGTGCCGGCCGCCAACTCCCCGCCCACCGTCACCGCCCCCCCCAGCTTCACCGTCACCGAGGACCAGGCCGGCAACCTGGTCTACACCGGCACCCCTTTCGCCGACGCCGACAACGACCCGCTGACAGTAACGCTGAGCATCGCGGACGGGGTCATCGCGGGGACTTCGGGTGGTGGCGTGACGGTCGGCGGCAGCGCTACGGCCCGCACCTTCAGCGGCAGCGTGGCCAACCTGAACACGTATTTCACGACGGCCGGCAACATCACCTACACGACGGCCGCGAACAACACGCAGGCTCGGACGCTGACCACCGACGTGTCCGACGGCGTCAACGCCGGCTTCACCGACTCCCTGATCAGCATCACACCCGTCAACGACTCGCCGGTGCTGGCCGATACCGCGTTGACGCTGACCGTGGCTGAGGATGCTGGCGCCCCATCGGGCGCCGTGGGCTCATTGCTCAGCACCTTCACTGGCGGCATCACCGACGTCGACTCGGGCGCGGTCAAGGGCATCGCCATCACCGGAACCGTCGAGACCAACGGCAGCTGGTACTACAGCACCAACGGCGGCACCAACTGGACCGTCGTCGGCGCGGTGACCAACACCTCGGCGCTGCTGCTGGCCGACAACGCCAGCACACGGCTGTACTTCGCACCCACGGCCAACTTCAACGGCAGCTCGGCCGGCGCCTTGACGCTGCGCGGCTGGGACCAGACCAGTGGCAGCGCGGGCACCAAGGTCACCACCGCCACCAACGGCGGCACGTCGGCGTTTTCCAGCGCCACGGACGTCATCGATGTCACGGTGACCGCCGTCAACGACGCGCCGCTGAACACCGTGCCCGGCGCGCAGACCACGGCCGAGGACACGCCGCTGGTGTTCTCCGCCGCCAACGGCAACGCGATCACGATCAGCGACCCGGACGCGGGCAGCGAGGCGCTGGAGGTGACGCTGTCGGTGGGCGCGGGCACGCTGACGCTGTCGGGCACGGCCGGCCTGAGCTTTGCCGCCGGCGACGGCACTGCCGACGCCACGATGACGCTGCGCGGCACGGTCTCGGCCATCAACACGGCGCTGGCTGGCCTGAGCTACCAGCACACCGCCAACGCCAGCGGCGCGGACACGCTGACGATTCGCACCACCGACGCCGTGTTGGTGAAGCTGGCCCTCCAAGCCCAACTGGTCGGCCGTTATGCCTTCGAGAACAGCGCAGCGCCGGGCACCGACACCAGCCCGGCCAGCGGCAACACCGGCACGGCCAGCGGCGGCGCGAGCGTGGTGGTAGACGCCACGCGCGGCAACGTGCTGGCGCTGGACGGCACGGGCAAGGTGACGATCCCGGGCCGCTTCGGCGATGCGCCCAGTGTCACCCTGGCGGCCTGGGTCAACCTGGACGCTGGCGCCACCGCTGGCGAGGTGTTGTCGGTGGGCAACCAGAGCGTCGTGCTCCGGCTGGACTACCAAGGCAAGCTCGCGGGCTATGTCCTGACGGCACCCGGCGTGTGGGAGGAGACCGCACACACGATCACGCTGGCCGGCACGGGGTGGCACCACGTCGCCTACACCTTCGACGACACGGGCAACCTGGCGACGCTCTACCTGGACGGCGCGGAAGTCGCGGCCACTTTGACAACGTCGTCCATCCTGTATGCCGGCACCGCGAGCCTCATCGGCCAGCACCCCATCGGCGCGATGGAATTCAGGGGGCGCATCGACGAGGCGAATGTCTACGGCCGTGCGCTGGCGCCCGACGAGATCGCCGGACTGGCGGCCGACCTGTCGCTGCACGACGCGGACACCGTGGCGATCACGGTCACCGCGGTCAACGACGCGCCCACGGTGAACGCCCCGGCGAGCTTCATCGTTACCGAGGACGTGGCGGGCAACCTGCTGTACACCGGCACGCCGTTCGCCGACGTGGACAGCACGAACCTGACGGTGACGCTGTCGATTGCAGACGGCACGCTTGCAGCGGCCAGCAGCGGCGGCGTCACGGTCGGCGGCACGGCCACCGCGCGCAGCTTCAGCGGCACGGTGGCCGCACTGAACAGCTTCTTCACCACCCCCGGCGCCATCACCTACACGACGGCCCCGGACAACACGACCGCGCGCACCTTGACCACGCTGGTGTCCGACGGCAGCGCGTCGGCCTCGGCGACGAGCACCGTGAACATCACCTCGGTCAACGACGCACCGTCGCTGGACACCGCCGCCAGCCCGACGCTGGGCAGCGTGGCCGAAGGCGCCACCAACGGCGGCACGAGCTGGTTGACGGTGGACGCGCCGGCCATCAACAGCAACACCAACGAGCTCGCGCTGCTGCTGGGGCCCACGGCAAGGATCCGGCTGCTGCCCTTCGGGGACCTGAACGGCACGCTGAACGATGCCATCACCTTCCGTGCCTGGGACATGTCGACGGGCACCGCGGGCAGCTATGTCGTCGTCACCAGCCCCGGCATCGGAGCCAGCGCCTTCAGCACCGCCAGCGACACCGCCTCGATCACGGTGACGGCCGTCAACGATGCGCCGACCTTCGCGCCCGTGGCGGGGACAGGCAAGCTGCTCATGCCGGTGGGATCCGGCGATGACCTCGGCCTCAGCGTGACCGTCCAGCCCGACGGGCGGATCCTGGTGGCGGGACACTCCTTCAATGGCGGTAACTACGACTTCAGCCTGACCCGCCTGAACGCCGACGGCTCGCTCGATACCACCTTCAGCAGCGGCGGCAAACTGCTGGTGCCGGTCGGTTCCGGCAACGATTTCGGTAGGACCGTGACCGTCCAGCCCGACGGGCGGATCCTCCTGGCGGGGTACTCCTCCAACGGCAGCAACTCCGACTTCAGCCTGATTCGCCTGAACGCGGACGGCTCGCTGGATACAACGTTCGGCAGCGGCGGCAAGCTGCTCGTGCCGGTGGGTTCCGGCAACGATCTCGGCCACAGCGTGACCGTCCTACCCGACGGGCGAATCCTCCTGGCGGGGCACTCCTGGAACGGCAGCGACGACGACTTCAGCGTGATCCGCCTGAATGCGGACGGCTCGCTCGATACGTCCTTCGACACCGACGGCAAGCTGATCGTGCCGGTGGGTTCCGGCCACGATGTCGCCCGCAGCGTGACCGTCCAGGCCGACGGGCGCATCCTGGTGGCGGGCAGATCCCACAACGGCAGCAACGACGACTTCAGCCTGATCCGCCTGAACGCCGACGGCTCGCTGGATGCGACGTTCGACGCCGACGGCAAGCTGCTCGTGCCGGTGGGTTCCGGCGAGGACTACGGCTACAGCGTGACCGTCCAGCCCGACGGGCGGATCCTCCTGGCAGGGGGCTCCCAGGACGGCAGCAACTCCGAGTTCAGCCTGATCCGCCTGAACGCGAACGGCTCGCTGGATACGACGTTCGACGCCGATGGCAAGCAGCTCGTGCCGGTGGGAGCCGGTGGCGATATCGGTACCAGCGTGACCGTCCTGCCCGATGGTCGGGTCCTCGTGGCGGGGTACTCCTGGGACGGTAGCACCGACCACTTCAGTCTGATTCGCCTGAATGCGGACGGCTCGCTCGATACGACGTTCGACACCGACGGCAAGCTGCTCGTGCCAGTGGGTTCCGGCGACGACTATGGCTTCAGCATCACGGTCCAGCCCGACGGCAAGATCGTAGTGGCGGGGTACTCCTTCAACGGCAGCAACGACGACTTCAGTGTCATCCGCCTCAACGCGGACGGCTCGCTCGATACGACCTTCAACGGCGTGCCGGCCAACACGCTGGGCGGCACGGTGGCCTACACCGAGAACGGCAGCCCGGTCGTGCTCGACAGCGACGTGGCGATCTTCGATACCGACCTCAGCGCCACGAACTTCAGCGGCGCGACGCTGACGCTGGCGCGCAACGGCGGCGCGAGCAGCCAGGACCAGTTCTCCGCCACCGGCACGCTGGGCGCGTTGACCCAGGGCGGCGCGCTGGTGGTCGATGGCACGACGATCGGCACCGTGACGACGAACAGCGGCGGCACCTTGCTGCTGAGCTTCGGGGCGGGTGCCACGAATGCGCTGGTCAACAGCGCGATGCGGCAGATCGCCTACGCCAACAGCAGCGATGCGCCGCCGGCCAGCGTGCAGATCGACTGGACCTTCAGCGACGGCAACGCCGGCGCGCAGGGCGGCGGCGGGGCCCTGACGGCGACCGGCAGCACGACGGTGACCATCACGTCGGTGAACGACGCGCCGGTGGCGACGGGGAGCGCGACGCTGGCGGCGGTGCCCGAGGACACGGCGAATCCGCCCGACGTGACGGTGGCAGCGCTGGTCGCGGGGAACTACAGCGATGCGGCCGACGGTTCGCAGGCGACGCTCCTGGCAGGCGTGGCGGTGGTGGGCAATGCGGCCACCGCGCAGCAGGGCGAGTGGCAGTACTCGGCCGATGGGGTGGACTGGGCGGTGGTGCCCACCAGCGGGCTGTCGGATGCGGCGGCGCTGGTGCTGCCTGCGGGGGTGTTCCTGAACTTCCTGCCTGCGCCCGACTACAACGGGGTGCCGGGCGGGCTGACCGTGAGGTTGGCTGATGGGTCGGGGGGGGCGCTCGGGGTGAGCGCCGGCCAGGACATCTCGGCAGGCATCGGGGGCAGCGGTCGGTGGTCGGCGGCGACGGTGAGCCTGGGCACCAGCGTCACGCCGACGAACGACGCGCCGACGATCACCGACGGCCATGCGTGGAGCGTGGCGCAGACCGGGGTGGATACCCCGTCGGTGGCGACGTCGGTCTCGGCTCTGTTGGCGGGGGCGGGGTGGGCCGACGTAGACGCGGGCGCTCTCGGCGGGATCGCGATCGTGGCCGCCACCGGCAGCGGCGTCTGGCAGTTCTCGACCGACGGGCAGGGCTGGACTGCGTTCGGTGCGGTAGGCAGCAGCAATGCGCTGCTGCTGGAGCCGGGCAGCCAGGTGCGCTACGTGCCCGATGGCGCGACCGCGGAGGTGGCAGGGTTCAGCTGGCGGGCCTGGGACCGGACGAGCGGCACGGCCTCGGAAAACGGGGTGGCGCGCTACGGCGTGGCGTCGGAGACGGGGGGCGAACGCGCCTACAGCGCGCAGGTGGCCACGGTCAGTGTGACGGTGGTTGCGGTCAACCGTGCGCCGGTGCTGAACGTCGCGGCCAGCCCGACGCTGGGCAGCGTGGCCGAAGGTGCCACCAACCCGGCCGGCGTCACCGTAGCCACGCTGGTCGTCGACGGCAGCATCACCGACGCCGATGGTGCCGTGGAAGCCATCGCGATCGTCGGGCTGGACACCAGCCTGGGCACCTGGCAGTACAGCCTGGACGGCGGTACGAGCTGGTTGACGGTTGACGCGCCGGCGATCAACAGCAGCACCAACGAGCTGGCGTTGCTGCTCGGGCCCACGGCAAGGATCCGGCTGCTGCCCTTCGGGGACCTGAACGGCACGTTGAACGACGCCATCACCTTCCGCGCCTGGGACATGAGCAGCGGGGTGCAGGGCGAGTACGTGGTGATCGCGGCCACGGGCGGCACGAGTGCTTTCAGCAGCGCCGTCGACACCGCCTCGGTCACGGTGACCCCCGTCAACGACGCACCGGTCTTCGGGCAGGGCAGCGGCAGCGTCGTCAACACCGACCTCGTCGGGGCCGACATCGCGCGCGCAGTGGGGCAGCGGCCCGACGGGCGCATCCTCGTGGCCGGCGAGCGCTTCAACGGCTCGAACACCGACATCGTGCTGCTGAGCCGCAACGCCGACGGCACGCTGGACACGAGCTTCGCTGGCGGCAGCGGCGTGACCTCCTTGGGCCTGGGCGGCGGGGACGACGTGGCGCGCGCGCTGGTGCTGCAGCCCGATGGCCGGTGGCTGGTGGCTGCCACGTCCTGGAACGGCACGCGCGACGAGTTCGTGGTGCTGCGTTTCCTCGCCAACGGCACGCCCGACGCGAGCTTCGGCGGCGGTGACGCCCACACGCGGACCGCGCTCGGCAGCGGCGACGCCACCGCCCATGCCCTCAGCCTGCAGCCCGACGGCAAGGTCGTGCTGGCCGGCACGGCCATCGTCGGGGGGCAGGAGGTCTTCGCAGTCGCCCGCTACGACGCCAGCGGCACGCTGGATGCGAGCTTCGGTGGCGGCGACGGCATCGTGCTGACGCCGATCGGGCCCGGGAACGCGCAGGCGCGCAAGGTGGAGGTGCTGGCGGACGGCAGGATCGTCGTCGCGGGCTACGCCTCCAACGGCAGCGACCTGGACTTCGCGCTGGTGCGCCTGAACGCCGACGGCACGCCGGACACGGGCTTCGGCGGCGGCGATGGCATCGCGACCACGGCGGTTGCGGGTCCGGGCACCGATGACCTCGGCCTTGCCCTGGCGGTCCACCCCGACGGCCGCATCTTCATGGCGGGCCGCTCCGGCGCGGCGCTGGCCTTGGTGCGCTTCACGGCCGAGGGCGTGGTGGACCTGACGGCCACCCAGCTGACGGGCGGCACCGACGACGTCGCCCACGACATCCGCATCCTGCCCGACGGCAGGCTCCTGGTGGCGGGCTACAGCGGCCAGGCCGGCATCGACAGCCAGGTGCTGCTGGTCCGCTTCCAGGCCGATGGGCTGCTCGACACCAGCTTCGGCGGCGGCGACGGCGTGGTCCGCACCGCCCTGGGCGTGCCCGACCAGGCGCAGGGCCACGCGATGCTGCTGCAGCCCGACGGGCGCATCGTCGTCGTCGGGCAGACCGGCAGCAGCGCCGACATCGTGGTGCTGCGCTTCGAGGCCGACGGCGCGCCGGACACCCGCTTCGGCGACCTGGCCGTCGGCGGCGAGCTCGATGGCACCGTGTCCTTCACCGAAGGGGGCAGCCCGGTGGTGCTCGACCCGGAAGTGGTCGTCCACGACCGCGAGCTCGCCGACGCCGATGCCTATGATGGGGCGACGCTGACGGTGGCGCGCAGCGGCGGTGCCAGCAGCCAGGACCAGTTCTCCGCCACCGGCACGCTGGGCGCGCTGACCGAGGGCGGCGCGCTGGTGGTCGGCGGCACGACGATCGGCACGGTGACGACGAACAGCGGCGGCACGCTGGTACTCACCTTCGGCGCGAACGCCACCCAGGCCCGCGTGAACGCGACGCTGCAGCAGATCGCCTACGCCAACAGCAGCGACGCGCCACCGGCCAGCGTGGAGCTGCAAGGCACCTTCAGCGACGGCAACAGCGGTGCGCAGGGCAGCGGCGGGGCGCTGACGTCGGGCGGCAGCATCACCGTGAACATCACCTCGGTCAACGACGCACCGTCGCTGGACACCGCCGCCAGCCCGACGCTGGGCAGCGTGGCCGAAGGCGCCACCAACAGCCTGGACGGCGGCACGAGCTGGCTGACGGTGGACGCGCCGGCCCTCAACAGCAGTACCAACGAGCTCGCGCTGCTGCTTGGGCCCACGGCAAGGATCCGGCTGCTGCCCTTCGGCGACCAGAACGGCTCGCTGGCCAACGCCATCACCTTCCGCGCCTGGGACATGAGCAGCGGGGTGCAGGGTGAGTACGCGGTGATCGCGGCCACGGGCGGCACGACCGCTTTCGACAGCGCCCTCGACACCGCCTCGGTCACGGTGACGCCGGTCAACGACGCGCCGACCTTCTCGCCCGTGGCCGGGACGGGCAGGCTCATCGTGCCGGTGGGTTCCGGGGACAGCTACGGCAGCAGCGTGACCGTCCAGCCCGACGGGCGGATCCTCGTGGCGGGGTCCTCCTGGAACGGCAGCGACTACGACTTCAGCCTGATCCGCCTGAACGCGGACGGCTCGCTGGATACCACCTTCGACACCGACGGAAAGCTGATCGTGCCGGTGGGTTCCGGCAGCGATGACGGCACCAGCGTGACCATCCAGCCCGACGGGCGGATCCTCGTGGCGGGGTACTCCTGGAACGGCAGCAGCTACGACTTCAGCCTGATCCGCGTGAACGCGGACGGCTCGCTGGATACCACCTTCGACACCGACGGTAAGCTGATCGTGCCGGTGGGATCCGGCAGCGATATCGGCCGAAGCGTGACCGTCCAGCCCGATGGGCGGATCCTCGTGGCGGGGTACTCCTGGAACGGCAGCGACAATGACTTCAGCCTGATCCGCCTGAACGCGGACGGCTCGCTGGATACCACCTTCGACACCGACGGCAGGCTGATCGTGCCGGTGGGTTCCGGCAACGACAATGGCTACAGCGTGACCGTCCAGCCCGACGGGCGGATCCTTGTGGCGGGGCACTCCCGGAACGGCAGCGACTGGGACTTCAGCCTGATCCGCCTGAACGCGGACGGCTCGCCGGATGCGACCTTCGACGCCGACGGCAAGCTGATCGTGCCGGTGGGATCCGGCGGCGGATCCTCGTGGCGGGGTACTCCACCAACGGCAGCAACACCGACTTCAGCCTGATCCGCCTGAACGCGGACGGCTCGCCGGATGCGACCTTCGACGCCGACGGCAAGCTGATCGTGCCGGTGGGATCCGGCG
>JAJTDE010000291.1 GCA_021298085.1 Rubrivivax sp.
GTGCCGCACACCTCCGATGCGGCCGACTGGGCGGGTTGGCGCTCCGAGATCGTCGACATGGACCGCAAGCGCATCGACAAGGTGCTCGCCACCAAGCTGCCCGAGCCACTGGACGTGAGCGCCTGAGGCGGACGGGTCGCAGGGTTTGGCCCCTTCAGTTTTGGGGCTACTACCGGCTCTGTCCAGCCTGCGTTCTGAGCAAGGCCGTACAAAGTTCCGACTGCGCCGCTGCGCGCGCGGTCGCCCCGGCCCGGCGCGTGGGTGGCGGTGATCTAGGTCAACCGGGCGCGCAGACCGCCATGGGAGCATGCTTTCCGCGAGCGCGACGGGAGGGAACCTGGGACGCGCCCGCCAACCGACCGCGCGCCGCCCGACCGGCCGCGCGGCACCAGCCAATCGCGGAATCGTCATGCGGCCCCTGTTGATCCTCGCGCTGTTCCTTGCGGCAGCGCTCGGCACGGCCGATCCGGCAGCAGCCCAGGCCGGACCGAACGATGCGTGCCTGATGTGCCACAGCGACCTGAGCGCCAAGGGCAGCACCGGCAAGGTCATCGGTGTCGACAAGGCCAAGTTCGGCGCCTCGGCGCACGGCGGCTTCGTCAAGTGCGTCGACTGCCACACCGACACGGCGGTGGACAAGCTGCCGCATGCGCCCAAGCTCGAGCCGGTTGCCTGCCAGAGCTGTCATGCGCAGGCCGTGGCCGAGTACCAGGGCACCCCGCACGCCAAGCCAGGGCCGGCCGGCAAGACGGCCGTGGCCGACTGCGCGAGCTGCCACGGCGCCGCGCACGAAGTGCTGAAGTCGACCCAGACCGCCTCGCTGACGCACCGCCTGAACATCCCGACCACCTGCGGCAGTTGCCACGGCAGCCAGCCGGTTGCGCAGCAGGCGGCCATGCCGGGCGGCAACGTGCAGGCCAAGTACCACGACAGCATCCACGGCCAGTTGCTCAAGGGCCAGGGCGGCTACTCCGAGCAGGCGCCCAACTGCGTGTCCTGCCACGGCGCCCACGGCATCCTGCCCAAGGGCGACGAGAAGAGCCGGGTGGCGCGCGCCAACATCGTCGACACCTGCGGCGGCTGCCACCAGCGCGAGAAGATCGTGTTCGACAAGGGCGCGCACGGCAAGCTGCGCCAGGCCGGCATCACCGCCGGTCCCAACTGCGCCGACTGCCACGGCTCGCATGCCATCCCGGCCAGCACGCAGTCCGACTGGCAGGTGGCGACGATCGACCAGTGCGGCAGCTGCCACTCCGACCTGCTCAAGAGCTATCACCTGACCTACCACGGCAAGGTGACCAACCTCGGCTTCAGCCAGATGGCCACCTGCGCCTCCTGCCACGGCGCGCACGACGTACGCCCGGCGAGCGACCCGCTGTCGCCGACGCACAAGGACAACATCGTCGCCATGTGCGGCAACTGCCACCAGAACTCGAGCGTGCAGTTCGCCTCCTGGGACCCGCATCCGCAGCCGGCCAACCGCGAGCGCAGCATCACGCTGTACTACACCAGCATCTTCATGAACGTCCTGCTGGCCGGCGTGTTCGCCTTCTTCGGCCTGCATACCCTCCTGTGGGCCTACCGCTCGTTCCGGGTGGTGCAGGAGCGCCGGCGCAAGGGCGGCGGCCACGGCTGAGGCAAGCGATCAAGGAGAGAGGACCCCATGGCCAGCACGTCCGTACCGATCGGCAGCACCGCCCACTCGACCGTCGAGAGCGGCCGCTTCTACCGCCGCTTCAAGCCGTACCAGCGGCTGATGCACGCGATCCTGATGTTCACGTTCATCGGCTGCTCGCTGTCGGGCCTGCCGCTGCTGTTCCCCTACACCGGTTGGGCGGAGGGCCTGGTGCGGCTGTTCGGCGGCTTCGAGGGCGCGGCGCTGGTGCACCGCGTGTGCGCCGCGCTGATGTGCGTGGTCTTCGCCCTGCACGTGCTCGAGGTGGTGATCCGCATCGCCCGCGACGGCCTGCTCAAGGTGCTGTGGGGCCCGAATTCGATGGTGCCGCAGCCGGTGGACATCGTGCAGATGTATCAGCACGTCAAGTGGTTCATGGGCAAGGGCGAGCGGCCCAAGTTCGACCGCTACACCTACTGGGAGAAGTTCGACTACATGGCGGTGTTCTGGGGCATGTTCATCATCGGCGGCTCGGGCCTGCTGCTGTGGTTTCCGGAGTACTGGTCGTCGTGGGGACTGCCCGGCTGGGCCTTCAACATCGCCACGCTGGTGCACGGCCACGAGGCGCTGCTGGCGATCGGCTTCATCTTCACCATCCACTTCTTCAACGGCCACCTGCGGCCGGAAAAATTCCCGATGGACAAGGTGGTGTTCACCGGTTCCCTGCCCGAGCACGAACTGAAAGAAGAGCGGCCGCTGGAGTACGCGCGGCTGGTGCGCGAGGGCCGGCTGCAGGCGCTCGAGACCGAGGCGCCGTCGCCGACGACCAACACCGTGAGCACCGTGGTGGGCGGCCTTGGCCTGGCGCTCGGCATCCTGACCATGGTGCTGATCTTCGCGGGCCTGGCTTCGCACCTGTTCGATTGACGCGGCGACTGCTGCCATCGTCCAGACCGCCGCCGTCGCGTACGGCGGCATTTTCTTCTCTCGCCGGACCGGCGACCGCGGGAGCCATGACCCGGGACCGGGTGCGCGCCGCGACCTGTCGCCGGTCGGACGGGAACGGCCGCGTCAGCCGTGCCGGCCACGACCGCATGGGGCTGCAAGTCAACCCGACGGTGCATCAAGACGTGAGGTCATGCTTCCGGTTTCAAGCAGGCAAGTCGCCCAGTCCCCCTTGTCCCGCGCCGTGATGCCGTCAGCGGCGCGTGCGGCTCCCACCTGTCGATGGCATTGTTTCTCGAGGAGTACCAAGCATGAAGAAGTCGCTGATCACCCTGGCCCTGGCGGCGGCCGGGCTCGTCCTGGCCGGCCCTGCGCTGGCCTCGGAGGACCTGGCCAAGGCCAATGGCTGCCAGACCTGCCATGACGCCAACAAGAAAAAGATGGCGCCGTCCAACAAGGATCTGGCCGCCAAGCACAAGGGCAAGGCCGATGTCGACGCCATCGTGGCCAGTCTGAAGGCCGGC
>JAJTDE010000292.1 GCA_021298085.1 Rubrivivax sp.
TTCGTAGAAACGCGCCAGCACGGCGATGGCAATGGCCACGATGACAAGGACAACGAGGGTCCAGACGATGAATTCACTCATGGCAGGGCTCTCTTATTCACGGTCTCTCAAATTCACGGGTTCACCCACTCACAGGCCGTGGATGTTGCACAGCAGGTGGGACGACATGCCCCCATCCACCGGCAGGTTGGCGCCACGGATCCAGGCGCTGGCGTCGCTCAGCAGGAAGGCCACCACGGGCGCGATGTCGGCGGGCGTGCCCGGGCGGTCCATCACGCGCATGTCCTCCTCGGCACGGGCGCCGAGCGTCTTCGCGCCAGCTCCAGCGGTTCTTGAGCGTCCAGGCCACCAGGGCTTCCTTGCTGAAGAAGTAGCTGCGGCCACCGGCGTTACCCGCGTCATGGGTGCGGACAAACTCGGCCACCTCGTCGAAATCGAGGTGTTCGCTCTCGTGGATGGAGCTGATGCGGTTGGCCCAGTCGAAGCCGGCCAGCGAGGCCAGGTTGACGATGCTGGCGCCATCGGCCATCTTGGGCACCAGGCCGGTGGTCAGCGCCTTCAGGCCGACGAGGTTGACCTTCAGCACGAGCTCGGCCGGTGCCGTGGGCGGCAGGCCCGCGATGTTGGCCAGGCCGTGCACACCGTGCGGCAGCGCCTGGATGAGCTGGTGGATCTGCCGCGGGCAGGAGAGGTCCACCTTGTAGAGCTCGTCGACGTGCTGCTGCGTCATTGTGCGGTCCACGCCCAGCACGGTGGCGCCCCAGGCCTTGCACAGGCGGGCGGTTTCCAGGCCGATGCCGCTGGCACAGCCGGTGACCACGATGGTCTTGCCCTGGAGGAGTTTGGTGTGGCTCATGGTGGAGGCTCAGAACACGGGCGGGTAAGGGCGGTTGCCGCGGTCCAGCGTGATCCAGCGGGTCTCGGTGAAGGTCTCGTGCGACCAGCGCCCGCCGTGGCGGCCCACGCCCGAGGCCTTGCTGCCGCCAAAGGGCACATGAGGTTCGTCGTTGACGCTGCTGCAGTTGATGTGGCACATGCCGGTTTCCAGCCGGTTGGCGATGCGCAGGCCGCGTGCCTCGTCGGCCGTCATCACGCCGGCCGACAGGCCGTATTCGGTGTCGTTGGCAATCGCGATGGCCTCGTCGTCGGTGCGGAAGGGAATCACCGGCACCACGGGGCCAAAGGTCTCTTCCTGGTAGACCTTCATCTGTGGCGTCACGCCCAGCAGGATGGTGGGTTCGACAAAACGACCCTTGACGCCGCCGCCCAGCAGCACCTTGGCCCCCTTGGCCACCGCGTCGTCGATCTGCTCCTTCACCTTGGCGGCCTGCTTGTCGTTGATCAGCGGGCCGATGACGCAGCTGTCGTCGCGGCTGGGGTCACCCATCTTCAGCTTGGCGGCGCGTTCGACAAAGCGTTTGACAAAGGGCTCGAAGATGCGGTCCTGCACCAGCACCTTCTCCACCGACATGCAGATCTGGCCCTGGTGCATGAAGCTGCCGAAGTTGGCTGCCTGGGTGGCGCGCTCCATGTCGGCGTCGTCGCAGACGATCAGGCTGTCCTTGCCGCCCAGCTCCACGCAGGCCTTCTTCAGGTGCGCACCGGCCCGCGCGGCAATCATCCGGCCCACCGGCGTGCTGCCGGTGAAGCTGATGCCCTTGATGCGCGGGTTGTCGATCAGCTCGTCTCCGATGGCGCCGATGTTCTCGCGGCTGCAGGTCAGCACGTTCAGTACACCGGCCGGCACGCCGGCTTCCTGGAAGACTTCGGCAAAGAACAGGCCGCCGCAATACGGCGTCTCTTCCGAGGGCTTGAGCACCACGGTGTTGCCCGCGGCCAGCGCAAAGGCAATGCCACGGGCGGTCAGGATGCCGGGGAAGTTCCAGGGGCTGATGCAGGTGATCACGCCCATCGGCCGGCGCATGGCCAGGGACAGCTTGCCATGTTCCGAAGGCATCACCTCGCCGATGGCCGCGTAGTTGCTGGCCGCGGCCGCGTAGAACACATCGGGCATGTAGCCGGCTTCGAACATGCCCTTGCCAAACCAGCCGCCGCCTTCGGCCTTGGCAGCCTCGACAAAGTCCTTCTTGCGCTTCTCGATCACGTGCGCCACCTCGATCATGAAGTGGCTGCGCTGTTGGAACATCAGGCTGGACCAGCCGGCAAAGGCCGCCTGCGCGGCGTCGATGGCCGCACGGGTGTCGGCCAGGCTGCCGTCGGGCACCCGCGCCCAGACGCTGCCGTCGGCGGGGTTGAGGTCGTCGAAGCTGCGGCCGGGGTGCACCCAGCGTCCGCCGATGTAGAGGCCGTCGAACTGTCGTGCCATGTCAGTGCTCCTGGTGGAGGCTGCCATCGGGCTGGCGGCGCCAGACCTCGATGCCGGGGCGTCGCCAGACCTGGATGTCCGGGCCGACCACGGGTTGGGGCGGCTTCGGGCGCGGCTGGAGCGCCCGAGCAGCCGCCGCCTCGACCGAGGCCATCGCCTCGGCCACGGTCTGCGGGTCCAGCGTGTAAGGTGTCTCGCGCTGGGTCTGTACGTCTTCGGCCTGGCGTCGGGTGGCGATCTGCACCAGATCGGCGATGCGCGTGGGCACCAGGGCGTCAGCCGGGGTGCTGAGCGAGGTTGCCGCATTCGGCACCAGTGACGCCAAGGCCCGTGCGGCCAGTGCGCCGGCGTCCACGGGCGCCATGGTGGTGGAAGGGGCGTTGGCGGCATCGGAGGCATGGGCAGTGGCCCCCGCCGACGCCACGCGCCCGCCCTTGCCGCTGGCCGCCCCACCCAGGTAGGCCGCCTGCACAGCGGGGTCGCGGGCCAGCTGGGCCGCCGGCCCCTCGCCGGCGATGGCGCCGTTTTCCAGCAGGTAGGCGCGGTCGGCGATGGCCAGGCTCTGGCGTGCGTTCTGCTCGACCAGCAGGATGCCCACCCCCGTCTGCCGGATGGCCTGCAGATTGCGGAAGAGTTCGCCGCACAGCAGCGGCGACAGGCCCAGCGAGGGCTCGTCCAGCATCAGGATGGTGGGGGCCGACATCAGCGCCCGGCCGATGGCCACCATCTGCTGCTCGCCGCCGCTCATCGTGCGGGCCAGCTGCGTCTGGCGCTCGGCGAGCCGGGGGAAGAGCGACAGCACCCGCTGCAGGTTGGCCTCGGCCTGGGTGCGGGCGCGGTGCGCAAAGCCGCCCAGCGCCAGGTTGTCGCGCACCGGCAGGTCACCAAAGATGCCGCGGCCTTC
>JAJTDE010000293.1 GCA_021298085.1 Rubrivivax sp.
CAGCGCTCGTACGGCTCGCCTGGCTGCAGCCAGGCGCCTCGTGGGTCACGACCGGCGCAGCGACCTCACCCACCGCAGCAACTGCAACTGCCACCACTACCAGCACCACGACACGCTCTCCCCTCAACCTCACCCCGGGCACCTTCTCACCCTCAGACATCGTCACCGCCTGGAAGGCGACCACGGGTGACGCAGCCGCCCGTAAGCGGGTGGCCATCCTCACCGTGGTGCCCGCGGTGCTCTTTGGGCTGGTCCTGCCCTTCGGTGCGCTGGCCGCCACCCAGACCCGCCGGCCGCTGCATGGCGCGGCGAGGTTTGCAAGCCGCCCCGAGCTCGCCAAAAGCGGCCTGCTCGGTGACGACGGCATCCTGCTCGGCCGTGTCGGCAACGACTACCTGCGCCTGCCCGGCCAGCAGTCGGTGCTGCTGAGCGCCCCCACTCGCAGCGGCAAAGGCGTGGGCATCGTCGTGCCCAACCTGCTGGCCTGGCGCGGATCGGTGGTGGTGCTGGACATCAAGGGTGAGAACCACGAACTCACCGCGGGCTACCGCGCACGCCACGGGCAGCGGGTGTTCAAGTGGGCGCCGTTCGCCTCATCCACTCCAGCCACTTCAGCCACGTCATCCACACCAACAACCAGCCAAACCGAGGTCGGACAGGGTACTGCTACAGCCGCCAATGCAACCAGCGAGGAATCCAACCTGCTCAACGGCCCAACCTTGACCTTGGCCGGCAGCTCAGCCGGAAACCCAGCCGAGACAACAGGCCGTGACGCCCACTGCTTCCCCCGCACCCACCGCTGGAACCCGCTCAGCTACATCCGTCGAGATCCCCACCACGCCATCGCCGACACGCTCGCCATCGCCCAGATGCTCTACCCGAGCACGGGCAACGCCTCCAGCAACGAAGCATTCTTTGCGGACCAGGCCAAGAATCTGTTCCTGGGGCTCGTGCTGCTGATGCTGGCCACGCCGGACCGCCCCTGCACACTCGGCGAACTGCTGCGCCAGGCCAGCGGCCAGGGCCGCTCGCTGCACGAACACCTGCGCGCCGTGATCACCGCGCGCCAGCAGGCTGGTAACCCTCTGCCAAGCTCGTGCGTCGATGCCTTGAACCGGTTCTTGTCGACGTCGGAAAACACCTCCTCCAGCATCCTCGCCACGCTGAGTGCGCCGCTCACGCTGTTTGCAGACCCGCTGGTGGACGCTGCCACCTCAGGCGACGACTTCGATCTGCGCGCGCTGCGCCGGGAGCGGATCTCCGTCTACCTCGTGATCCCCGCCAACCGGCTGGCCGAATCCGCGGTGCTGCTGAACCTGTTCTTTGCGCAGACCATCCACCAGAACACCGACGAGCTGCCGCAGCACAACCCGGCCCTCAAGCACAGCTGCCTGCTGCTGCTGGATGAGGCCGCGGCGGTCGGGCGCATCACGGTGCTCAGCAAAGCCATCGGCTTCTTGGCCGGTTATGGCCTGCGGGTGCTGACGGTGGTTCAGTCGATGAGCCAGTTGGAATCGGTCTACGGGCGTGACGATGCCCGCACCTTTGCGACCAACCATGCGGTGCAGATCCTCTTTGCGCCGCGCGAGCAGCGCGACGCCAACGAGTACAGCGAGATGCTGGGCACGTTCACGCAGCGCGAGCGCAGCAACGGCCGCTCGGTCAGCAGCGGCGCCCGCGGGTCATCCACCTCCAACTCCGTCAACGAGAGTTCGCAGCGCCGGCCGCTGCTGCTGCCGCAAGAGTTCAAGGAGCTGGGCGCCGACAAGGAGGTCATCGTGTTGGAGAACCACAAACCCATCCTGGCCAACAAGATTCGGTACCACGACGATCCCGTGTTCATCGAACGGCTGCTGCCTGCGCCACTTGCTCCGGCCATCAACCTCACGCGCCACATCGCCGTTGTGGAAAACCGCCGCCGCCCGGTGAAGCCTGGAGAGGCCGTCACCGCTGAGGACGTCGCACACGATTTCAGCCACCTGATCGCACTCGGGCCGGATGCCAGAGAAGAAGACGTTGAGGTGTTTGTGACGCAGACCTTCGAGACGCTGGAGCGGGATATGAGGCAGGCCGCGGCCCGGGATGGGCAACCGGCAACGGGTGGTGCCGCGTGATGGCCCAGCGGCTCTCCATGAAGCCTCGGCGCAAGCTCGGCAGACCAGAAATGAGCCCGCTCAATCCGTCGCCACGCGGCCGCCACCCAAGACGGGACGCCAGCCACTTCGCCACGCGTTCCCACACCAGCCCACAGCGCCCGGTGCAATCCTGGGGCAAGTGCACGGGTAGCAGCACCTCACCGCGCTCGTTCCTGCACCTTCCTGCACTTATCTGCACATACCAGAACCGTGGCGCATCAGCGCCCACTGCAGTAGCGCCTTGATCACTCTCACCGAGGACTCAGACTATGCACACACGCAACACCTGCCTTGAACCCAACTGCTTCGGTCCTCTGCGTTTATCCAGGGCGTACACCAGCGGTTATGCCCATGCAGTCGCGAACAGCGCAGGCCATGCGTCCCGTAGGCCGCTGCCGGCCACGTTGCTCGGGCCACTGGTGGGTGTGCTGATCACTCTCACCGCCTGCCAGTCCTCGCCCGGCCTGCCAACCGTGGACGACAGCCAGCGGCGCCCCGTCAACCAAGCCGCCGCCATCGAGCTGCAGACCTGCAAGCAGAAACCACCGCACCCCAGTGCGGCAAGACCTCCTCGACTATGGCCATCGCCGCACCGGTGTTGGCGGGCAAGAGCAGCGCACAGCAGACCGGCATTGCAGCTACCGAGGCACCAGCGGACAGAGCACCCACGCGGCTTGCGGTGTTCGTGTTCGAGCACAACCAAACCACCTTGTCGGTTGACGAGGAAACACGCGCCGCGCTTGTGGCGGCCGCGCAAGAAGCCCACACAGTGCACATCCGTGCGCGCTCGGGCGGCAACGCGGACTCAGGGGTGGATGTGCAGGCCGCAAGGCGTCGGGCCGAGGCCGCTGCAGCGTTGTTGCGAGAGCTCGGGGTACCGACAGCAAAACTTCGGGTGAGCTGGCAGGGGATGGGTGATGCACCGGTAGATGCGGCTTCCGGCCGACGCGTGGAGCTGGAGTTTGTGCAGCAGGCGCCGGTAATGCTGTTCACCAGGCCCGCCCAGGCCCCGCAAGGCACCACGCAGACTGCGAGCGCAGCGCCTCGGTCGGTAGCGACCACAAACGCCACCGCAGAAGCACGCGCCCATGCGGTGGCGCAGGCATTGACCACAGCGGCGGCTTCGTCCCAGACGTCTGCACAACCCGCAGCGGCGCATAGATTGGCCCAGCGGGCGGCCGAGGCCAGCCGGCCGTGACTGCCAACCTTGATCGCGGCGCCCGGATCACCACGCTCGGATAGATCAGCCCCGATCCTGCCCCTTTGAGCCCCTTCACTGCAAGGACAAGCCATGTCCCAGAGTGCCGACGCCGATGCCCAGGGTGATGCCCGCGGCATCCAACGAACGAAGAGCGCTGAAGCTGCCCCGCTGGAGCCAGCAGAGGTCCGGCGGACGCGAGGCCAGATTGACCAGGTGCCCGAAGCAGCAGCGAACGACCCTTCCCCCGGCCGGCTGAGCCTTTGGGTTGAGCTGGCTGAGCGGGCGGAGCGAGGCGATCAGTCAGACACATCAACCGGCAACACGCCTAAACCGCAGCGCTTGAGCCTATTCACCACAAACAGTCCATGGGCTGCCATGCACCGTTTGGCGGCAAGCCTGAACCCGACACAACAGCAGGCCCAAGAAGGCATCGATCGCTCCGAGCTGCAGGATGTGCAGAACCAAGTGGGCGCCACGGCCAACCGAGGTGACACCGGCCAATGGGAGCTGAGCTTTACGAACGATGACAGCCGCGCGCTGTACCGCCAAGCGGTGCGAGAGCGGCAGATGGAGCTGGCCCGGCCTGCCGAAAACTCTCTGAGCGCACTGCCGCCGGCGGCTGACCGTTCATCACGCAAGACACAGCCACGCGATGAAGCCGTTGCCGAAAGGGGCGAGCTGCAGCGTCTGATTGAGAACCGCGAGGGTGAAGCCAGCCTATCAAGGCAGCAGCTGGATGTGGTGCAACAGATCATCAAGCAGGCCAACCCGGAGCAGCTGAAGCACCTGAAGCAGGCCGCCCAAGACACCGAGGCGCCTGACGCCTGGCATAAGGCTTTACGCGCCGTTCAAGCGCAAATCGAAAAAGCCGCAGGGGTTACGGACCGCCAGGCAGCGGACCGACAGCAAACCACACCCGTTGAAGAGCGTTTTACGGTCAGCCCCCGTCTGATTGGCAGCGAGTACTGGTTCCGGGACAGGCCCGACAGGCTGGCCTTTACCGAAACCTGGTTGACGCTGCGCACCGCTGAGCACAGCAGCGCTGGCCTGATGGGTATGGTGGACCGTGCGCAGGAACTCGGTTGGAAGACCGTGCACCTGCAGGGCAGTGCGGAGTTCAAGCGCGAGGCCTGGGTGTTGGCCAACTCACGGGGGTTGCAAGCCATGGGCTACACGCCCACGCAAGGCGACCGGGAAGCAGTGGTGGCCGAACAGACTCGCCACGACCGCGCTCGGGCACAGCAAGGCCCGGTGGCCAGCCGCGCGGCGTCGACATCTCGCGAGGCGTCGCCGGCACAACCAGCCGATCGAGAAAGAGCAAAACAACAGAGGCCGGCTGAACCGCGAAGCACGGATCAAGCGCACCTGCGCGCCGTTCTGCAAAAGGCCATGAAAGACGCCCGCGTTCCAGCGCAACTTGAGGGCCGGTTGACCGAGGCGCTGGAGCGGCGCGGACGGCAGATGGCGACGGTGGGACAGCAGGTGCGGTTCAACGTTTGGGATGCGAAGGCGCCAAGGCACGAGCGGAGATCCTCAAACCTTGCCAAAGAACGGGACAAAGAGCGACCCCGGGACCGCTGAACTGTTCAAAGAATTGGCGTGATCCTGCGATCGACGATGGACGGGGTGCGGGTGCCGCCTGCGGATGACACAAAACACTCCAAGCTGATGGGCACCAGAGGGGCCGGCAAGTCGACGTCGATTCGAGAGTCTCTGAACACGCGTCACTGCCGAACGTCAGTGGGACTCGGCTCCAACTGCAACGACCAGCTGGTGCTACCGCAGATGAACTTCCAATCGAAAGGCTGACGGTGGTCACTGCCGCCACGCGGACCAGCTTGTTGAGTCTAGACGGCGGTACCGGACTGCTGTAGCGTCGTGCCCGCCCTGGTCTGGCTGCGCGCTCTAGAGCGGGAAGACCCCATCCAGGAATGTTAGGGCGATCGTTGACGATCAGCCGAAAACAAAGTTAGGCCCCGCGAGGCAACGCCCTGACCTTCTTCTCGCCAACCTGCTTCACAACAACCTGAGGAACTGACGTTTGCAAGACCGTACCTCACAGCCAGTTTGCGCGCTGATCAAGCTGAAGCCTGGAGCCGTTGCTCGAACTCGGGAGTGGGCCGCGCACATCGGCGCGAACCGCGAACAAGCCTTACAAAGCATGGACGCGGAAGGGGTAACGATCGAGTCGGTCTTCCTGCACGAGACAGACGACGAGGCCTTCCTTGTCTACTACATGCGTTCAGCCTCAATCGAGCATGCGCAGAAGATTGCGAAAGAATCAACCACTGC
>JAJTDE010000294.1 GCA_021298085.1 Rubrivivax sp.
CTGGTCGACGGGCTCAGCTATGCCAGCCGCCGCTGGATGATGCGCTGAACCCGCGTCAGGGCCACCTGTCACCCCGAATGGCTTGAACAGCCCCGGCTTCGGGCGGCTTCAGGGGCGAGTGGGCTGGCTTGACCTTGTAAACATCACGGTCTTGTTTACAGGAGCCCGTGCCATGCGTACCAACCTGCCCGTCACCAACCAGGAAGTCCCGCTGTCAGAGACCGACCTGCTGGTATCCACGACAGACCCTCAAGGGCGCATCCTCTACTGCAACGAGTCCTTCGTACACCTGAGCGGCTTTCCCCGTGACGAGCTGCTGGGACAGCCGCACAACCTGGTGCGACACCCGGACATGCCGGCTGAGGCCTTCCGGGACATGTGGCAGACGCTGTCCAGCGGCCGGCCGTGGAATGGCCTGGTCAAGAACCGACGCAAGGATGGCGGGTTCTACTGGGTTCAGGCCAATGTGACGCCGCTGTTCACCGGCGGCGAGATCACCGGCTACCTCTCGGTTCGCGCAAAGCCCCGCGCCGAGGCGGTGCGCAGCGCAGAAGCCCTGTATGCCGTCATGCGCAGCGAAGCCCAGCAGGGGAAGCTCGTGCATACGCTCTCGGGCGGCCATCTGACGCTGGACACGGTCTGGGCGCGCAGCGTGTCATGGCTGAGCATGGGCACCGCAGCACGTATCGCCGGGTTCAGTGGTGCAGGCGCTGCGCTGTCCACGGCCGCCGTGCTGGCGTTGTCTGGCGTGATGACGCCCATCGCCGCGGCCGCATCAGGCCTGGGCGTGGCCGTTGTCACCGCGGCCGTCGCGTTCCTGGCCGCCAGGTCCCTGGCCACCAAGCCCCTGGCTCAGCTGGTGAACGCCGCCAACCGGCTGGCCGCCGGCGACCTTGCCAGCACCGTCCAGACCCAGGGCGAAGGAGAAGTACTGGCACTGGGCCGTGCGCTGGCCCAGCTCAGTGTCAACCTGCGGGCGGTGGTGGGTGATGCACGAAGCGAAGTGCAGCACATGCAGACCGCCACCTCCGAGATTGCCGCTGGCAACCAGGACCTGGCTTCGCGCACCGAATCGCAGGCTGCCAACCTGGAAGAGACCGCTGCGTCGATGGAAGAGATCACCGGCACCGTTCGGCAGAGCGTGGGTTCGGCCGACCAGGCATCGGGCATTGCACAACGTGCACGCGACGCCACGCGCCAGGGCTCGGCGGCCATGCTGTCGGTGTCGCAGACCATCCAGGGCATCAGCGAATCGTCCAACAAGATCAGCGAGATCATCGGGGTCATCGAAGGCATCGCCTTCCAGACCAACATCCTGGCGCTGAATGCCGCTGTCGAGGCCGCCCGTGCCGGTGAGCAGGGGCGTGGCTTTGCGGTCGTGGCGGGTGAAGTGCGCGCGCTGGCCCAACGCACAAGTTCAGCAGCGCGCGAGGTCAAGCAGCTGATCAGCGCGTCGGCCGAACAGGTGCGCGCCGGCACTCTGGTGAGTACCCAGGCCAAGACCAAGATCGACGACGTCTTGTCCACCGTGGAGCTGGTCACCACCGTGGTGGGCACCATCACGGTATCGGCCAATGAGCAGCTGACAGGTATCAGCCAGGTCAATGAGGCCATCACCCAGTTGGACACCATCACCCAGCGCAATGCCGCGCTCGTGGAGCAGGTGGCGGCCAGCGCGATGGGCCTGCAGAATCAGGCGCAGGCCGTGGCCAACGCGATGAGCGTCTTCTCGCTGCCGGGTTCTGCGTCGACGGCACCCAACGCCGTGGCCCTGCGCAAGGCCGCCAAGGCCTCTCAGAAGGGCAAGGCCACGCCAGCGCAGTGGTCCGCGACCGACGCTCACTGACGTCCCTGGCGGGCAGCCGCCACTGCCTTGGCCAGGTCTTCACCCGACTGGTAGTGCGGCACCCTGAACACCAGGCGCTTGGCGCGCTGCCAGAAGCTGTTGTTGCCGGCCACCTCGTCGCGCCAATAGCGGTCAGCCAGCGCGGTGTTGCGGGGAATGTCCAGCTCGAAGCCCGCCTTGGAGCCCGCGCCGCCAAAGATGAACAGTCGGCCGTTGTCGATGCGCCAGCTGTCGGCGTCGCCGCCCCAGGGAATGCCGTAGACGATGCCGTTGGCACAGTAGCCGCCATATTGCGGCAGGTACTTGGCGGGCGACTGGTCAAACAGGGCCTTGTGCGCCGCACTGGCAAAGCGGAATGTCACTCCCTCGTAGACACTCTGGAACTGCGCAGAGCCCATCGCGTGCCGCCCCTGGGTCCAATACGACACGACGTCGTGCCCGGCCAGCATTACCCGGGCCTGGCCATCGACGGCATGGGCGTTGACTGGGCGCAGCGCGCCTGAGGGGTTCTGCGCCGTCAAGGCTGAGCAACCGGCCAGCAGCGCCAGCGACAGCACGGCGGCGGGCGCCCAGACGGGTGATCGGCGGCTTGCGTGCGTGGGGTTCATGAGACAGCTCCTGACAAGGGTTGAACGAAGGGAACGAAGGGGGCTGCCTGGGCCGACAGCGATGCGTAGGGCGCCGGCCAACCCAACAGGTCCGACGCCTGGAAGGCGCGTCGCTGCAGGTCCGGCGCATCGGCGCCCCCCAGGTGCACGATGCCGTAGCGGTGGCTGCCCAGCCACTTGAAATCCCGCGCCAGGCCGTGGCCCTGCTTGGGCATGCCGAAGAACAACGCATCGGGGAAGGCCTGCCGCAGTGACTGGCGCGCGGCTGGCGAGGGTTGCGGCGGTACCGTGTCGCCTGAGAATGCACGGTAGACCAGGCTGGCAGCAGCCCCCGCCGTCGGGTCTTGCCGCGCGCCCTCGAAGACGTCGCGGCCGCTGGCCAGGTTCAGCGCCATGCGGTGTGCGTCCAGCCCGGCCACGCGGCGATAGAGGTCACCAAACTGCGAAGCCAGGCGCGGGTTGAATTCGATGACGCTCAGGCGGCCTGTCTGGGCATCGTGGAAGAACTCCATGTTGAAGAAGCCGTGCGTGAAGCCGGCTGCGGCCAGGAAGCGGCGCGCCACATCAGCCGCCTGCTGCTGCACCGAAGGCGGCAGGCGGGTGGGCAGTTCGAA
>JAJTDE010000295.1 GCA_021298085.1 Rubrivivax sp.
CCTACACCGCCGGCTACGGCGCGGGCCGCAGCACCGGGACTGCCGTGCGCCACGCCTACCAACGCATTGCAGGGAGACATCGTCCATGACCTTGAACACCCAACGGCGCGCGCGAGCAGGCGCTGGATGGCCGAGACCAGGTTGGCGGTGTCGAGCACCGGGATGCCTTGGGCGAAGGCTGACGACATCGGGATGGCAGCGGCGAGTGCCACCAGTGCTGCGGTGCAGACCAGCTGTTGCACGGCGCGCCGTGATCGGGATTTGGCTGTGACGGCTTTGAAGGCTGTCACGGCTTTGGCGCTATTGGCGCAATTGGCGGTTTTGGCAGATGGCGCAGCGCATGCTCGCGCGCGCCGATGGGTGTTCAAGGTCATGGACGATGTCTCCCTGCAAGGCGTTGGTAGGCGTGGCGCACGGCAGTCCCGGTGCTGCGGCCCGCGCCGTAGCCGGCGGTGTAGGCTGTGGGCACGCGGCTGAGGCTGCCGCCGGAGCCGCCTGAACTGCCTGAACCGCTACTGCCGGACGATGAGCCGGCGCCTGAGCCGTTGGCGCTGTGTGTGGAGTGCCGGTTGTTCGAGGTCGATCCGCCGCCCACATAGCGGGCCACCATCGCCAGCCCGCTTTGGACTGCGGGGCCGCCGGTGAGCGCTGAGGCCAGGCGTGGCGCCTGGTACAGCACAAAGGCCAGCGCGGCCATCACCGCCAGGTACGTGCCCGCGGCCTCGATCACAAACACGCCGTCGACGGCGCCCGAGTGAAACGCGCCGCTGCGGTTGAGTACGTCCACCGTCCGCGTGGCCACGTTGAGCGACAGGCCAAGCGCAAAGAACACAAACCAGCTGGTGACCGCGGCGGCCAGCAGCAGCGACAACCAGGAATCGAAGAAGCGCCGCGTGGACTTGAAGAGCAGCGAAAGGATGAAAAGTGGCCCGACCGCCAGCACAAACACCATCAGCACCCGCGCCACAAAACTTACCGCGAGCCCGACGATCAGAAACGCTGCTGTCCCCGCACTGAAGAGCAGGCTGGCGACCACCAAGTCGACGCGCAGCAGCGTCGCATCGCGCCAGAGCACCTTGAGCAGGTCGTTGGCCTGGTTGTTGACGGCGTCCAGTGCGGCAAAGGCGCTGGCCCCTGTGGGCAGGCCTCGGATGAAGAGCGTGGCCATGCCGTCCTGGGCCTGGGTTGCGGCCGGCAACACCCACTGGCTGTAGGCCAGGCCGCCGATCGCAAAGGTCAGCACGGCCATGGTCTGTACCATGTTCCAGGTGAATTGGCCCAGCGGCTCGTCGGCCTCACCCCGCATCACCGCCAGCCCAAAGATCACGATCTTGGTCGTGACCAGCAGCAGTGCTGGGGCCGCCAGCCCTGCGGCCAGGGTGGTGGCCACCGTCTGGGCGTAGTTCGCCACAAAGGCGGCCAGCAGGGCGTCAAAGCGCTCAAACACGCGGCGCCCCTGGTCCCGGTGGTACGGGTAGCACTGGCGGCACTCGTGTCGCGTTCGCGGTGGCTCGGCTGTGTGTTCCGGTGCCGGTGTAGCTGCCTGATGGTGCACCGCCGCCCTTGGCCGTGCGGCGCTGGGCGTCGCGCACCAGTTCCAGGTACACCGGCAGCCAGTGCTGGGGGTCATCGGCCGCGGCCGGGCCGAAGCGGGCTTCGACGTCTGCTCTGGCCGTGTCCAGGCGGCGCAGGTTGTCGGGCGTGGCGCTGAGGATGGCCAGGTCATCCGGCATGCCGGAGAGGTCCAGTTCACACGGCACAAAGTCTTCACCCTGTTTGACGACAAAGCGCCGGTGGCTTCGCACGGCCACCTGGCGGAAGAAGTCGAACTCGGGCTCGGTGAGGCCAAGTCCGTCCACGTAGTCGCTGCGCGTGGCGTCCGGGTTGGCCAGCAGCAGTTTGGTGGGGCTTTGCTCGACCATCACGCGGCCGTTGTCGCTGGCCAGCAGGTCTTCGACCTGCTGGGTGTCGAAGACGCCCAGGCCGTTCTTCTTGCGGATGGTCTTTTGCTGCTGCTTGAGGAACGGTGCGAAGACAGGGTCGCCGAGTGCTTTCCAGGCCTCGGCCACGTGGTAGATCAGCGGCTCGCCGTTGAGCATCACCTGCATCTGCTGGAGCAAGACCATCAGTACGGGCGTGCGGACGTCGGGGTGGTCGAGGAGCTCGGTGTAGTCGAAGCCGATCGTGTGGGGGGTGGGGTGTGTGATTGCCTGGGGAGTCGCCTTCGGGGTCGCGATGCCCGACTGACGCTCAGTGCGATCACGTTCTAGGGTGTTCCGCTCGGGCGCATCAAACACCCAGCCGAGTTCCGCACCTTGGCACCAGCGCCCGAGCCGGTCGTACAGGCTGTTGGGGCCGTTGCGGGGCAGGTTCTGGCGGACGGTGCTGAAGCTGCGCAGGCCCGGCTCCAGCAGCATCGTGGCTTCGACCGCGCGGGAGATAGCCTCTTCGTCGGAGGGCAGCAGTGAGAGCTGCACGGGCTGGACGGCGGCTTGGGCGCCTGCCTGTCCCGCGTGGTGGGCGTGGTGCTGGTGATGGATGCAGCGGGTGATCAACCGCGTCAGAAACCCTTGTGCCTCGGCGGCGTTTTCGGCGCCAAACAGGGCAAAGGGGTTCAGCCCGGTGGGCACACCAAAGCGCAGCCGATGAAACCGTCCGCCCAATGCGCGGATCAGGATCTCCGTGTCGCGGTCGAGCGAGAAGCTGACGATGCGTGGCGGTGTGGGCAGCATGGCGCTGAGGGTCAGCAGAGTGCCCAGCAGCGTGGTCTTGCCACTGCCCGTGGCGCCGATGACGAGCGTATTGCCGGGCAGCCGCTGCCCGACGCAATCCACGCCAGGCGGGCTCGCATGAAAACTGAAGTGGTACGGGGTGCCACTGCAGCCGCGAAGCTGGGCGATGGCAGGGCCCCAGGGGTTGCCAGCGGGCTTGCCGCTGCGCACGTTGTGGCCACAGGCCAGTGCCGTAAAGGCCCGGTTGCTGATGGTGGCCTTGCGGGGGCGCCACTGGAGGTTGCCGGGTTGCTGGCTGAACCAGGCGGCGTCGGCCACCAGGTCGATGCTGTAGGCGTACTCGCCCATCGCGAGTTCACCCGCGGCCAGCAAGTCGAGCGCGCCATCAAGTTCCTCGATCTCGGTGCGGCCAGCGTCTTCGCTGGCAAGCAGCTGGTCCCGTTGCAGCACCAGCGCAGCCTGCGCCTGGCGTTTGGGCACAGAGGCCCAGCATTGGGTTTCGATGAACTCGCAGGGCTCGTAGAGCAGCGCCCCGAGCGTGCCGGGCTCCACATGGCGCTGCAGGCGTTTGAGACCCAGCAGCTTAGCGTAGCGGCGGGTGTGGAGGCCGCGGATTTCGAGGGTGTCGCCCGCAAAGTTCAGCCGAGCATCTGGCAGGCTTTGCCAGGCGGGGCCTTGGGGCACAGGGACACGGCGGCGCGGGCCGGGGGTGATGCCGTTGATCAAGTCGCTTAAGAACTGGCCTGCTTCCCAATCGACGGTGGTGTGCGGGGCCAACGGGTGGGGGGATGGATGCGACTCGCGCATGCCAAGCGGCCGCAAGCCGAATTCGCGCAGTGAGCGTTCGGCCAGGGAACCCAGCTCTTGCAGTTCTTGCAGGGTTTGCTGACGCAGAGCCTCACGGGCGTCCGCAGTGGGGTGTTTGGCGGCAGCGTGGTTGGACTGCTTGGGGAGGTCTCGGGCGCGCTGTGCGGGGCGGACGAGCAGCGTCAGGTAAAGCTCGGTGACGTGCAGCGGGGAGCTTGCGAGCTGTTGCTGGTAGCGGGCGGCGAAGCCTTGCGCATAGGTTGCTCCGGCATCTGCAGACGAGACCCTGCTCGCATGCCCTTCAGACGTGTCGTGGAAGTCATCTCCGCGGCCGTGCGTCGCGGTATGGGCCAGGCGTCGGATGCGGTGCAGGTAGACGGCGCTGCGACCAGGCAGCAGGTTCTTGACGAGTGCGGAGAGCGCCCGGTGATGCTCCTCGATGCGCGCGGGGTCCTGACCCTCAAAACTCACCCCTTGCAACGCGTAGACGCGGAAATAGTCGCCGCCTCGTGTGACGATGTCGTGGGCGTTGACGGGGCCTGCAGCGCTCACGAAGCCGCTGAGGGGGTTTTCCTGCGGGGCCTCGGCCCAGAAGCGGGGCGAGCTGCTGGGCTGCCGGCGAGAGAACCAGCGCGATGCCCAGTGGCTCTTGCCAGCCGAGCTGGGCACGGATTCATGACTGCGGGGTTCTGCGTTTTGAGCTGACCGCTCGGCATGCGGCACGCGCAGCGAATCAACGGTGCCAGGCATCGTCGGCTCCTCGAAGTGCCACCGGGCTGTAGCTACGCACGCTGCTGCGGAGCCTCCGGTTGCGGTTGTGACGCGCCAGGCGCATCGCCATCCAGGCCTGGGCCAGGCGGTGGTCGTCGTGCCGGGTGACGCGGCGCATCCAGAAGAACGCCACCACCGCAGCGGCGGCCACCCCCAACGCCGCCAGCCAGCTGACGATCACACCCAGCCAGATGGACAACACGGCTGCCGGCATGAAGACCGCAACGATGGCCATCAGCGGCACGCCCCATTTCATGGGCGGGCGGCTGGCACCTGGGAAGATGGGTTCTTGCATGGTGTGAGCGGCGGTGGGTGCGTGTGCCTGTGTGGGGCAGTTGTGCCTGGGCAGTGCTCCGCCAACACCCT
>JAJTDE010000023.1 GCA_021298085.1 Rubrivivax sp.
TCTCCCCCACCGAGAAGCCCGCGGGCAGCTCGAACTGCAGGGTGGTGGGCAGGCCCGAATCGCCGGGGTTGCGCCAGTAGGTGTGCCAGTGAGGCGCGTGCTCGATCTTGAGGCCCAGCCAGATGGGCTGGCCGGGCGCCACGCCGCCGGGCGCCTGGGCCACCAGCTCGGCCCGTGCCTGATCGGTCTGGACGACGGCGGAAGCCGCACCGGGCGCTGCCGTGGCCGATGGGTTGGCGGTGAGCTGGACCGTCGCCAGCGCCAGGCTCGACCCGCCCGCACCGAGGGCAAGGATGGCGGCACGCCGGCCGCGGTGAACCAGACCTTGAGGGCTTTCAGTGCGCGCATGGGACGGGATTGTGCGTCTGCCGGTCTTCAGCCGGCGCGGCATACGGCCGATACCGGACACAGAGGTGGTCTCGAGCCGGGCTGCCGCACTGCTGTACTGCCGAAGACCCAGCCCATGACACCAGCGACGATTCGTTCAGCCGACTCTTCCACTCGACCGGCGGGGCATGGCTGGGACGACCGTGTATTCGCCGCGAAGACCTGGGCGGCCCTGACGGGTATCGCGCTGACGCTGGCCCTGGTGGCCTGCGGTGGCACCGATCAGGAAGCCGAGGCCCAGGCCAAGGGGCCGCAGACCCAGGAAGAGGCCGTGGCGAAGTCGCTGGCCGAACTGCAGGCCTTGGCCCAGCGCTCGCGCTGGGATGCGCCGGTGAGCTTGCCCCTGGTGCCGGTGTCGGCGGCCGCCTTGCCCACCGGCAAGCTGCTGTTGTGGGCCGGAACCGACCGCTTCGGTTTTGGCGCCAATGGTCCCGTCAACACCTATTTCGTCGAACTGGACCCCGCCACCGGCCGCGTCAGTGAACGCAATGTCACCGAGACCGGCCACGAGATGTTCTGTACCGGCACGACCAACTTGCCCGATGGCCGATTGCTGGTCAATGGCGGCAGCACGGCGCCACGCACCAGCGTGTTTGACCCGGCCACCGGGCAATGGAGCCGTGGCGCCGACATGACCACCCCTCGGGGTTACCACGCCAACACCCTCCTGCCCGACGGGCGTGTGCTGACGCTGGGTGGCTCCTGGAATGGCACCCCGGGCCCGAAGAACGGCGAGGTCTGGAGCGAGGCCACCGGCTGGCGTGCGCTGCCCGGTGTGCGCGTGCAGCCCATGACCTTTGCGCCCGAACGGCCGGCCGGCGGCTGGAGCGACGACTCCCACATGTGGCTGATTCCCACGGGCAACGGCAAGGTGCTGCAGGCTGGCCCCAGCCAGCGCATGCACTGGATCGACACGCGCGGCGAAGGATCGGTGCAGTTTGCCGGCATGCGCGGTGACGACACCTACAGCCTGCTGGGCACCGCGGTCATGTTCGACGCCGGGCGAATCTTGAAGGTGGGTGGCCTGGGCGCCACGGAAGTGCAGGACACCGCGCACCTCATCGACACCCGTGCCGGCACCAGCGTGCGCAAGCTCAGCTCGATGGCCTACCGCCGCACCTTCCACAACAGCGTCGTGCTGCCCACGGGCCAGGTGCTGATCGTGGGCGGGCAATCGGTCAACGCGGGCTTCAGCGACACCGGCGCGGTGCTGCCGGCCGAATTGTTCGATCCGGCCACCGAGACCTTCACCGTGATGCCGGCGATGTCGGTGCCGCGCACGTACCACAGCGTGGCCCTGTTGCTGCCCGATGGGCGGGTGCTGAGCGCCGGCGGTGGCCTGTGCGGCACGGGCTGTGCCGCCAACCACGCGGACTACCAGATCTTCACCCCCGGCTACCTGCTGAAGCCCGATGGCACACCGGCCGCCCGCCCGGCGATCACCCGTGTGCCGGCGCAGTGGGTGCGGGGCTCGCGCATCGACGTGCAGACTGACAAGCCGGTGCAGTCCTTTGCCATCGTCCGGGTGAACTCGACCACCCATACCGTCAACAACGACCAGCGCCGCCTGTCGCTGACCTTCGAACGCAGCGGTGCCAACCAGTACCGCGTGCAGGTGCCTGACAACGCCGGCCTGGCGCTGCCGGGCCACTGGATGCTGTTTGCCATCGACGAGGCCGGGGTGCCCTCGGTGGCGTCGATGGTCAGTCTCAGCGGCCAGGGCGCGCTGGCGCTGGACATCATCGACGACCCGCGCAGCCTGCAGGGCCAGGCCCACTCGCTGCGGGCGGTCGCGCGTGGCGCAGCCCAAGGTGCCGCACTGGCCTACCAGGCGCGTGGGCTGCCCCCCGGCGTGGCGGTAGAGCCCGCCACCGGCCTCATCAGCGGCACGCCGCAGCGTGAAGGCCGTTATGCGGTCACCGTGAGCGCTGCCAGCGACAGCCTGAGCGTCAGCACCGACTTTGTCTGGGATGTGCTGGGCCCCGGTGCGGCCCGCTATGTCAAGGTGGAGGCGCTCACCAGCGAAGGCGGATCGCCCTGGGCCCAGGTGAGTGAACTGGAGTTGCTGGACGAGTTTCGCCAGCCGCTGCCGCGCCAGGGCTGGAAGGCGGAGGCCTCCAGCCAGCTGGATGCCAACTTCCCTGCGGCCATGGCCATCGACGGCAACCCGGCCACGATGTGGCACTCGGCCAGCACCGCGGCCGTGCTGCCGCAGCACCTGAGCATCGACATGGGCCGGGTCGAGCAGCTGGGCGGCCTGCGCATCACCCCGCGCACCGACAGCCCCAGCGGCCGGATCGTCCAGGTGCGGGTCTCCCTCAGCCTGGATGGCCGCGACTGGGGTTCGCCGGTGCTGGTGACCGACCTGTCGAAGATCGGCGCCCCCGACAAGCCCAAGGCCCTGATGTTCTTCGATGTCGCCGCGGGCGGCACCGCCACGCAGAGTTCGGTCGGCTGGGACGGGCTTGCCAGCCGCGCGCTGGATGGCAACGCCGACGGCCATTACGCCAACAACAGCGTCACCCACACGGCGGGCACCGAGGTGCCCTGGTGGCAGGTCGACATGGGGACGGTGCGCAACATCCAGCGCGTGCGGCTGTGGAACCGCAGCGACGTGGCCGTCGAACGGCTGGACAAGGTGGTGGTGTTGGCCAGCGCACAGGATATGACCGGGCGCGACCTGGCGTCGCTGCAGGCTGACCCGGCGGTGGCCAAGGTCTCGCTCAAGGGCGCGGCCGGCGCCTTGGTGACGCTGTCGCTGCCGACGCAGGCGCGCTACTTGCGGGTGCAGCTGCCGGAAACCGGCTTCCTGTCACTGGCCGAGGTGGAGGCGCTGACCCGGCCCAATCGGGCGCCGGTGCTGGCGCCGCCGGCGCGCGACAGAATTTCGCGCGGCGAGCCGGTGGTGCTGTCGATCGGCTACACCGATCCCGATGGCGACGCCGTCACCCTCAGCGCCACGGGCTTGCCGGCAGGGCTGTTCTTCAACCCGGCCAATGGCGTGATCAGTGGCAGCGCCACCGCCACCGGGGTGCACACCGTGGTGATCACGGCCCGCGATGCCTTTGGCCTGAGCACCGAACTGAGCACCACGGTGACGGTGCTGTCGCCGCCGCTGCAGGTGCAGCCCATCGAGTCGACACCGGCAGTGGCCCGGGAGGCCACCCGCTTCACGGTGCAGGCCAGCGGAGACCTGCTCAGCTACGCCTGGAACTTCGGCGACGGAACGGCCACCACTGAGTGGGGCAGTTCCAGCACCGTCAGTCACACCTATGCGCAGCCCGGCACCTACACGGTGACGGTACAGATGCGCGGCAGCGACGGCCAGGTGACGGTGCGCAGCTTCCTGCGCGCGGTGGCCTGGAAGGCCGAGGCCGGTGCGTCGCGCACCAGCAGCGGTGCCCTGTGGGAGCCGCGCGGCGGTGGCCGGATCTGGGTGGTCAACCCCGACCATGACAGCGTCGCCGTGATCGACGCGGTCACGCGCCAGCGCATCCGCGAGATTCCCGTGGGCCAGCGGCCCCGCAGCCTGGCGCAGGCCAGCAATGGCGACATCTGGGTGGTGAACCAGCAGGACGCCAGCATCAGCATCATCCAGGCCGATACCCTGACGCTGCGACGCAGCGTGAGCCTGCCTTCGCACAGCCAGCCGTATGGCCTGGTGTTCACGCCCCTTGGCCAGGCCTATGTGGCGCTGGAAGCCACCGGTGTGCTGCTGCAGCTGTCGGCCGATGGCAGCACCACCGGCGCCCTGGCGGTGGGCCCCAGCCCGCGGCACCTCGGCCTGAGCGCCGACGGCCAGCAGCTGCTGGTGTCGGCGTTCATCACGCCGGCCCTGCCGGGTGAGCACACGGCCGTGGTGGGCACGCAGGACGCCGGGCGCCCCGTGGGTGGCCAGGTTCAGCGGGTGGATGTCGCGCGCTTCGAACGGGCGGCCACGCTGGTCCTGGCGCACAGCGAACGCAGCGACAGCGAGGCCCAGGGCCGGGGCTTCCCCAACTACCTGGGTGCACCGGTGTTTTCGCCCGACGGGCGCAGTGCCTGGGTGCCGAGCAAGCAGGACAACCTGCGCCGCGGCAGCCTGCGCGATGGCCGTGCACTGGACTTTCAAAACACGGTGCGCGCCATCAGCTCCCGCATCAGCACCACGGGCGCACCCGGCACCTGGGCCGAAGACCTCGAGGCCCGGGTGGACCACGACAACGCCAGCCTGACCTCCGCGCTGATCTTCCACCCGAGCGGCGCCTTTGCCTTTGCGGCGCTGGAGACCAGCCGGCAGGTGGCGGTATTCGACCCCTACCGCCAGCGCGAGCTGTTCCGCATCGAAGTGGGCCTGGCGCCGCAGTCACTGGCGATGTCGCCTGACGGGCGCACCTTGGCGGTGGGCAACTTCATGAGCCGCGACCTGACCCTGGTGGACCTGAGCCCCCTGGTCACCCGAGGTGAAGCCCGGGCGCTGACGCTGGCCAGCGTGGGCACCGCCGGCCAGGAACGCCTGACGCCGCAGGTCCTGCGCGGCAAGCAGCTGTTCTACGACGCCCGCGACACCCGCCTGGCGCGCGACAGCTACATGAGCTGCGCGACCTGCCACGAGGGCGGCGGGCACGACGGACGCACCTGGGACCTCAGCGGCTTCGGCGAGGGCCTGCGCAACACCATCAGCCTGCGCGGCCGCGCCGGCATGGGCCATGGTGCGCTGCACTGGAGCGGCAACTTCGACGAGGTGCAGGACTTCGAGAACCAGATCCGCGCGCTGGCCGGCGGCACCGGCCTGATCGCTGATGGGACGCCACACGCACCCCTGGCGGCATCCAATGCCGGCCGCAGTGCCGACCTGGACGCCCTGGCGGCCTATGTCGCCTCGCTGAACGCGCCCGATGCCAACCCCAACCGCCCGCCAGGCTCGGTGCTGAGTGCCGCCGCCCAGGCGGGGGCGCAGCGCTTTGGCCAGACCTGCGCCAGCTGCCACGGCACCGAGCGGGCCACGCGCAGTGCCCTGCCGCCCGTGCTGCAGGACGTGGGCACCCGCAACGCCGCCAGCGGGCAGCGCCTGGGCCAGCCGCTGCCAGGTTTCGACGTTCCCACACTGGTGGATGTACTGCACACGGCACCGTACCTGCACAACGGCGCCGCGCGCACGCTGCACGAGGCCATTGGCGCGCATGCCAACCTGACCCTGGATGCGGCGGCGGTGCAGGAGCTGGTGAATTTCCTGCGCGAGGCGCTGCCAGCCGACTATGCGCAGGAAGCGCCGCCACCCGGTGTGCCCGGTCTGCGCGGCGACTACTTCGCCAATGCCGACCTGCGCGGCACCCCCGTGCTGGTGCGCAACGAAGCCGTGGACTTCGGCTGGGGGCTGGGCAGTCCGGGGGCGGGTGTGCCCGACGACAACTTCAGCGCGCGCTGGACAGGCACGGTGACACCCAACCGCGATGGCACCCACGTGTTCCAGGTGGTGGGCGACGATGGCGTGCGTCTGTGGGTCGATGGCGAACTGGTCGTCGACCGCTGGACAGACCAGGCGCCCACGGCCTTCAGCAGCCGCGCCTTCGAGCTGAGTGCCGGGCGGGCGGTGAGCATCCGCTTCGAGTACTACGAGCGCAACCTGGGTGCCACCGCGCGCCTGCTGTGGCGTGAGCCCGGGGCCGGCGCGTTTGTGGCCATTCCACTGGCCGCGTTGCGTGGGCCTGGCGGGCCCACGCCCGGGGCTGGCAAGGGGCTGAAGGCGGAGTACTTCAACAACATGGCCTTGTCCGGCGCGCCCGTGCTCACCCGCGAGGAGGCAGTGGACTTCCAGTGGGGTGACGCCGCACCCGGCGCAGGCGTCAATGCTGACCAGTTCAGCGTGCGCTGGTCCGGCAGCCTGCGGGTACCCCTGGGCGGCGCCTACGTCTTCCAGACCGAGACCGACGATGGTGTGCGCCTGTGGGTCAACGACCAGCTGGTGGTCGACCGCTGGACTGACCAGGGGCCCACTGCGGTGAACAGTGCCGCGCTGACCTTGACGGCCGGCGAGAGTGTGCGCATCCGCATGGAGTATTACGAGAACGGCTTCGGCGCGACGGCGGTCCTGCGCTGGCGGCCGCCCGGGGCTGCCGGCTTCCAGACCATTCCACAGTCGGTGATGAACCCATGAAGACGTCTTCAGCTTCCGCTGCCCGGAGTGCGTGGGCCAGAGCCTGGGGCTTGTGGGCCTTGATCGGCCTGGGCGCCTGCACACAGCCCGCGCCGCCGGCCTTACCTTCGTCCGCTGCCGTGACAGCCCTCAACCCGACGGTGGTGGATGCGGCGGCCGCACGGCGTGGCGCGCGGCTGTTCACTGGCGAAGCCCCGCTGGTGGCCAGCTTGCGAGGGCATGACCAGGCGCTGCCCCTGGATGCGCTGCGGTGCAGCAACTGCCACGTGGTGGGTACCGGTTCGTCGCCGCCAGCGCTGCCGGTGGCTGCCGTGCCCACTGGGCTGGCGGCCGATCTCGGCCCGCGCGGTGTGGTGGCCACCCCCGTGGCCCCGCGACTGGGCCCACAGACCCTGCTGCAGCCCCAGCGTCGGCGTGGAGGCCCACCATCGCAGTATGGCGTGGACAGCTTCTGCAAGCTGCTGCGCACCGGGGTGGACCCTGCACAGGTCTACGCAGCGCACAGCATGCCGGTCTACCGCATCAGCGATGCCGACTGCACGGCCATCTGGGCCTACCTGATGTCCACGGGCACACACTGATGGCCGATGGCGTTCAAGCCTGGTCACGACGGCGCTGGCTGGGTGCCCCGCTGGCGCTGGCGGCAGCGTGGGGTGCGCCCGCCGGCGCCGCGTCGGCCCATGCCCTGGCTGGCCGTGTCGAGCCGCGGCTCACGCCCCCACGGCTCAGCCTGGCCATGGCCGATGGCGCTGTGCTGCCCTTGCAGCAGCTGCTGCGCGGCCGGGTGACGGCGCTGCAGCTGATGTTCACGGGCTGCCGTGCCAGCTGCCCCATCCAGGGCGCCCAGTTTGCGCTGCTGCAGCAGTTGCTGGCGGCCCAGCCCGTACCCCGGGGCGGCCCCACCCGCCCGCCCGGGCAGCTGCTGTCGGTGAGCATCGACGCGTTGGGCGATGACCCTGCACGCCTGCGGCGGTGGTTGCAACAATGGCCTGCGCAGGACTTCTGGCGGGCCGGCGTGGTGCAGGTCCGGGAGCTCGACGCCTGGTTCAACTTCCTGGGCGGACGCAGCGCCAACCCGCAGGACGCCCACACGTCCCAGGTGTACCTGTTCGATGCGCGCGGCCAGCTGGCCTGGCGCAGCACCGATTGGCCGACGCCGCAGGGTGTGGCGCAGACCCTGCGCGAGCTGCAGGCTCGCGCGCCGAGCGCGGGGTAGCCGGCCGGCGCTGCGCCGGCACGTCTCCAGCGCGTGCGGGGCCCACTGGCGCGCCTTGGTTTGGCGTTGCGCGAGGCCTTGAAACCTTGTCAAGGCCCTGCCCTAGCACCCCTGCGGTGCATCTGGTGATGAAAACATACGGGAAGTCACCTACAATCCTTGGGTTTTGCTCTCGGCAACCCTGATCCAAAGCGTGTCGTCACGGTGTTTTGCAGATGAACCCCAGCTCCGCAGCAGCCCATGGAGGCGAGGAGCCCCAGGGTTCCATCGCCAAGGCGTCGTCACGGCCGGTTTCTTCGGTGGCGGCAGAGGTCGCGGCGCCCGCCGCTGCTTCTGTGGCGCCATGGGAAACGCAGGATGACGATGGTCTTCCGCCCTTTCGGCGATTGACCGGGCCCGAGGCGCAGGCACTCATCGCCAAGGAAAGAACGGTCTCGCCCTGGCGCGTGATCGCGGTTCAGGCGGCGGTGGGTGTGGCCACAGCGGTCCTTCTGGGGTTGCTGTGGCGGGAGGAGGCGGTGGCATGGTCAGCGCTGTATGGCGCGGCCGTCGTGGTGGTGCCGGGGCTGTTGATGGCCCGAGGCATGACCAGCCGTATGAGCAGCATGAATGCCGGCGTTAGCGCCGTCAGTTTCATGTTGTGGGAGATGGTGAAAATTGCCGTTTCGGTGGTGATGCTGATGATCGCCCCGAAACTGGTGCACGGCCTCAGCTGGCCGGCCTTGCTGGCCACGCTGGTGTTGTGCATCAAGGTGTATTGGCTTGCGCTCTTGTGGCGCGGGCGGTGACAAACAACAACGTGTCGTGCGGCCTTCGGGTCAGCGCGGCGCCGCAGCACAGCAACGGACGAGCTTGAGTCATGGCAGCAGAAGCGCAAGGCCCGACAGCCGGTGAATACATCATCCACCACCTGAAGCATCTTCAGGCGGGCAACGGCTTCTGGACGGTCAACCTGGATTCCGTCTTCTACTCGGTGGTGCTCGGTGCGCTGGGTTGCCTGGTGCTGTGGCTCGTGGCCAAGAGTGTCACGTCAGGCGTTCCCGGCCGGCTGCAGGCGGCGGTCGAGTTCCTGGTCGAGATGGTCGACTCCCAGGCCAAGGGCATCGTGCACAACGCCGAGAGCCGCAAGATGGTGTCGCCCCTGGCGCTCACCGTGTTCATCTGGGTCTTCCTGATGAACGCGATGGACCTGCTGCCGCTCGACCTCATTCCCTCCATCTGGCACGTCGCCGGCCCGGCGCTCGGCATGAAGGACTACATGCGCGTGGTCCCCACCGCTGATTTGTCCATCACCATGGGCCTGTCGGTCACGGTGCTGCTGATCTGCATCTACTACAACATCAAGATCAAGGGTGCCGGTGGCTGGCTGCACGAGCTGCTGTCGGCGCCGTTCGGCGCCAAGTGGTACCTCGCGCCGTTCAATTTCCTGATGCAGATGATCGAGTTTGTGGCCAAGACGGTGTCGCACGGCATGCGGCTGTTCGGCAACATGTATGCCGGCGAACTGATCTTCATGCTGATTGCCCTGATGGGTGGCGCCTGGTTCACCAGCGTGGGCATCCCGCTGGCCATCGGCCACATCATCGCCGGCAGCGCCTGGGCCATCTTCCACATCATGATCATCACGCTGCAGGCGTTTGTCTTCATGATGCTGACGCTGGTCTACATCGGTCAGGCGCACGACGCGCACTGAACCTCACCGTTTTTGTTCCCCGGCCCTTACCCGGCTGTTACTTTTTTCACCCCGTTCCTTCAACCGAAGAACTTTTATCCAACTGGAGCACGCAATGGAAGTCATCAGCTTTGTCGCCCTGGCCTCTGGCCTGATCATCGGTCTGGGTGCCATCGGCGCCTGTATCGGCATCGGCATCATGGGCAGCAAGTACCTTGAATCGGCTGCACGCCAGCCCGAGCTGATGGGCGAACTGCAGACCAAGATGTTCCTGCTGGCTGGCCTGATCGACGCCGCCTTCATCATCGGCACGGGTATCGCCCTGTGGTTTGCCACGGCCAACCCGTTCCTCGGCCAGATCGCCAACCTGCCGAAGTAATTCGGTTCTCCAACGGTTGAAGTCACCAGCAGCGGTCGGTTCGCCGGCCGCTGCTGACGGGTTACCCATCACGAGGTTGATACCGTGAGCATCAATGCCACCCTCATCATCCAGATGATCGTCTTTGCGATCCTGGTGTGGTTCACGATGCGTTTTGTCTGGCCGCCGATCATGGCCGCCCTGGACGAACGCGCGAAAAAAGTTGCCGAAGGCCTGAGCGCTGCCGACAAGGCCAAGGCTGACCTCGCCAGCGCCAACCAGCGTGTTGAGCAACAGCTCGCCGCGGCGCGCACCGACGCCCAGAAACGCCTGGCCGATGCCGAGCGCCTGGCCCAGCAGATGGTCGAAGATGCCAAGGGCCGCGCTTCCCAGGAAGCGGCCAAGATCGTCGACGCCGCCAAGGCCGAAGCGGCCCAGGAGTCCATCAAGGCCCGGGAAGCCCTGCGCGAGCAGGTGGCTGCGCTGGCCGTCAAGGGCGCCGAAGCCATCCTCAAGCGTGAAGTGAACGCCGGCGTCCACGCCGAGTTGCTGTCACGCCTGAAGACCGAGCTTTGATCCCGCCACAGGCACCGGAGAGGTTTACCCATGGCTGAGATCGCTACCATCGCACGGCCCTACGCCGAAGCCCTGTTCAAGGCTGCCGGCGCGAACACGGCCGGCCTGCTGCAGGAAATCGGCGCGCTGTCGGCCGTTTCGGCAGACCCGGCGCTGCAGCAGTTTGCCGACAACCCCAAGGTCGAGGGCGCCACCGTCTTCAACGTGCTCAGCGATGTGCTCGGCCGCCAGGGCGTGGTACTGAGCCAGGCTGCGCAGAACTTCCTGAAGACCGTGCTGGACAACGGCCGGCTGGCCGCGCTGCCGGAGATCGCGCAGCAGTTCCAGGCCCTGGTCAATGCCCGCAGCGGTGTCTCTGACGCCACGGTGGAAAGCGCATTTCCGATTGACGCCGCGGCCTTGGCGGCGGTGGTTGCCACGCTGGAAACCCGGTTTGGGCGCAAGCTCAACCCCACGGTGATCGTCAAGCCCGAGCTCATTGGCGGTATTCGCGTGGTGGTGGGCGACGAAGTCCTTGACACCTCAGTGGCAGCCCGGCTGCAGCAGATGCGCGCCGCACTGACCGCCTGACCTCCGCAGAACACCACCGCACCATCGCACCCTCACGAGGCCGGCCCCGCAACACCCGATTTTTGCGCCTAACGATCCACGTTCAACGCGCACCAGGAGCACAGCATGCAACTCAACCCCGCAGAAATTTCCGAGCTGATCAAGAGCCGCATCGAAGGCCTGTCGGCCAGCGTTGACATCAAGAACCAGGGCACCGTGGTCTCGGTGACGGACGGCATCGTCCGCGTGCACGGCCTGTCGGACGTGATGGCCGGCGAAATGCTGGAGTTTCCGCCCACCAAGAGCGGCCAGCCCACCTACGGCCTGGCGCTGAACCTCGAGCGCGACTCGGTGGGCTCGGTGATCTTGGGTGAGTACGAGCACATTTCCGAAGGCGACACCGTCAAGTGCACAGGCCGGATCCTGGAAGTGCCGGTGGGCCCTGAGCTGATCGGCCGCGTCGTCAACGCGCTGGGCCAGCCCATCGACGGCAAGGGCCCGATCAACGCCAAGATGACGGACGTGATTGAGAAGGTCGCCCCGGGCGTGATCGCACGCAAGAGCGTGGACCAACCCGTGCAGACGGGTCTGAAGTCCATCGACTCCATGGTGCCGATCGGGCGCGGCCAGCGCGAGCTGATCATCGGTGACCGCCAGACCGGCAAGACGGCCGTGGCCATCGACACCATCATCAACCAGAAGGGTCAGAACATGACCTGCGTGTACGTCGCGATCGGCCAGAAGGCTTCGTCGATCAAGAACGTCGTGCGCGCGCTCGAACAACACGGCGCGATGGACTACACCATCGTCGTGGCCGCCTCGGCCTCCGAGTCGGCGGCCATGCAGTACGTGTCGGCCTACTCCGGTTGCACGATGGGCGAGTACTTCCGCGACCGCGGCCAAGACGCCCTGATCATCTATGACGATCTGTCCAAGCAGGCCGTGGCCTACCGCCAGGTGTCGCTGCTGCTGCGCCGCCCGCCGGGCCGCGAAGCCTTCCCTGGCGACGTGTTCTATCTCCACAGCCGCCTGCTGGAGCGCGCGGCCCGCGTGAACGCCGACTACGTCGAAGCCTTCACCAAGGGTGAGGTCAAGGGCAAGACCGGTTCGCTGACCGCGCTGCCCATCATCGAAACCCAGGCGGGTGACGTGTCTGCCTTCGTGCCGACCAACGTGATCTCGATCACCGACGGCCAGATCTTCCTGGAGACCTCGCTGTTCAACGCCGGCATCCGCCCCGCCATCAACGCCGGTATCTCGGTGTCGCGGGTCGGTGGCGCTGCGCAGACCAAGCTGATCAAAAGCCTGTCCGGCGGCATCCGTACCGACCTGGCCCAGTACCGCGAGCTGGCCGCCTTTGCGCAGTTCGCCTCTGACCTGGATGCGGCCACCCGCAAGCAGCTGGACCGCGGTGCCCGCGTGACCGAACTGCTGAAGCAGCCGCAGTACAGCCCGCTGTCGATCAGCCTGATGGGCGCCACGCTGTTTGCCGTGAACAAGGGCTTCCTGGACGACATCGACGTCAAGAAGGTGCTGCCTTTTGAACACGGCCTGCACCAGCACCTGAAGTCCAGCCATGCCGCCCTGTTGGCCAAGCTGGAAAAGGACAAGGCGATGGACAAGGACGCCGAAGCCGAGCTGACGAACGCCATCACCGCGTTCAAGAAGAGCTTTGCCTGACGTCTCTGACCTCTGACCAGGAGCAACTGCCATGGCAGTCGGCAAGGAAATACGCGGCAAGATCAGCTCGGTGCAAAACACCCGGAAGATCACCAAGGCCATGGAAATGGTCGCCGCCAGCAAGATGCGCAAGGCGCAGGAACGGATGCGCCAGGCGCGCCCGTATGCAGACAAGATCCGCAACATCACGGCCAACCTGTCCGGCGCCAACCCGGAGTACCGCAGCGCCTACATGCGCAAGGTCGAGGGCGCTGAAAAGCGCGTCGGCTTCATCGTGGTCACCACCGACAAGGGTTTGTGCGGTGGCTTGAATACCAACATCCTTCGCGCGGTCACTGCCAAGATGAAGGACGTGCAGACCGTTGGCGGCAGCGTCGAGGTGGTGGCCATCGGCAACAAGGGCTTCGGCTTCATGAACCGGATCGGCGCCAAGGTGACCAGTCACGCGGTCCAGCTGGGCGACACTCCGCAGCTGGAAAAGCTGATCGGCCCTGTCAAGGTGATGCTGGACGCCTTTGTCGACGGCAAGCTCGATGCGGTCTACCTCTGCTACACGAAGTTCATCAACACGATGAAGCAGGAGCCGCTGGTTGAGCCTCTGCTGCCGCTGGCCGATGCCCGCCTGGCCCAGACGGCTGCGGAGAAGTCGGCCTACGGCTGGGACTACATCTATGAACCCGATGCGCCCAGTGTCATCGATGACCTGCTCAAGCGCTACATCGAGGCCTTGGTCTACCAGGCACTGACCGAGAACATGGCCAGCGAGCAGAGTGCCCGCATGGTGGCCATGAAGGCCGCAACCGACAACGCCGGCACGCTGATCAACGAACTGAAGCTCGTCTACAACAAGACGCGCCAGGCGGCGATCACCAAGGAACTGTCCGAGATCGTCAGCGGCGCTGCCGCCATCTCTGGCTGACCGCCGAACGCCGCAACACCACACGCACACGTTTAGAGGACCCCCATCATGTCCACCGCTACCGCCAACGCCAACCAAGGCAAGATCGTCCAGTGCATCGGCGCCGTCGTCGACGTCGAATTTCCCCGCGACCGCATGCCGCGTGTCTATGACGCGCTGAAGCTCGAAGGCTCGGCCCTGACGCTGGAAGTCCAGCAGCAGCTGGGCGATGGCGTGGTGCGCACCATTGCGTTGGGCTCGTCAGAAGGTCTGCGCCGCGGCCTGATGGTGACCAACACCCAGGCCCCGATCACGGTTCCGGTGGGAACGGCCACGCTGGGCCGCATCATGGATGTGCTGGGCAACCCCATTGACGAGCGTGGCCCGGTCAGCATGGAGCGCAGCGCCTCCATCCACGCCAAGGCCCCGGCCTACGACGAGCTGTCACCCAGCCAGGAACTGCTGGAAACCGGCATCAAGGTGATTGACCTCATCTGCCCGTTTGCCAAGGGCGGCAAGGTCGGCCTGTTTGGCGGTGCCGGCGTGGGCAAGACCGTGAACATGATGGAGCTGATCAACAACATCGCCAAGGCGCATTCGGGCCTGTCGGTGTTTGCCGGTGTGGGCGAGCGCACCCGCGAGGGCAACGACTTCTACCATGAGATGTCGGACTCCAAGGTCGTGGTGCAGGAAGACCTGAGCCAGTCGAAAGTGGCCATGGTCTACGGCCAGATGAACGAGCCCCCGGGCAACCGCCTGCGCGTGGCGCTGACCGGCCTGACCATCGCCGAATCGTTCCGCGACGAAGGCCGTGACGTGCTGTTCTTCGTGGACAACATCTACCGCTACACGCTGGCCGGTACCGAAGTGTCCGCCCTGCTGGGCCGCATGCCCTCCGCCGTGGGCTACCAGCCGACGCTGGCCGAAGAAATGGGCCGCCTGCAGGAGCGCATCACCTCCACCAAGATCGGCTCGATCACTTCCATCCAGGCCGTCTATGTCCCTGCCGACGACCTGACCGACCCGTCGCCTGCCACCACCTTTGCCCACCTCGACTCCACCGTCGTGTTGAGCCGTGATATCGCTGCGCTGGGTATCTACCCCGCCGTGGACCCGCTGGACTCCACCAGCCGCCAGATCGACCCGAACGTCGTCGGTGAAGAGCACTACACCACCACCCGTGCCGTGCAGGGCACGCTGCAGCGATACAAGGAACTGCGCGACATCATCGCCATCCTGGGTATGGACGAACTGTCGCCGGAAGACAAGCTGGCCGTGTCCCGCGCCCGCAAGATCCAGCGCTTCCTGAGCCAGCCCTTCCACGTCGCCGAGGTGTTCACCGGAACGCCTGGCAAGTACGTGCCGCTCAAGGAAACCATCCGCGGCTTCAAGATGATCGTCGCCGGCGAGTGTGACCACCTGCCCGAACAGGCCTTCTACATGGTCGGCACCATCGACGAGGCCTTCGAGAAGGCCAAGAAGCTGGCTTAAGGATTCACGCCATGGCCACCATTCATGTTGATGTTGTCAGCGCCGAGGAGAGCATCTTCTCGGGCGAGGCCAAGTTTGTGGCCCTTCCTGGGGAAAACGGCGAGCTGGGCATCCTGCCCCGCCACACGCCCTTGATCACCCGCATCAAGCCAGGCGCGGTGCGCATCCAGCGCGCCGACAACGGCCAGGAAGAGTTTGTCTTTGTCGCCGGCGGCATCCTGGAAGTGCAGCCAGGCACGGTCACTGTGCTGGCCGACACCGCCATCCGCGGCCATGACCTCGACGAAGCCAAGGCCAACGAGGCCAAGAAGCTGGCCGAGGAAGCGATGAAAAACGCCAAGAGCGACATCGACCTGGCCAGGGCGCAGAGTGAATTTGCGACCATGGCCGCCCAGTTGGCGGCCATCCAGAAGCTGCGCCGCAAGTAAGTCTGTTGCGAATTCTGCTGTGCCGGCCCTGCCCAAGGGTTGGCGCCAGCCGATGCCGGCGCGAGCATTTCTGCCGCGACCGAGTCAGCCACCCGCACCACCCCGCATCAGGCGGGTCTCAGAGCACCAGCGGCCTGTCCGGCAGCTCGTTGGTGTCGGCCGTTCCCGGCGCGCGCGGGTAGTGGCGCGTCAACAGGGTGTCCACCGTCTGGATGGCGCCCAAGAGCCCCTCGTCAGCACGGCCTGCACGAAACGCGTCGCGCAGGGTGCCCACCATGGATGTCCAGGTCCCGGCCGTCACCTTCTGCGCCAGGCCACGGTCAGCCACCACCTCGATCGCGTGCTCCGCCAGCAGAACGTAGATCAGCACACCGTTGTTGTCGTCGGTGTCCCACACCCGCAGCTTTCCAAACAGGGACACCGCACGGTCACGAGGTGTTGACTGCCGAAGCAGATAGCTCAACGGCAGGCCCGCTTCCACCACGACCCGAATCTCGCCACGGTGGCGAGACTCACTGTCGACGATGGCCCGTTGAATCCGGTCCAGACCATCACCGTGCAGCACCCGCCGAGCGTCGGTCTCATCCCACCAGCGGTGCTTGAGCAGGCGCAGCCAGCGGTTCATCACCAATCCCCTCCGGCGCCACCGCCACCAAAGTCCCCGCCGCCTCCGGAACTGAAGCCGCCGAAGCCGCTGCTGTCAGAACCCCCACCCCAACCACCCCCAAATCCACCCGTGCCGCCGCCCCAGACCACCGGGCCGGCCGCGCGCCCCCGTCGGCTGGGGCCACCTTGCGGCAGAGAACGGCCGGCCCGCTGCAGCACCGCGCCCACCCCCAGCACGCCCACCACCAGCAAGGCCACAAAACCGGCCACGACACCCAGCCACACGCTGCCAGTGAACAGCCAACCCAGGCCACCGCTGGCGCCCGCCGTCAACACCGAGCCCAGCCGGCGCCCAAACACCGAGGTCAGCACCATGCTGATCATCGGCACCACCACAAACAGGAAAATCGCCGCCTGTTCCCACCAGCCTGCCGACGCCCATGCACCGCCCGCTGGCTGAGGAGCGGGTGCAGCAGCCGGAAGGCCCTCGCCCCGGATGCGCTGCATCAGCGCCTCCACGCCCGCCTGCAGACCGCCAGCAAAATCACCCCGCCGAAAGGCTGGGCTGACGATGTCCTTGACGATGGCGCGCGCCGCCAGATCCGGTACTGCACCCTCCAGCGCCTTGGCGGTGGCGATCCACACCTTCCTGTCGTCCTTGGCGACAACGATCAGCAGCCCATCACCCACCTCTCGCCGGCCCAGCTTCCAGACATCACCGACACGCTGCGCAAAGCTGGCGATGTCCTCCGGTGCAGTGCTGGGCACCAGCAGCACCGCCATCTGCGTCCCGCGTTCCGCCTCAAATGCGGCCAACTGGGCCTCCAGCGAGGCCCGCTGCGCCGGGGTCAGTACCCCTGCCTGGTCGACAACCCGGGCGCTGGCCGCCGGAACGGGCGCCAGATCCTGGGCATGGACGGGCAGCGCCAGGCAGGCCAAGGCCGCCCAACAGAGCCCGCTGAACCAGGCCAACAGGCGGTGTCGCACTGGGGCCTCAGCGCGCGGCTGACGCGGCCGGCGCCGCCGGCAGGGACGGTGCTGGCGCAGCCGGCGCACCGAAGTTCACACTGGGCGGCTTGCTGATGGTGGCCTCGTTCTCCACCGTGAAGCTCGGCTTCACGTCGTAGCCGAAGAATTTCGCCGTCATCACCGTGGGGAACTGCCGCGCCAGCACGTTGTAGTCCTTCACCGACTTGATGTAGCGGTTGCGGGCCACGGTGATGCGGTTTTCCGTGCCTTCCAGCTGGACCCGCAGATCCTGGAAGGCCTGATTGGCCTTCAGGTTCGGGTACTGCTCCGACACCACCAGCAACCGGCTCAGGGCACCCGTGAGCTCGCCCTGAGCCTGCTGGAAGCGTGAAAAGGCTTCCGGGTTGTTGAGCGTCTCCGGGGTCACCTGCACCGAGCTCGCCTTGGCGCGCGCCTCGATCACACGGGTCAACGTCTCCTGCTCGAAGCCAGCCTCGCCCTTGACGGTGTTGACCAGGTTGGGGATGAGGTCCGCCCTGCGCTGATACTGGTTGAGTACCTCGCTCCACGAGGCCTTGACCTCTTCGTCCAGACGCTGGAAATCGTTGTAGCCGCAACCGCCGAGAAACAGTGACAGCACCAGCACGGCCCACAGCCGCCGACCCCGATTGAACATGAGGCACCCTCCGACGAGACAAGTTCACTGGGCGGGCCTGACAACCGCGGCCACCCTGGCTCCGACTGTAACGCCGCAGGCCTGCCCCTTGAAACTCGCGTGGCCTGCCACAGATGGTGAGCACCGGCGCGTGTCTGCGCCAGCAAGGGGTCTGACATGGCAGCGTGGAAACGGATCTCGGTCTTGTGGACGGTGGTAAGGGGCGATGCGCGTCTGCTGTGGCGTGCCTTGCGGCACCCTGGAGCGCCGGCTTGGCTGAAGTGGGGCACGGCCCTGCTCGTGCTTTACCTGGTCTCCCCCGTAGACTTGCTGCCCGACGCGCTGCCGATACTGGGCGTACTGGACGACCTGGTCGTGATCCCGATGGTGCTGCACGCCATGCTCAAGCGTTTGCCGGCACACATCCGGCGCGACATCCAGCATCCGGTCTAGTGGTCTGGCCGCCCGGACATGAGTGAGAAAGCGGGCGCTGTTGTCGTGGGGAGGCTCTCACGCCCCGGCCGCCAGCCGCGTTCTCACGCGGCGTGCGGACAACACGCATCATGGGTTGGCTGGGGCGCATGGAGCGGCTTTGCGTAAACACGGCGTTACACCGCGTACAGGCCCCGGATAATGGGGCATGACTTCCACGCTCATCAACGACTGCTTCCTGCGCGCCTGCCGGCGCGAGCCCACGCCCCACACCCCCGTCTGGCTCATGCGCCAGGCGGGCCGCTACTTGCCAGAGTACCGCGCCACGCGCGACAAGGCTGGCAGCTTCATGGGCCTGGCCACGAACGCCGACTTCGCCACGGAAGTCACCCTGCAGCCCCTCGACCGATACCCACTGGATGCCGCCATCCTTTTCTCGGACATCCTGACGGTGCCCGATGCGATGGGCCTGGGCCTGAGCTTTGCCACGGGGGAAGGGCCCAAGTTCGAGAAGGTGCTGCGCGACGAGGCCTCCATCCAGGCGCTGCAGGTCCCTGACCTGAACCGGCTGCGCTATGTCTTTGACGCCGTCACATCCATCCGCCGTGCGCTCCACGGGCGCGTGCCCTTGATTGGCTTCTCCGGGAGCCCCTGGACGCTGGCGTGTTACATGGTGGAAGGCGGTGGCTCTGACGACTACCGCCATGTCAAGACCCTGATGTACAGCCGTCCCGACCTGATGCACCGCATCCTGGACATCAACGCACAGGCCGTGGCTGCCTACCTGAACGCGCAGATCGACGCCGGCGCTCAGGCCGTGATGCTGTTCGACTCCTGGGGCGGCGTGCTGGCCGATGGTGCCTTCCAGCGCTTCAGCCTGGACTACACCCGCAAGGTCACGGCGCTGTTGAAACGACAGCACGACGGCCAATCGATCCCTGTGATCGTCTTCACCAAGGGTGGCGGCCAGTGGCTGGAAGAAATTGCCGACAGCGGCGCCGACGTGGTGGGCCTTGACTGGACCACCGACATCGCCAAGGCGCGCCAGCGCGTGGGCAGCCGTGTGGCGCTCCAGGGCAACCTGGACCCGTTTGTCTTGATGGCACCGCCTGAGGTCGTGGCTCGCGAGGCCGCGGCGGTGGTCGACCGCTTCGGCCCGCCGCAGCGACCCGACGGCACCTGGGATGGCCACATCTTCAACCTCGGGCACGGCATCAGCCTGCACACGCCGCCGGAAAGTGTCACAGCCCTGGTCGATGCGGTGCACCAACGCAGCGCGCAGCTGCGCAAGCCCTGAAATGGCGGACTTTTCACGGTGAGTGAGCACTCAGATTCGAACTTATCCCCAAATTGGCTGCAGGAGCCCTTGTCAGCGTCTCTGACCAAACGTGACCGTTTTAAAACGCCTCGGGATCGCTAACCTGTTGATTTCATTCAAAAACAGAGGTTGCTGGAAAAACGGGCAATCCAAGCCCAGCCCTGATGAATCAAGGGCTTGGCGCGTCCGCCCCTACTTCATCCACAAAGTTATCCACAGCTTTGGTGGATAGCCCAAAAACCCCTGAAAGATCAATACCTTGGCGTGCTTTCTTCACACTTCATGAAGCATGTCAGAGCAGTCTACCCGGCAGTTGCCGCATGGCCAGTGTGACCAACGCGCTGGTCGCGCCGGTGTTGAGTCCGCACTCAGGGCCTGCGCAAGCCGTGGCCGTCGCGGTCGAACTGCCGCAGCATGCCGGGCTGTCCGATTGCCTGCTCTACGAAGTCAGCACCTATCCGCTGCCTGAACCCGGGCAGCTGGTCAGGGTGCCCTTGGGCAAGCGCACGGTGGCCGGCGTGGTCTGGAGCCTTGATCCGCTCCCGCCGCCAGGTCTGCCCATCAAGCCAGTGGCCGACGTGCTGTGGGCCTTGCCCCCACTGAGCGCCGCCTGGCGCCAGCTGACCGCCTTTGCCGCGGGCTACTACCAGCGTGGCCTGGGTGAACTGGCGCTGCAGGCCCTGCCACCGGAGTTACGCAAGGCCGATGCCAAGCAGCTGGCGCAGCGGGTGCGTCGGCTCCAGCAGTCCGTGGCCAAGGCGCGTGCGGCGGGCCCAGCACCGGCTGACACGTCGCCGTCGCCACCGGCGCTGCCCCAGGACAGGCCCGTGCTGTCGGCTGAGCAGCAGGCGGCCGTCGAGCGTGTGCTGCCCGACATCGGCGCGGGCCGAGCGGCCACCCACCTGCTCTTTGGTGCGACGGGCAGTGGCAAGACCGAGGTCTACCTCCGTCTGGCCGAGGCTGCGCTGGCACAAGGCCGACAGGTGCTGGTGATGGTGCCGGAGATCAACCTCACCCCCCAGCTGGAGCGGCGCTTTGCCGAGCGTTTCCCCAGCCACCGCCTGGTCTCGCTGCACAGCAGCCTCACGGCCGCGCAGCGCGCCAACCACTGGCTCATGGCGCACCTGGGACTGGCCGATCTGGTCCTCGGCACCCGCTTGTCAGTGTTCACGCCGCTGCCGCAGCTGGGCCTGGTCATCGTCGATGAGGAACACGACCCGAGCTACAAGCAGCAGGACGGCGCGCGCTATTCAGCGCGCGACCTGGCCGTCTACCGCGGCTCGCTCGAAGGCCTGCCTGTGCTGCTGGGGTCGGCCACCCCGTCCCTGGAGAGCTGGCAGCGGGCGGCCGACGGGCGCTACCGGCGCCTGGACATGCCCCAGCGCATCGGCGCGGGCCGCATGCCAGCGCTGCGCCTGCTGGACATGCGCAGCGCCGCCGGCAACACCGCCGCGGGCAAGGCCGCACTGGCACCGGCACTGTTGGCGGCGCTGGAAGAGCGCCGCGCCCGCGGCGAACAGAGCCTGCTGCTGCTGAACCGCCGCGGCTATGCGCCCGTACTGCACTGCAGCGCCTGCGACTGGAAGAGCCAGTGCAGCCATTGCAGTGCCTGGCGGGTGTACCACAAGATCGACCGCACCCTGCGCTGCCACCACTGCGGCTGGACAGACCGCGTTCCCAAGGCCTGCCCGAACTGCGGCAACCTGGACATCGCGCCGCTGGGTCGCGGCACCGAGAAGCTGGCCGAGCAGCTGAGCACCCTCTTGCCGTTGGCCCGCATCGCGCGCATCGATGCCGACTCCACGCGCGGCGTGGGCAGCCTGGAGTCCCAACTGGCCGCGGTGCATGCCGGAGAGGTGGACGTGCTGGTGGGCACCCAGATGGTCACCAAGGGGCATGACTTCAGACGCATGACCCTGGTGGCCGCGGTCAACCCCGATGGCGCCCTCTTTGCAAGTGACTTTCGCGCTGCCGAACGCCTGTTTGCGCTGCTGATGCAGGCTGCCGGCCGCGCTGGGCGCGACGCCGAGCTCGCTGAACGCAGCGAACTGTGGCTGCAGACCTGGCACCCGCAGCACCCGGTCTACGCGGCACTCGCGCGGCACGACTACCCGGCCTTTGCCCAGTCCCAGCTGCACGAACGCTCGCTGGCGGGTCTGCCCCCGTTCAGTCACCTGGCACTGCTGCGCGCCGATGCCCGCGACGCCCAGGCCGCCACCGACTTCCTCCTGCAGGCCAGTGAACACCTGCGCGAGCTGACCGCGCAGGAAGGGCTGGACAGCATCCTGCTGTACCCACCCGTGCCCCCACCCCTGGCCCGGCTGGCCGACGTCGAGCGTGTCCAGATGCTGCTGGAGTCGCGCTCACGACCCGCGCTGCAGCGCCTGCTGTCGCTGGCGCAGCCGGTGCTGATGGCGCTTCGAACGCAGCACAAGGGCCTGATCCGCTGGGCTGTCGACGTCGATCCGCTGGCAATCTGAGCCAGTCGCGCGCCTGCCCCGGCATCAGCCGGTGGGCCGTATGCCGAGGCTGGCGGCGAGTGCCGTGAACGTGATGAAGGCCACCGCCGTGCTCGACATGATGATGCGGGCGATGCGCCCGGTGTCGGCCTGGTAGCGCTCGGCCAGCAGCGACACGTTGCTGGCGCTGGGCAGCGCGGCGGCCAGGGTCATCACGGTCACCTGGAAGCCGGTGAGCGGCGCCCCGAGTGACCGCGCCACCCCACTGGCCAGCAGCACCAGCAGCGGGTGCAGGAACAGCTTGATCAGGGCCACGGGCCACACCAGCCCAGGCGGTGTCCTGGCCGCGGCATGCTGGCCCGCGCGCCACAGCACCGCCCCGATGGTGAACAGCGCCACCGGGCTGGCCGCCTCACCCAGCATGCGCACCACCACCTCGGGCGGTCCCTGCAGCCGAATGCCGGCCAGCGAGAGACCGGCCCCCGCCGCAATGGCCCAGGGCAAGGGGTTGCTCAGCGCCCCCCTGGCGGCCTTCCAGGCCAGTGCCCGCCGCCCCGACGCGGTGTTGCCGGCGTCGTGCAACTGGGCCAGCGCGATGCACAGGCTGCTGGTGACAAACAGGTCGGCCAGCAGGACGCAAATCAAGGGCCCTGCTGCGGCCGGGCCCAGCAGCGAAATGAGCAGTGGCACACCCATGAAGCCGGTGTTGGGGAAGGCCGCCACCAGCGCCCCGAAGGCGCCGTCCTTCAGGTGGATGCGCCGCGACAAGGTGACGGCCAGCGTGAACGCCACCACCGCCAGCGCCACCAGCACGTATACCGTCAGCACATAGGGGTTGAGCAGCTCGAGCACGGGGGTGCTCTGCCCGAAGCGGAACAGCATGCAGGGCAGCGCAAAGAACAGCACAAAGGCGTTCAGCCCCGGAATCGCCGATTCGGGCAGCACCCGGAAGCGGGCGGCGGCATAGCCGCACAGCACCAGCGCAAAGAACGGGAGGGTGACGTTGAGGATCGCCTGCATGCGCTGTCCAGTATCGCCGCGCCATGGCCGCACCAGCGGCCCCTGCGGCGCGTGTGCACCACACTGACTGTTGACGCCACCCCCTCCACCCCCTCCACCCGCGAGGCCCTGCAGGCGTGGGTGCAGGGCGCACGCTCGTCCGCGGCACTGCCGCTGCAGGATTTGCTGCGGGCGCTGGAACACGCCGCCCAGGATCCCGACATCAGCAGCGTGCTGCTGCGCCTGGATGGGCTCGGTGGCGGCGGCATGGCTGCGCTTGCGCGCCAGTGGCAAGAAGGTGCTGGCCTGGGCGCAGGACTACGACCAGCGGGCCTGGTACATCGCTGCGCACGCCGGCGAGGTCTACCTCAGCCCGATGGGCTCGGTGCAGATCCGCGGTTACGGCCGCTGGCGCAACTACTACCGCGACGCGCTGGACCGCCTGGGGGTTCAGGTGCAGTTGGTGCGGGCCGGCGACGACAAGAACGCCGCCGAGCCCTGGGTGGCTAACGTCCTATCGCCGCAGACCCAGGCCGGCGATGCGGCCCTTCAACAGGCCCTGTGGCGACAGTACCAGGCCGGTGTCGAGAAGGCCCGCCGCTGGCCCATCGGCCACCTCGACCGCCTGATCGACAGCCTCCTGACAGGCTGGCCGCCCTGGACGGCGACCCCGCCCGCGGGGCTCGACCACAAGCTGGTGGATGGCCTGATGACGCCTGACGCGTTGCGCAAGCTGCTGGTGGACCGTGGCGTGCAGGACGAGGCCCTGAAGAGCTTCCGGCAGATCGACCTCGACGCCTACCTGCAGCGGCTGCCCGAGCAGCTGCGCCGTGCGCGCGACGATGAACGGGTAAAGGCTGTGTTGCTGCGGGTCAACTCACCCGGTGGCAGCGCCCAGCTCAGCGAGTTGATCCGCCGCGAACTGCAGTTCACCCGCGCCGCCGGCAAGCTGGGAGCGGCTGCTGCGCGGGTGGGCGGTGGACGGCGGTGCCCTGACGGAGGGTCTGCCCGACGGCACATCGGTGCGGGCAGGCACGGCTGCGGGCGGCGCACCCGCGGCCGCCCTCACCGCCCTTCAGGCGTGTTCCGCGCCCGTCGATCTGCCCGCTGGACGGCGTTCACACAGCCAGCCCACGGCCATCAGCCCGACCACCAGCAGCGCCGCGGCCAGCGCCTGCTCGGCCCACGCCAGCCGGTGGGCGTTCCACAGGAAGGCTGCGGTGGCGGCCAGCAGCAACGCAAACAGCGAGGCGGCCAGGCGGCGCCGACCCGGGCTCAGCGGGGGGTCATAGGCCTGCCGCTGCAGGCTGAAGGCGGGTCGCGGGTGCGCCTGGGCCACATCGGCCGGCCGCCAGCCGGGCGGCTTGAACCACACCCGCAGCTTGTCGGACCAGCGCCGGGTGCGCAGGCTGTCCTGCAGCAGCGCCCAGTAGACCTCGGCATTGGCCCACAGCGGGTTCCAGCTGCGCAAGGGTGCCCGGGTGCCGTACACCAGCGTCTCGCGGGGGTCTTCCTCGACAAAGCTGCCGAAGAGCCGGTCCCAGACCACCCAGATGCCACCGAAGTTCTTGTCCAGGCAGCGCTCATTCACGGCGTGGTGCACACGGTGGTTGCTGGGGCTGCAGAACCAGCGGTCGAACAAGCCCAGCTTTCCGATGTGCTGGGTGTGCACCCAGTACTGGTAGAGCAGGTCGATGAGCGCCACCACCCCGAAGACCAGCGGCGGAAAACCGAGCACGGCCATCGGCAGGTAGAACATCCAGCCCAGCAGGAAGCCAGAAGACGTCTGCCGCAACGCGGTGGACAGGTTGTAGTCCTCGCTCTGGTGGTGCACGGCGTGGGCGGCCCAGAAGATGGCGCAGGTGTGCCCCAGCCGGTGTTGCCAGTAGTAACAGAAGTCGTAGGCCACCAGGCCCAGCACCCAGACCCACCACTGCGACGCGTCCAGCTGCCACAGCGCCACATGCTGTGCCACGGCCGCATAGAGGCCGATGCGCAGCACGCGCCCGAACACCCCTGTGACCTGGCTCATCACGCCCAGGCCGATGGAATTGAGCGCATCGTTCCAGCGGTAGGTGTTGCGGCCGCGACGCAGGCCCACCACCAGTTCCACGGCGATGAGCAGCAAGAAGACCGGGGTGGCCAGGACGATGATCTGCGCCGAAGTCATGGGTGAATCTCGTTACGTGCGGGAACGCCTGACCGTGCACCGAGGGGTGGGCCGGCTCACAGGCTCCGTATGATCGCCCGCTTTTGCCGAATGCCCCATGTCAGAAACGCTCAACACAGCCCAGCTGCAGGCTGTGCACCACCTGAACAGCCCGTGCCTGGTGCTGGCCGGCGCCGGCTCCGGCAAGACACGTGTCATCGTCCACAAGATGTCGCGCCTGCTCGACAGCGGCCTGCCGCCTGCCCGCGTGGCCGCCATCACCTTCACCAACAAGGCCGCCAAGGAGATGCGCGAACGGGCCAAGGCCAGTGTCGGCTCGCGCGCGGCCGGGCAGCTGGTCATCTCGACTTTCCACTCGCTGGGGGTGCGCCTGCTGCGCGAAGACGGCGAGCGCATGAACCTGAAAACCAACTTCTCCATCCTCGACAGCGACGATGTGCTGGGGGTGCTGCGCGATGCCGGCGCCACCAGCGACGCTGCACAGGCGCGGCGCTGGCAATGGCAGATCAGCCTCTGGAAGAACCAGGGCCTGCACAGCGAGGGTGCACGGGCAGCGGCGGCCAACGACGACGAGCGCGTGGCCGCGCAGATCTTCCAGCGCTACGAGGAGCGCATGGCCGCCTTCCAGGCCGTGGATTTCGACGACCTGATCGGCCTGCCGCTGAAGCTGCTGCAGACCGACGAGACCACCCGCGACAAGTGGCAGCGGCAGTTTGGCCATGTGCTGGTGGACGAATACCAGGACACCAACGCCGTGCAGTACGAGCTGCTCAAGCTGCTGGTGGGTGGGCCTGATCGGGCGCGTTTCACGGCCGTGGGCGACGATGACCAGAGCATCTATGGCTGGCGCGGCGCCACCATCGAAAACCTCAAGCGCCTGCCGCAGGACTACCCCAACCTGCGTGTGATCCCGCTGGAGCAGAACTACCGCTCCACCGGCAACATCCTGCGTGCGGCCAACCACGTGATCGCCGCCAACCCCAAGATCTTCCAGAAGAAGCTCTGGAGCGAGTACGGCGACGGCGAACCGGTGCAGCTGACGGAGTGCGACGGCGAGGAACATGAGGCCGAACGGGCCGTGGCGCGCATCCAGGCGCTGCGTGCCCGGGGGGCCCAGGTGGCCTTCAAGGACTTTGCCATCCTCTACCGCGCCAACCACCAGGCGCGTGTCTTCGAGCAGAAGCTGCGCGCCGCGCAGATTCCCTACAAGGTCTCGGGCGGCCAGAGCTTCTTTGACCGCGCCGAGATCAAGGACCTCTGCGCCTGGCTTCGCCTGCTCGTCAACCAGGACGACGACCCGGCCTTCCTGCGCGCCATTGCCACGCCCAAGCGCGGCATCGGCACCACCACCCTGACGCGTCTGGGCGAGTTTGCGTCGAAGTGGAAGGTCAGCCTGTTCGAGGCGCTGTTTGCCGAAAGCCTGCCCGGCCTGCTGGGCGCCAAGGCGATTGATTCGCTCCATGAGTTCGGCCGTTATGTCAACGACCTGGAACACCGCGCGCGAACCACCACGGGCTCGGAAGACGCCAAGGCGCTGCTGCTGGGCTGGCTCAAGGACATCCAGTACGAGCAGCACCTGTTTGACAGCGAGGAGAGCGAGAAGCTCGCGCAATCGCGCTGGACCAACGTGCTGGACTTCATCGACTGGATGGCACGGCGCTGCGGCGGCGAGATCACGCAGGAGGGCGGCACCTTTGAGAGCGAACGCCAGAGCGTGCTGCAGGTGGCGCAGACCATCAGCGTCATCATCAGCCTGGCTGAACGCGACGACAATCAGGACGCGGTGACCTTGTCGACGCTGCACGCCGCCAAGGGCCTGGAGTGGCCCCACGTGGTGCTGGCCGGCATCAACGAGGGCCTGCTGCCGTTCAAGGGCCCTGACGAAGAGATGACGGCCGATCGGCTCGAGGAAGAACGCCGGCTGATGTACGTGGGCATCACGCGCGCGCGCCAGACACTGTCGGTGAGCACCTTGCGTCGGCGAAAGAGGGGCCGTGAAACCGTGGCCGGCGTGCCCAGCCGGTTCATCGCGGAAATGAAGCTCAACGAGGGCGTAGTCCGCGAAAACCCGCGCGACGCGCTCAAGCGCTTGCGCGAAGAACTGGCCCTCAAGGCCCAGCAGTCCGAGACCGCGGCCAAGGCTGCTGCGGCCGCCAAGGCCTCCTGAAACCCGCTGACGCCAACCGCTGACCCACCCCGTGACGCCTCTGATGCCTGCCCGCCTGTCCGCCGCCCAGGGCCAGCGCGCCTTGTGGGTGGCTGCGCTGAGCGGGGCGCTGGCCATCGCTGCGGCGCCCTGGGCCCTGGGCCAACCCGTGCTGGCCTTTGTCTTCAAGCCCTTGGCCACGCTGGCGCTGATCGCCTACGCATGGCCACGCGGTCGATCAACACCCCAGGTGCGACGGTGGGTGCTGGCGGGTCTGTGCCTGTCCTGGGTGGGTGATGTGGCCCTGCTGTGGCCTCAGCAAGGGTTCTTGCCAGGGCTGGTGAGCTTTCTGCTGGCCCATCTGTGTTACCTGGTGGGCTTCACCCGCGGCCACCCGCTGGCCCGGCCATGGTGGCCCTTTGGTGCCTACGCGCTGGTGGCGGGTGCGGTGCTGTGGGGCCTCTGGCCAGGTGTGCCTGCTGGCTTGCGTGCGCCGGTGGCGGGCTACGTGGTCTGCCTGGCGGCCATGGCGGCACAGGCGGCGGTGGTGTGGCAGCGTGGTGCTGCGCGAGGTGCTGGGCTGGCGCTGGGTGGCGCGTTGTTCGTTTGCTCCGACGCGCTGCTGGCCACCAACAAGTTTGCAGCGCCGCTGCCCATGGCGTCGTTGTGGATCTTGAGCACCTACTGGGTGGCCCAGGCCCTGATTGCCAGGGGGCTTGAGCCCCCGCCCAGCCGCTGACGGTCGCGGCCGTGTCACAGTGCACGAAGACATCGTTGGGCGTCGGCGGCTACCCTCAATGCGGTCCGGCCGCTGCCGATGGCGCTTGGGCGTGCGTGCGCTTGAGCGATGCCGCCAGAAACACCTGAAGCCCCCTGGGCCGCCCGTGCGGGCGGATGTCGGGTGGTGCCGCTGGAAGGGACACCATGAGCACCGTTGCCACCCCCCGCGCCAGCCAGGCGCAGACCGAGTCACTGGCGCCCATCGGCTTGGCGGTGCTGTCGGCACTGCCCCTGGCCGCCTGTGGCGGTGGCGGTGACGCGGCCGCACCGGCACCTGCGCCGCCACCGGTCAGCCCCGACCCCAACCCCACCGACGCCCAGGCCTCGCGCTTCCTCGGCCAGGCATCGATGGGGGCCAGCAAGGCCCTGATCGCCGACGTCAAGCGCCTGGGCTACGACGCCTGGTTGAGCCAGCAGATGGCCCTGCCCCGTGAACAGAGCCGCTGGGACTGGCTCATCGCCAAGGGTTATGACGTCATCGACAACCGCACCAACCAGACGGGCTTCGACCCGGTGGCCTGGCGCAAGCTCGGGGGTGGTTCAGACACCCTGCGCCAGCGTGTCACGCTCGCGCTGTCCGAGATCATCGTCGTGGGCATCGATGGGGTGAACGGCGCCTGGCGCCAGTTTGCGGCCGCACAGTGGCTGGACACGCTGGAGGAGCACGCCTTCGGCAACCTGCGCACGCTGCTGGCTGCCGTCAGCCGCAACCTGACGATGGGCTACTACCTGACCTTCCGCGGCAATGCCAAGGCCAATGCGACCAACGGTTCATCGCCCGACGAGAACTACGCCCGCGAGTTGATGCAGCTGTTCATGATCGGCCTGCAGGAGCTCAACGAGGACGGCACGCTGAAGCTCACCAACGGTCAACCGCAGGAGACCTACACGCAAGCTGACATCAGTGGCCTGGCGCGTGTGTTCACCGGATGGGACATGGATTTGGCCGGCGGCGACACACAGACACCGCAGTACTACCGGCGGCCGATGCGGCAGGTGGATTCGCGGTACGAGACCGGTGCCAAGACCTTCATGGGCCTGACCATCCCGGCCGGCACCGACGCCGTGACCGGGCTCAATCAGGCCCTGGACCACCTCTATGCGCACCCCAACGTGGCGCCTTTCTGGAGCCGACAGCTGATCCAGCGGCTGGTCACCAGCAATCCCAGCCCGGCCTATGTGCGCCGCGTGGCCCGGGTCTTTGCCAACGACGGCAGCGGCCAGCGCGGCAACCTTGCTGCGGTGCTGCGCGCCATCCTGCTGGATGCCGAAGCGCGCGACGCAGCCGGCCTCACGCAGCCCGGGTTTGGCAAGCTGCGCGAACCCTTGCTGCGATTCACCGGCTGGGCCCGCGCCTGTGGCGCGCAGTCCCCCAGCGACGCCTGGGCCATTGGCAATACCAGCGACGCCGCCACCCGCCTCGGGCAGAGCCCGCTGCGCAGCCCTTCGGTCTTCAACTTCTTCAGGCCGGGTTATGTGCCGCCCAACAGCGCCATCGGCAGCGCCGGGCTGGTGGCACCCGAGTTTCAGATCACCCACGAAAGCTCGGTGGTGGGCTACCTGAACTTCATGCAGAGCGTCATCACCAATGGCCGAGGCGATGTGCGGGCGGACTACGCGCCACTTCTGCCCCTGGCCGATGACCCGGTGGCCCTGGTCGCCGAACTGGACCTGCTGCTGGCCGCCGGCCAACTCAGTACGGCCACCCGCAAGACCATCAGCGACGCGGTGGCGACACTGCCCACAGGCACCGACAGCCAGCGCACCAGCCGCGTTCAGGCGGCCCTGCTGATGGTCATGGCCTGCCCTGAATACCTGGTGCAGAAGTGATGGGCGGCCTGACCGCACCGATGGGAGCTGTCCCGATGTTCACCCTCGACCCTGGAGTTCGGTCATGACCCGCAGACCTGTCCATGGCGCCTCACGTCGCGCGTTCCTGCAGCGGGCCTCGGCCCTCGGCGTGGCTGGCAGTGCCGCACCTTGGGCGCTCAACCTGGCGATGCTGGGTGAGGCTGCGGCAGCCACGGCGGCCGACTACAAGGCCATCGTCTGTGTCTTCCTCTACGGCGGCAACGACAACGGCAACACCCTGGTGCCCTACAGCCCGGCGGCCCATGCCCAGTACCAGGCCCTGCGGCCTGCGCTGGCCTACAGCCGGGCGTCGCTGGCGGCCACGGCACTGACCGCCAGCACCCCCGTGCTCGACCGCAACAGCACGCCGGTGGACTTTGCGTTGGCGCCCGAACTGGCACCGCTGTTGCCCCTGTGGCAAGCCGGCCGCCTGGCCAGTGTGCTCAACATCGGCCCGCTGATGCAGCCCACCACCAAGGCGCAGTACAGCGCGCGTTCGGTGCCCTTGCCGCCCAAGCTGTTTTCCCACAATGACCAGCAGTCCATCTGGCAGGCCTCGCTGCCGGAAGGGGCCACCTCGGGCTGGGGCGGCCGCATGGGCGACCTGTTCGAAGGGGGCAACGGCCAGAGCACCTTCACCTGTGTGAACGTGTCGGGCAACGCCGTGTTCATGTCGGGCCGCTCGGCGGTGCAGTACCAGGTCTTCAGCAGTGGTTCGGTGGCGCTGAATGCCTTGCGCACGCCGCTGTTTGGCTCGGCGGCTGCGTCCGATGCGCTGCGCAGCCTGATCACGGCCCCGCGCACGCACCTGATGGAAAGTGAGTACACCCGCGTGACGGCGCGCTCCATCAGCGCCAACACCGTGCTGAGCACGGCACTGGCCGGCGAGGCGCCCCTGAACACGCCCTTTCCCAGCGGCAACGGTCTGGCTGCGCAGCTGGCGATGGTCGCGCGCATGATCAAGTCCGCCGATGCGCTGCAGGCCAAGCGGCAGGTCTTCTTTGTCTCACTCGGTGGCTTCGACACCCACGACACACTCACCACCACGCACCCGGCGCTGCTGTCCAGCGTGGGCGCCGCGATGGCGGCCTTCCAGGCGGCGCTGGACGAGATGCGGGTGTCGACGCAGGTCACCACCTTCACCGCGTCGGACTTTGGCCGCACCTTGTCGGCCAATACCGATGGTTCCGACCACGGTTGGGGCAGTACCCACTTCGTGATGGGCGGCGCGGTGCGCGGTGGTCGCCACCACGGCACGGCACCCATCATCGCCAGCGACGGGCTGGACGATGTCGGCCAGGGCCGCTGGCTGCCGACCACGTCGGTGGACCATCTCGCGGCGAGCCTGGGCCGCTGGATGGGCCTGTCGGACAGCCAGCTGCTGGACGTGCTGCCCAACCTGTCGAACTGGAACGCCGGCCAGCGTGTGCTGGGTGTGCTCTGAGCCCGGCCGGCGGCCTCACATGCCCTTGAACAGCCCGGCGTAGCTGCGGCTGACTTCCAGCTGTTCGCGGTGTCCCTTGACACTGACGATCTGGCGGCCCCGGAAGTCACGGGTCACGCCCGCGATGGCCTTCACATTGACGAGCGTGGAGCGGTGGATCTGCCAGAACAGCTGCGGGTCCAGCTCGTCCACCAGCTCCTTGATGGGCTTGCGGATCAGCGCCTCGAGCTGCACCGTCTGCACGCGGGTGTACTTTTCATCGCTGATGAAAAACAGCACCTCGTCCACCGGAATCATCTGGATGCTCTGGCCGACGCTGGCCTGGATCCACTTCAGGTGCGCCGCTGGCCCATTCGGGTTGAGCTGAGCGGCCAGCTGGTGCAGCAGCTGCTGCACCGGAGGGCCGGCGGTTTCCTGGGCGGTGCCGCGGGCCTGCAGGCGCTGCCGCACCCGCTCGGTGGTCACCTGCAGCCGCTGCGCCTCGGCCGGCTTGAGCACGTAGTCGGCCACGCCCTGTTCGAAGGCCTCCACCGCGTACTGGTCGTAGGCGGTGATGAAGACGATCTCTGGCAGCCATTCGTCGGGGCCGGTCTCCATCTGCAGGATCTGGCGCGCCGCCTCGACGCCGGTGAGCCCGGGCATGCGGATGTCCAGGAAGACCAGCTGCGGCCGGTGTTCGTCGACCAGCTGCACCGCCTCCAGGCCATTGCGGGCTTCGGCCACGATCTCCAGCGCGGGCCAGACCTCGGCCAGCCGCGCGCGAAGCTGGTCGCGCATCAGGCGTTCGTCGTCGGCCAAGACCGCGGTGATGCGCGTGGACGATGCCCCTGAGGGCGGTTGGCTTGGCGGGGGCGACAGGCTGTCGGTGTTCATCGTCGTGAAGGGTCTGAAGGCGCAGGTCAGTGCCCGATCCTAATGCCCTGCCGCGGCGGTTCAGGGCGCGTCGCTGTCGAGCGAGCGGTAGGGCACGGTGATGGTGACCCGCGTGCCACCCCCGGGGTTCTCGGCCACCGCCAGCAGGGCCTTGGTGCCGTAGATCAGCTGCAGCCGCTCGCGGATGTTGGCCAGCCCGACACCGGTTCCCGCCGTGGGCGCACGGCCGAAGCCCAGCCCGGTGTCGGTCACACTGACCGCGAGTTTGCCGTGCACGATCTCGGCCTTCAGTGTCAGCCGGCCACCTTCGGGCTTGGGTTCCAGGCCATGCTTGATGGCGTTTTCCACCAGGGTCTGGATCATCATCGGCGGGAACTGCGCCGACATCAGGCCCTCGGGCACGTCGATCTCGGTGGCCAGGCGCTCTTCCATGCGCACCTTCAGGATCTCCAGGTAGGGGCGGATCACGGCGAGCTCGCGCTGCAGGTCGCGCGGCGCGGCACTGTCCTGCGTCTCGCGCATCGTGGGCATGCTGGCGCGCAGCAGCGCGATCAAGTTTTTCTGCATCTGGCTGGCGCGTGGCGGGTCGACCTCGATCAGGTGGTCGATGCTGGCCAGGGTGTTGAACAGGAAGTGCGGTTCCACCTGGGCCTGCATCGCCGCCATGCGGGCTTCCACCACCTGCCGCTTCAGCGACTCGGCTTCGGCGGTCTCGGTGGCCTGGGCGGCCTTGACCTCGGCCTGCAGGCGGCCTTTGTAGGTCGCCTTGATGACCACCGAGGCCAGCACCCAGATGAGGGCCAGGTCGGTCAGGAAGTCACCCCAGTGGACCGTGCGTGTCTTCTGGACTCGGCGTGTGGCACCGCTCAGGCCGGCCTCGCGCAGGGCGCGCCGCGCTTCCCGCAAGGCGTCGCGTGCCGCCGTCTGGGCATCGCGTGCGGCCAGGTCGGCTTCGCGCTGGGCTTGTTCCACGGCGCGTTGCGCCTCGCGGTGGGCTTCCACCGCGTCTTGCGCGGCGCGGCGGGCCTCGTCGATGGCCGCCTGCACGATCTCGCGGGTGGCGCTGTTGGGCAGCTCGATCGTGATGGTGCGGTTGTCGGCGTTGCGGGGTGCGGGTGCTGCGCTGGCCGCACCGGAGGCTGGCGATAACGGCACCGGTACGGCCGTTGATGCGGTCTCGGGCCCGGCGGGGGCGGCCGTGGCGGCCGACGGTTGCTTGGCGGGGCTGGCCGGTTTGGCCGGTGGCGGTGGTGCGGGCGGCTCCGGCAGGTCAGGCAGCTCTGGCACCTGGACGGGTTCTTCCACCCATTCGGTGACGGTGTAGCGGAAGATCGGCAGCGACTGCACCAGGGCCGACAGGATGATCAGCGCCAGCGCCAGGAAGACAAAGCGCCGCCAGCTGATCGAGACCAGCCAGCTGGCGTAGCGGTGGAAGCTGCGCAGGAACCGCTGGACGAGTGGGTCCAGCCGTTCACGCCAGGGCGGCGGGGGGGGAGTGGGGGCGGATGGGCTGGACATGGTGCGGGCCTGTGCAAGGCTCGCACTGTAGGGCGCCGCGGGGCCTGCCGCCCGCCGTCAGCGACGGTCTGCGCGCTGGCGCTGACAGCCTGCAGACGGCGGCGACGAGCGTGGCGCCCCGGGCCTCAGAACGTCAGCTTGGCGCCCAGGGTGTAGACCGTCAGGCCATCACCGCGCCCGACGCTGCCGTCCAGCTGCAGGCTGTCGGTGACCATGCCGCGCACGCCGATGCCCACCGTGGGCTTGCTGCCCTCGCTGCCGTACCACTCGATGTGCGGCGTGATGCCCCCGAAGCTGCGCTCGTAGGCCAGGCCCCAGCGGCTGGTGGTGTCGCCCCCGCTGACGCGGTCCATGCCGACGTTGAGGTGCGCGCTACCACCACCGATGCCGTTGCAGGTGAACAGCCCCGTCAAGCCCTGGCCATTGGCGCTGGCGCCGGCCACGGAGACGCGGCTGAAGCCCAGGATGGCGCCGACGTTGCAGCCCTTGTCCTGGCTGGGCGTGATGCGCCACTTGGCCTGCAGGCCCGTGATGTTGAGCTTGGTCTCGTTCTCGCGGGCGATCAGCCCACCGATCTCGAGGCCTTCGATCGGCGCATAAGCGGGGGCCACGCTGTAGATACTGACACCATCGCCGCGGGTCACCCAGGCTTCGACATGGCCCTTGCCCTTGTCGTTGACGCTGGCGTCATCCACATTCAGCGGCCGGCCGGCGAAGGCCGAACCGGCGAGCAGCAGCAGGGCGCTGGCGCAGGCCAGGGCATAGGGGGTGGGATGCGTCAGGGCAATGGGTTGCTTCATGGGGGTGTCGGCCGCGTCCGCCGCGGCGCTGGTGGATGGTGAGGTTGACAGTCGTTGGGCCAATGGGCTGGGCATCAGTCCTGGCGTTGGGACAGGCTGTAGCCGTCCAGAGGGGCCATGCCTTTGGGGATATCGGCCAGCAGCGGCTTGACTTGAGCCAGCACCTGTGTCTTGCCCAGCGGCTTGTACAGCCGCTCATCACAGCGGCTCAGGTGTACCCATAGCCCGTCCAGCAGACCTTCGGGCCGCGCCATCATCACCACCCGCGGTGCGGCTTGGCCTGCAGGATAAGGGCGGGTCTTGATCAGGCGGCAGGCAACCCAGCCACTGATGCCGCCCATGCGGGCATCGAGCAGCACCAGTCGGTAGCTGCCCTGGGAGACCCGCCACAGAGCCTCTTCACCGCTGCGGGCAAAGTGGGCCTGCAGACCTTGCCTGCGCAGGAAACGGCCCATCGAACGCAGCGTATTCTCGTTGTCGTCGACCACCAGCAACGGTGTCCTGGCAGCGCCTTCGCCTTCGCCTGCGTCGGTGAAGGCGGGGCGGCTGGGCACGGCTTCCGCCCTGACGGCGGCCTCACGGGCCTTGCGCAGCTGATCCTGGCTTGGGCCGTTGGCCACGGGGTGCTGCCGTGAGCCCGACGGCACCAGGTGGTCCAGCACCTTGAACAGTGTGTGCATGTGCACGGGCCGCGGCAGGTGGGCTACTGCACCGGCAAAGGGGACGCCGCCGATCGAAACGCAGCGCCCCGGCCAGCGCCAGGCCTCGCCCACCGCGTCGGGCACGTCGCCGTTGATGAGGATGATCTCCGGGTGCTGCGAGGGCGTCACCAGCAGGTAGCCATGGTCGCGTGGCCCACCCTGATGGCCGCTGCCGTCACGCCGCGCACGCTGCTCGGCCATGCGGAAGAAGAGGTCAAAAGTGCTTCGCTCAAAGGTGCCGAACCCGATGAGGCACACCCGGTGCAGCACCGTCATGGGCCTCATGTCGGCGCCGGGTTGGGTACTGGCCGGCGGGTTCGGAAAACGTGCGGACACACGCTATTGTGTGCCTGACCGGCCGGTGCGCAGGGTTCAGGCAGGTTGGCGCCTTGCGGGGCTGTGGTCGTACCCGGGCACGGTCATCTCGGCCAGCAACAGGTTGAGCGGGTGCAGCTGCGCGAAGCTCTGCTGGGCCATCGGAGGCACCTGTTCCTCCAGGGTGCTGTAGAGCCAGTGCTTGCCACGCAGGAGCAGCCCGTGCGCACGCAGCGGCTCACCGCAGGCCGCCAGCGCGCAGGCAGGCGCCAGCCACCGCAAAGCGCGGTCGACATGGGGCGACTCCACCCCCCTGCCCATCATCTGCAGCGCGGTCTCGGCGGCCTCCTGCGCCAACTCCGGTTCGCGGGCACCAGCTGAGGCCAGCAGGGCGCAGGCCAGCCACGCGCCGAGTGCGACGGCGGGCAGGCCAGCGTGTCCACTGGCCTGCGCAATGTCGCGCAGGGCCGCGGCAGCCCGTGCCCCGGGCTGCACCAGGGCCGACTCCGTGTCCAGCAGCCAGGGCAGCTCTGGCCAGCCCTCGGCCGGCAGGCGCTGCCGTGCTTCGGCCAGGGCGTCACCCGGGTCGTGTCCCATCCTCACCTGCGCACGCGCCAGCAGCAGGAGCCACCGGACGGCGTGCCGCGGCGGCAGCTGACGCCCGAGCGGGGCTCCTGGCCCGCTGAGCAGCTGCAGAGCCCGTTCGTGCAGGCCGAGGTCCAGCCAGATGTGGGCGCGCTGCAGGTGCGCCACCGGCATGCGGGTCGGGTTGCGGTCCGACAGCAACTGTTCGGCGCGGTCGCACCAGTCCAGGGCCGCGATGTAGCGCCCCAGCGTGCGCTCGGCGGGTGCCATCAGGGCCGCGATGAAGCCGGCCGTGGCACCCTCTGGCGCGGGTCTCTCCACCCAGTGCTGGGCCTTCTGGGCCAGTTCACGCGCGCCGATCGGGTCACCCGCCTCAAGGCGGCTGGCGGCATAGTTGGCCAGCAGGGTGGCGCGGTGCGCCTCGTTGGAGTGTTTGGCAGCCAGTGCCAGCGCGGCCTGGTGGTGGCGTCGGGCGGCGTCTGGCTGGCCGAGGTTGTCGAGCACAGCGGCCAGGTTGCCGTGGTAGCTTGACCGTTCGTCGGGCGGCACATGCTGAGCCGCCCAGGCCTCGACGCTGTCCAGCAGCGCGCGGGCCCTGTCGAGCTGCCCGGCCACGCCCAGCGCCGTGCCCAGGTGAAGCCGGGCGGGTGCAGCCAGGTCCTCGTCGCCCTGGGCCTCGGCCAGTGTCAGGGCTTGCTCGGCGGTCTCGGTGGCGGCCTCCAGATGGCCGTGCACCATCGCGTGCCAGGCGGCCTGCGTAAAGGCGCGAGCCTGCTGGCGTGGGCTGCGGGCCAGGCGCTTCATCTGCGACAGCAGCGTCGCCCCTTCGGTGTGGCGCACGGATTCCGTGTGCGCCTCGAAGGCTTCGCAGCAGCAGTCGAAGGCGAGGTCGAGCTGGCCGTTCTCTTCGGCAATGTTGGCGGCACGCACCAGGCAGGCCATGCGTTCGGGCAGGCTCAGCAGCCGCTGCGCATGGCGGGCCGCCGCGCGCAGGCCGGGCAGGGCCTTGACCGGATCACCGGCGGCCTGCCAGTGGGCCGCCGCGCGTGCCGGGTGCCCGCCATGGCTCTCCAGCCATTGGGCAAAGTGGGCGTGGGCGCGCCGCGCCAGGGCTTCGGGGGTGGCTGCGCGGGCGGCTTCTCGCACCCGTGGGTGGCTGAAATCCTCGTGACCCCACAGATCCAGTTGCCGCAGTTCGCCCAGCGCCGCACTCAGCTCATCGCGACGCAGCCCCAGGAAGTCTCTGAGCGCCGCATCGGACGCATCCTGCCCACCCACGGCGCAGGCACGTGCCACCGCCAGTGCCTGGGGGCTGGCGCGCTGAAGCCGCTGCCCGATCAGCGTCACCACACCCGGCAGAGGGTCGGGGCTGTCCGGCCAGGGCGCAGGTTCCGGGTCGTCCAGCAGCAGCTTCAGGTGCAGCGGTGAGCCGCCTGTGGCCTGCATGACCCGCTGCAGCGCACGCACGGGGTCCGTCGCCACCTCATGCCCCGGGATCGCCATCAGCCGGCTGCGCCGCAGCCAGCCGTTGACCAACGGGCCGCCCAGGGGGCCCAGCAGCACCGAGCGCACTGCCCGCACGCCGGCGGCGGCCTCCAGCAGCGCTTCGACCACCGAACCGGCATCCGGCGGGGGGCTGCTCAGCACCCACGGCAACGCCGAGGGCGGAGCCTGGGTGACAAAGCGCAGCAGCCACTCGGCGCTGGCATCGTCACACAGGTGCAGGTCATCCCAAGTCCAGCCCAGGATCTCCGGGGCACACTGGCCCAGCAGGGCGTGAACGCTGTCGATGGACGGCGGGCCTTCACCTTGCCCGACATGGTCGCCGCCGGCCTCGGGCAGCAGCGGTTCAAGCTCGCGCTGCTGATCTGCTGTCAGCGCGACACCCGAGCGCTGCAGCAGCAGGCGCAACCACCGTGCCAGCGAGGCATACGGGACCAGCCTGTCGCCCACGCGCGCACGCACATGCAGCAGGCCGGGTGCGCTGGTGTCCAGCGTCTGCAGCAGTGCGGTCTTGCCAGTGCCCTGGTCGCCCACGAGCAGGGCACCGGGCGCCTGGTCTTCATCAAAGCCCAGCAGCACCGTCAGCAGCGACTGCTGCGCGTTGTCGCGCCCCAGCAGCCGCTCGTGCTGCAGCGCCCGGGGAGCCGAAGGATCATTCATCCGGCCAGCTTAGGCGGCTGGCCGGATGACGATCGCGAGATGAACGCGGTTTTGGCCGATTCCTCGGCGGTGCCGGCCCGGACACGCGGAGGCTTCTTGCCGCCTACGCGCCGGGTGGCGTTACTTGTAAAGCACTTCCGGCAACCACAGGCCAATGGCCGGGAACTGATAGAGCAGGATGATGGCGATCACCTGTATGCCCATGAAGGGCAACATGCCTGCAAATATCTGGTTCAAGGTCACGTGGGGCGGACTCACCCCCTTGAGGTAAAACGCCGCCATGGCCACCGGCGGGCTGAGGAACGCAGTTTGCAGGTTCAGGGCCACCAGCAGCCCGAAGAACAGCGGGTCGACGCCGAAGTTGTCCAGCAGCGGGATGAAGATGGGCATGAAGATCACGATGATCTCCGTCCACTCCAGCGGCCAGCCCAGTACAAAGATGATCACCTGGCTCAAGATCAGGAACTCGGTCTTGGTCAGGTTCATCGACATGACCCACTTCTCGACGAGTTCCTGGCCACCCAGCAGGGCAAAGGCGGCGGAGAAGATGGCCGAGCCCACAAACAGCCAGCACACCATCGCACTGGTCTTGGCCGTCAGCAGCACGGATTCCTTGACCTCCGTCTTCAGGCCGGCCTGCCGGTAGGCCACCAGGGCCCACACCGCCACCCCGATCGCACCCACCGTGCCAAGCAGCAGCGGCACGGGCGGCGCACCAAAGCCTTCATCGTGCAGGATGAACCACACGATCGCGGCCAGTGCCGGTGACCACATCAGCAGCCACAGCCCGAAGATGCGCTTGCGGGCCGACGCCGGCCCGCCGTTTCGCCCGGACAGCACCGCGTAGATGGAGGCCAGCAGGTAGCCGCCAAAGGCACCGACGGCGGCCGCCTCGGTCGGTGTGGCCAGGCCCAGCAAAGCTGCCCAGCAGCATCTTGAAGACTTCCAGACGCTGCCAGGTGAGCAGTGCGTAGAAGCCCACCATCGCCAAGGCACCCACGCCCAGGCCGATCCAGTAGCCGGTTGAAGGGGCACGGCGTTCGGCCGCGGCCACCTTGGCGGGGGCGGCACTGCCGCCCGGCTCGGCCAGTGCGCCAGGCGGTTCCTGCACGCCCGAGCCCATGGCCGGCGCTGCAGCCGAAGCTGCCGACGCACCCGGTTCCTGCAGCCCGGTGGCCGCGGCGGGCTCTTGCAAGCCGGTGCTGGCAGAAGCGGGTTCTTTCAGGCTGCTGGTGGAAGTTGCCGGCTCCTGCAAGCCCGTGCTGGCCGCGGGTGGCTCCTGCAGCCCACCACCGCTGGCCGGAGGCTCCTGCAATCCGCCGCCCGCTGGCGGTGGCTCGGCCAGGCCGCCGCCGGCTGGTTCCGCCAGCCCGCCACCCTGCGTGCCGGCGGCAACGGCCGGCGCCGACGCGGCCTCACCCGGCCGGGTGTTGAGGTGCCAGGCGGTCAGTGCCACCGCTGCGAAGAACAGCAGCGGCAGCAGTGCCACGCCCAGCTGGCCCCGGCTGTACGAACCCGGGACGCCCGCCGCACCCTTGAACAGGCCCGGCAAGGCCAGCCGCGGGCTGGCTGCCGCCAACCGCTCTGTGAGCGGCGGCAATGGCACAAAGCGCTGCTCGGCGGTCAGGGGCGGCATCAGGTTGGGCTTGAGCTTGGCCAGGACAACGACATACACCACGTACAGGCCGGCCAGCATCAGCCCCGGGAAGAACGCACCGGCGTAGAGCTGCACGACCGACACCCCGGCCGTCGCACCATAGACGATGAGCATCACCGAGGGAGGGATCAGGATGCCCAGGCAACCGCCCGCGGTGATCGCGCCGGCCGAGACCCGCACGTCGTAGCCACCCTTGAGCATCTGCGGCAGTGCCAGCAGGCCCATCAGGGTGACCACGGCACCCACGATGCCGGTGGCCGTGGCAAACACGGCGCAGGTGAAGATGGTGGCCACGGCCAGTGAGCCCGGCACCCGCGCCATGGCCAGGTGCAGGCTCCTGAAGAGCTTGTCGATCAGGTTGGCCCGCTCGACCAGGTAACCCATGAAGACAAACAGCGGGATCGAGATGAGCACATCGTTGCTCATCACCTTGAACGCGCTCTGCACCATCAGCGTGAGCGTCTTCCCGGTGTCCTTGTCGTAGGCCAGCCAGGTGAAGATCATGCCCATGCCCATCAGCGTGAAGGCCGTGGGAAAGCCCAGCATGATGGCCACTCAGACTGAAACCGAACCAGAGTTCCTTGCGGATCTTCATGATGCGGCTCCCGGCGTCGCCGCCTTGGGTGCTGCGATGTTCGACACGTCTTCGGCGTGCACCATCTCCTTGAGCTTTTCCACGTCAACTTCTTCCACGTCGGCCTCGCGTGACGGCCACTCGCCGGTCTGCAGGCACTGGATGCAGCGCACGATTTCCACCAGGCCCTGCATCAACAGCATGAAGCCGGCCACAGGAATCACAAACTTGAACGGGTACAGCGGCAGGGGCGTGGCCGAAAACGTACTCTCGCGGATGGCCAGCGACTCGTTGCCAAATGTCCAGCCAGCCCAGGTCAGCGCCACGATCCCCGGCAGGAAGAACAGGATGTAGAGACCCAGGTCCAGGGCAGCTTGTGTGCGTGGCTCAAAGAAGCCGTAGAGCACGTCACCGCGGACGTGGCCATTCTTGGCGAGTGTGTAGGCGCCAGCCATCATGAACAGCGTCCCGTACAGCATGATCTGGGCGTCCAGGGTCCAGTCGTGCGGGTTGTTCAGCACATAGCGCGAGAACACCTCCCAGGCGATCAGTGCCGTCAGCACGATGATCAGCCAGGCAAACAGGTGCCCCAGCGCCGTTGACGCGCGGTCCACCGCCATCAGCAAACGTTTCATCTCATCCTCCCGGCATGACGATCGCCCGGGTTGCCATCACAAAAAAAAGGGGCGGCCACGGTGTGTGGCGCCCCCTGCCCTGACGGAGGGCTGTCAGCCCTTGCGCGGTGCGCGGAAGTAGCGGTTCCAGGCCATCTTGAAGTCGACCATGTAGTCGTTCTGCCAGCCGCCGGCGCGTTCGGCAAAGCCGCGCTGGCTGTCCA
>JAJTDE010000296.1 GCA_021298085.1 Rubrivivax sp.
CAGCGCAGTCAGGGCCATGGCGCCACCCAGTGCGGCGATGGCAGCCCTGACGACGGGGGTTTTCTTGAACATGGGTTCTCCAGGTGCTGAAGTCAGTGAAGAGGACACAAAGGTTTTGGCCGGCCACCACGGGTGGGGACCTGCACATCACCTGAATGTCAACACACGCACTTCGTTACCCCAAGACGGGAAAGCCATGACCCGCTGGGCTGGCCAAACACCTCAGCGGCAACGGCGCCTGGATGAGAGCAGTCTGTGGCGCACCAAAAGACCTCCAAGTGTTTGATTAAAAACACTTTATTCAGTGTCAAGTGGCGAAGAAAAAGGCCCCATGGGCGCCGTGGTGGCTGCCCATGAGGCCAGGAGTTACACCCCATGGGGTGTGCAAAAAAGCGACAGTCGGCTCAGAGCCCGCTGCCGCCGCAGCCGGTCTTGAAGTAGTCGCTGATCAGGCTGAGCTGACGCGTCATGATCTCGCGCGTCCAGGCCGGGCCGTGCGCGTAATCCTTCAGCACGTGGTAGTCCACCTTCTGCCTGGACTGACGCGCCTTGTCCACAAACATCTCCGACTGCACCAGCGGCACGATCTGGTCACGTTCACCGTGGTAGACCATGATGGGGATCTGGATCTTGTCAGCCTGCAGCGCCGGGCTCAGGCCGCGGATGGTGGGTCCCTGGCTCTCCCGGAAGAACGGGTTGGTGTAGAAATCGGACACGATCTTGGTGATGTCGGAGACCCCCGCACCGGCAATGGCGCATTTGTAGAGGTCATTCGGGCGCACCGCCGCTGCCATGGCCGAATAACCGCCGTAGGAGAAGCCGAACATGGCAATGCGTTTCGGGTCAGCCAGCTTTTCGCTGACGAGCCACTTGGCGCCATCGTCCTTGTCATCCTGCATCTTCTGGCCCCACTCGGCGTCACCCGCCAGCCACAGTGCACGGCCCCAGCCTGCTGAGCCCCGGAACTGCGGCATCAGCACCACCTGGCAGCGCGACACCATCATCGGCACCCAGCCAGAGCCGTCATAGTCCATCGAGTCCCGCGCCCATGGGCCACCGTGCGGGTGCACCACCGCGGCATAGGGGCCTGGGCCGCAGAGCTGCGGGTTGGGCGTGACCAGGTAACCCGGGATGTTGAGGCCATCGCGCGACTTGTAGTACACGAACTTGGCAGAACCCAGGGCACGGCGGTCAATCTGCGGGTACGCGCGCGACAGCAAGGTCAGTTGCTGGCCGCGCAGCAGGTAGAACTCGGTCGGGTAGGCCAGCCCAGACACCTGAATCAGATAGACCGGTACGTCGCCGGCTCGGTAGTCCAGGATGCGCACCGCGGCGCCGTTGAGCATCTTGGTCTCGGCCTGTTTGCCGGAGGCGACCTCGGTCAGCGTCACGTTGGTCTCGGTCAGGCCCAGGGCCCGTGCCATGCCCTTGACCACGGCGTCAAACTGCGGGTTGTCGTAGTACACCTCGCCTTGGAAAACGCCGTCGAAGTAGAAACCGTCAATCGGCCCGGCCGCTGCGCCGTCAAAGCGCCCGACACGCCGAACGCCGGTGGCGTCGAAGAAACGGTGCTCAAACACCGTGCTGACCTGCTTGCGCTGGGCTGGGTCGTACTCGTAGAGGGCCGTGGTTTCGCGGCCCACATTGCTGGACAGGATCAGCGTGTTGTCGTTGAGCCCCAGGCCCACCGCCTGCACCACATCGCGGTCTTTCACGTAGGAGCGGAAGTGCTCCTCCCAGGTTGAATTGGCGTTGTTGCGGATCTCGGTGGCGATGAACGCACCCTTGGCGTCGATGTCAGCGCGGATCTTGGCCCTCACACGCCCCTGGCTGTCCACAAAGACGCCGGAGTCCTTTTCACCCAGCCTCAGGATGCGCGTGGCCACACCGGTGCGAACGTTGTAGCGGAACACGTCGCGGTCGCTGCCGACAGAGTCACCTTCCATGATCACATGGTCAGGGTCGCCTGGCATGGTGCTCAGCACCGTCGGCACCGCCAGCGCCTTCACACGCCGAGACGTCTCGCCCAGGCCCATGTCGGAGGTTTCGAGCGGCTCGCGCCACTTCTTGCCCTCCAGGTCAGTCACCATCATCTTGCTGATGAAGGTCTTGACGACCCGCTCGCCGATGCGGGAGTCATAGGGCTGCGACAAGAATACGCCGAGTACGTCGTTCTTCAGGAAAAACGCCGACTGGATCTGCATGCTGGTGGAGCCGATCACCGTCGGTCGCTCCGACAGGGCTGCCGTCTTCCAGACCACGATGGTGCGCTGGTCGCCCTTGCTCTCGATGGCCAGCATGTGCTTGCCATCGGAAGACAGGCGAAAGCCCGTCATGTTGGGGAAGGCCGCCAGTTGAGCCTCGGTGGGCACCTGGACAGCGGTGGCGGGCCGCGCCGCTTGCTGGGCCAGCGCAGGGGCTACGCTCAGGCACGTGGCCAGGCCAAGCGACAGTGCCTTCCAGGAAAACTGAAGCAGGGTCACAAAAAATCTCCGTATGAAAAAAGGCCTCTGCGGCACCGTGGCTGCAGAGGCCTCGACGATCAGCCGTTGATCAGAACGACTTCGTGAAGTTCACAAACAGGCGACGGCCGGTGTAGTCGTAGCCGCTGTACAGCGGTGCGTTACCCACGCGGTTGTAACCTGCCTGCGCCGAGATCGACGGCGGCACTTCGTTCGTCAGGTTGCGCACACCGATGGTGGCTTCCCACTTGGCCGCCTTGTAGCCCACCGACACGCTGTGCGTGAAGTAGTCCGGCGTATTCAGCTTGTAGGTGCTGGTGGCGGGGTCCTGGCCCAGGTAGGCGTAGGAATCCGTTTTGCCGACCCAGTCCAGGCCGTAGAAGAAACGCCATTCCTTGACGTCGTAGCGCATTTCCAGACCGCCCGACCACTTCGGGTTGCCGATGGTGCCGTTGAAATCGTCCAGCTCGTCTTCGGCAAACAGCTTGTTGGCCTGTTCTTCGAAACGGGTCAGCGTCAGGTTCAGGCGGAGCTTGCCTGGGCCCACGTTGTTGGTGTAGCGGGCCGTGATGTCAAAGCCGTTCACCTTATCGGTG
>JAJTDE010000132.1 GCA_021298085.1 Rubrivivax sp.
CCAGGATCATCGCGATGGCCTTGGTCAGCGAACCGGAGGCCAGCACCACGGCGCCGATCAGGCCCAGCACCATCAGCGCGAAGTACTCGGCCGGGCCAAACTTGAAGGCCAGTTCCGTCAGCGGCGGCGCAAAGGCCGCGACGATCAACGTGGCCACCGAACCGGCAAAAAACGAACCCAGGCCCGCAGCCGCCAAGGCCGCCCCGGCACGTCCCTTGCGGGCCATCTTGTAGCCGTCGATGGCCGTGACCACCGACGCCGATTCACCCGGCACGTTGATCAGGATGGCGGTGGTGGAGCCACCGTACTGCGCGCCGTAATAGATACCAGCCAACATGATGAGCGCCGGCGTGGCGTCGAGCGCGTAGATGCTGGGCAGCAGCATGGCGATGGTGGCCACCGGCCCAAGACCCGGGAGCACACCGATCAATGTGCCCAGCAGCGCACCACCCAGGGCGTAGAGGATGTTCTGCAGCGAGAGCGCAACGCCAAAGCCCAGGGCCAAGTTGTTCAGGAGTTCTTGCAAGGTGTTCTCCTGCTCAGCCGAGGAAGGTGGGCAACATCGGGATCGTCAGGCCAAGGCCCTTGACAAACACGAGCCAGGAAAACATCGTAAGCACCACGCAGGTGATGAACACTTCCTTGATCCTGAACTCTCCGCTGGGGATGCTGGCCACCAGCACCAGCAGGGGAAGCGCAACGATCAGGCCCATCTTGGGGATGAGCAAGCCGAACAGGACGACCCCCGAAAGGATGATGACCATCTGCTTGAGCGGCCAAGGGCCGATGTCGCCGTCCTTTTGCTTGGACAGCAACGCCTTGACGATCTCAAAGACGCCAAGCAGTGCCATCAGGATGCCCAGGCCGAAGGGAAAGTAGGCGGGGCCCGGACGGGCAGACGAGCCGAAGCTGTAATTGGTGGCGCCGTAGGCAAAGCCCACGCCCAGCACTAAGAACATCACACCCGCCCAGAAATCTTTCTGGTGCTTGATCATCATGGCCCGGTCTCCTCCGGCTAAAGCGTCGGCGGATTCTAGGAACGGGTCATGGGATCACCCTGTGTGGTTTCCACGTAAGGAAATGCTGCGGGCAGGCAGGCGCAGGCACCCATCCCGAGGGCACCACGACCTCAGGAAGACCTTTGCTGGGCAACACGGCTATTCCAGCGCCGGTGTGCAACGCAGCACTTCGTCCAGCGTGGTCAGCCCTTCGGCCACCGCCATCACACCACTCAGGCGCAGGGCGTGTGTGCCCTCGCGGGCGGCCTTGGCACGCAGGGCCTTGATGTCCAGGCTGGGGTGCACACAGCCGCGCAGGCCTTCGTTGAAGGCGATCAGCTCATACAGCCCGGCCCGGCCACGGTAGCCGGTGTGCCGGCACTCCAGGCAGCCCACCGCCCGGTGCGCCTTGAGCGCGCCGGTGACACGCCAGGGGCTGATGAAGGATTCGAGTGCCGCGCGGTTCAGGCTGTCATCCGGCTCAGCGCAGGCCGGGCACAGGGTGCGCACCAGCCGCTGCGCCAGCACACCCACCAGCGTGGCCGACACCAGGTAAGGCGGCACGCCCAGGTCGATCAGGCGGGTGATGGCACCGGCCGCATCGTTGGTGTGCAGCGTGCTGAACACCAGGTGGCCGGTGAGGGCGGCCTGGACCGCCATTTCCGCGGTGGCCAGGTCTCGGATCTCGCCCACCATCAGGACATCCGGGTCCTGGCGCATCAGGGCCCTCAGGCCTTCCGCAAAGCCCAGCTCCACCGCCGGCTGCACCTGGGTCTGGTTGAAGGCCGGCTCGATCATCTCGATCGGGTCTTCCAGGGTGCAGATGTTGACGGCGTCGCTGGCCAGGCTCTTGAGGGTGGCGTAAAGCGTCGTGGTCTTGCCACTGCCCGTGGGGCCGGTGACGAGGATGATGCCGTGCGGCCGGTGAATCAGGCGCTGCCAGCGCTCGGCATCGGTGGCACTGAAACCCAGCGCCTCCAGGCTCTTGCCGGCGTTGTCGGGCGAGAAGATGCGCATGACCATCTTCTCGCCAAAGGCCGTGGGCAACGTCGACAGCCGCATCTCGACTTCGGCGCTGGTGTCGCCATCGGGCGCGTCGGGCCGTCGTGTCTTGATGCGGCCGTCCAGCGGGCGTCTGCGCTCGACCACGTCCATGCGGCCCAGCAGCTTGATGCGCGCGATCATGGCGTTCAGCACGCCCAGCGGGAGCTGGTAGACGTTGTGCAGCACACCGTCGATGCGAAAGCGGATCACGCCCAGCTCGCGGCGTGGCTCGAGGTGGATGTCGCTGGCGCGTTGGTCAAAGGCGTACTGCCACAGCCAGTCAACCACCTGCACAACACCCTGGTCGTTGGCGTCGAGCGTGCCCTTGTTGCGCCCGAGCTCCACCAGTTGCTCAAAATTGACGGTGAGCGAGGTCTCGCCCGTCTTCTGCGCGGCGCGCACGCTGCGCGAGATGGCGTAGAACTCGGCGGCATAGCGGCGGATATCGGCCGGGTTGGCCAGCGCCAGCCGCACGCTGCGGCGGGTGTGTGACTCAATTTCCGTCACCCAGTCGGCATCGAAGGGCTCGGCGGTGGCAATGGTGATCAGCTCAGGCGTGAACTGCACCGGCAGGGCGTGCCGACGCTCCGCGTATTGCAGGCTCATGGCCTCGGAGATCCGCCCGACATCCACCTTCAGCGGGTCGATGCGCAGGTACGGCAGGCCAAAGCGCAGCGCGAGCCACTCGGTGAGCTGTTCGGCGTCCCAACGACGCCCCTGGATGTCCAGACCAGCGCCGCCCAGCCGCAGCAGAGGGTGCTGCGAGGAGTCACCCGCCTCGAAGCGCTTGAGCACGCGGGTGGCATCCGTGGCCTTGAGCAGCCCGTCTTCCACCAGCCAGCGCAGCAGCAGGCGCCACTGCAGACGGCCCTGCGGCCTCAGGCGTGTGCTGGGCACGGGTGGCACCGAGGCCTGCGCGGCGGCACCGGAGCCAGGGCGCTCGGGGTCCGGCTGACGCAGGGCCTTGAGCGCATCGGGCGCGTTCATCCGGCGGGCAGCGTGGGGGGTTGATAGGGGCGAACCATGTGCAGCCATTGTGTGGCGCGAAGCCCCTGCTTCAAGAAGCGGTGCTCCAGGGCCAATGCCCGGCTTTTCAGGGCTTCGCGCCCCGGCACCACCACATCCCGGCCGGCCACCACCACCGTATTGCCTTCCCGCGTCGGGCGGATGTGCCAGACCTGGTCGCTGCCAAAGGCCGCAGCCACCCGGGCCAGGCTTTGCTCGAAGCGGTGGTCGCGGCCAAACAGGTTGACGGCCATCAGGCCGCCGGGAGCCAGCAGCTTCTGGCAGGCCGCATAGAAGCCTTCGTCGTCCAGCACCGGCGCCGCCGCCTCGTGGTCGTAGAGGTCCACGTGCAGCAACGTGACTTCTCCGTGCAAGGTGCGCCCGGCAGGGCCCGCCACCCAGGCCCCGGCATCGGCCAGCTGAATGTCCAGCAGGTCCGAATCGCGGGGCAGCCTGAACCAGGCATGGCAGGCCGCGACCACCTCCGGGTTGAGCTCGACCACGGTCGTGGGCATGCGAAGACCGTTCAGCGCAAACCGCGTGATGCTGCCCGCCCCCAGGCCCAGCTGAAGGGCGTGACCATCTGACAGGGCTTCTGTGGGGCGCCACAGGAGCGACGTGAGCATCCGCTGCACGTACTCCAGCTCGATCGTGTTCGGGCGCGCCAGGCGCATCGCGCCCTGAACCCATGGGGTGTCCAGGTGCAGGTAGCGCACGCCGTCGTGTTCAGACAGCGTGGCGTGGGGCAGACGGGTGGTTTTCACACCCGCGATTCTCGGGGTCGGCGGGGCCACCGTCGCCACGCACCAGGCCGCAGGCTTCAAACACGGCCTGCCAGGCCTGGCGCTTGCGCTCAAGGCTCCAGCTGGCGTTGGCCGGGCTGGTCGAGGGCAGGCGCCACACCGGGAGGCCCAGCTGGGCGGTCAGGCGCATGGCGCGCGCAGACTCGCCACCGTTGTGGGCAATGCCGCGCAGGCTGGGCAGCTGGGCCACCAGTGCCGCCAGGTCATTGGGTTCAGCGGCGCGGATGGCGCTGTCCAGGCTGCCTTCGCGCTCGCAGCCCGCGTAGACATCCCACACCGCCAGCCCGGCCGCTTGGGCCGCCTGCACCCGTTGGCCGTACGCCATCGTGTTCAGCTTGGGCCAGCCGAGCACCGCCGCAACGATGGGCCAGAACTGATTGCGCGGGTGCGCGTAGTAGCGCTGCGCCTGCAAGGACGCCACGCTCGGGAAGCTGCCCAGCACCAGCAGGCGTGCCCCAGGCGCCACCAGTGGCGGAAGGCCGCGCAGGCGTTTGTCCACGCTGGGCGACATCAAGGCGGCACCAGCGCGCTCAGCCGGGGCAGTATCAACGCGCCCAGCCGGGGCAGTGCCAGCAGGGCCTGCTGCGTGGTGCTGGCGGCCGTCTGCTCCAGCGTCCAGCCGCGCAGCTGCGCCAGGGTCTGGGCGATGCGCGGCAACTCGGCCGGTTCGTTGCGCCCTTGGCCCAGGCCCTCCTGCGCGCGCTGTTGGGCGGTGCGGTAGAGCCAGTGCGGAGGGATGTCGGGCGAATCGGTCTCCAGCACCAGCGCGCTGGCAGGCAGTTCGGCAGCCAGCCGCCGGATCTGCAGCGACCGTTCGTGGGTCATCGCGCCGCCAAAGCCCAGGCGGAAGCCTCGGTCGACAAAGGCCATGGCCTGGACGTGGCTGCCGTTGAAGGCATGGGCGATGCCGCCGGGCACCTCGGTGCGGCGCAGGCCGGCCAGCAAGGCGTCCGCGGAGCGCCGCACGTGCAGGATGACGGGCAGCCCGGCGCGCCGCGCGAGCTGCAGCTGGGCGCGGTAGAAGCGCTCTTGGCGCGCGATGTCGAGGCCGGGAACGAAGTGGTCCAGGCCGATCTCGCCCACGGCCACCAGGCGAGGGTCGTCCTGTGCGTCATCCAGCGCCTGCGCCAGGCGTTCCAGATCCTCGTCCTGGGCCTGGTCCACGTACAAGGGATGGATGCCCAGCGCATAGGCCACACCCCAGGCATGGGCCATCGCGCGGACGCGGACAAAGTGGGCCGCCGCCACGGCGGGCAGCACCATCAGGCCGACCTGCGCGTCGCGGGCCCGCTGCACCACCGAGGGCCGGTCGGCGTCAAATTCGGGTGCGTCCAGGTGGCAGTGCGTGTCGATCCACACCGGGGCCGGAAGAACGGTTGTCATCAGGGCTTAGATGATGCACTGGAACGGCAAGCGTGCTACCGTCAATGCGTGTCGGGCCTGTTCCGTCACCTGCTGCCGAGCCCCGCTGCCCGCCCCTGACATCCTTCACGCGGGAACGAGCCTTGGGCGTCCCGGCGTTTGCCAGAGAGCCGTGATGAACCGTCCTCCGCTGTACAGCCGTTCTCGCCGTCCCGCCATGACCACGGCCAGCCTGCGCGCGGCGGCGCTGCAGCAGGCCAATGGCGCGGGAACCGCCGCCACAGGGAACGAACCCGTCAGCCACGCCGCCTCGGACGGTGCCGCCCCGGCCAGCGGCCCTGGCGTTGCAGCGCCTGGCGGCAGCGGTGCTCAGGCACGGTTGCGTCGCATCCGCGCCAGCCTCGCACGCCACCCCGCCCCGCTGTGGGGCCTGGCCGGCGCGCTGCTGGCCATCGCCGTGATGATGAGCGTGCTGGCGCTGCGGCCCGGCGCGCGCATCATCACGCAGGAGCACATCGACGCCGCCGTCCGCGAGACGCTGGAGAAAGAACCCCTGCCCTCCCCCTACAGCAAGGCCGCCGAAGCCGTATGGCCGTCGGTCGTGCGGGTGGTGGGCACCAACGACGAGAAGGACGATGGCAAGGGCAAGGCCGAAGAGCGGGCCATGTCGCGCAGCCTGGGCACCGGTGTCGTCATCATCGACAACGGCACCATCCTCACCAACCTGCACGTCGTCCAGGGCATGCGCAAGGTACGTGTGCGCTTTGCCAACGGCCATGAATCGGAGGCCGTGGTCGTCAATGTGCAGCCGGAAAACGACCTGGCCGTGCTGAAGGCGCTGAGCCTGCCCGACGACCTGCAGGCCGCCACCATGCGCTCCACCAGCGACCTGCGGCCGGGCGACCAGGTCGTGGCCATCGGCCACCCGTTTGGCATCGGCCCGAGCGTCAGCGGCGGCGTGGTGTCAGGGCTCAAGCGAGAGTTCAGAAACCCGGAAGGCGACAAGACCCTGTCCAACCTGATCCAGTTCGACGCCGCGGCCAACCCGGGCAACAGTGGCGGCCCGCTGGTGACCATGGACGGGCAGGTCGTGGGCATCGTCACGGCCATCCTCAACCCGTCTGAGCAGCGCACCTTCATTGGCATCGGCTTTGCGGTGCCCATTGAAAACGCCGCATCAGCGGCCGGCATGCCACCTTTCTGAGGCCGCAGCAGGCCTGGACCCGTGCCCGACGCCCAACTCCCGACCTTCATCAACCACAGGACCGCATCCATGACCGACCCCACCTCGACCGCACCCCTGATGGAGCGGGTCCTCTTTGAAGTCAAGCGTGTGGTGGTCGGCCAGGACAAGTTCCTGGAACGCGTGATGATCGCCATGCTGGCGCAGGGCCACCTGCTGGTGGAGGGGGTACCCGGCCTGGCCAAGACACTGACGGTGAAGACGCTGGCGCGGGTGGTCAAGGGCAGCTTCAAGCGCATCCAGTTCACCCCTGACCTGGTGCCGGCCGACCTCATCGGCACCCGCATCTACCACCCCAAGACCGGCGAGTTCGGCACCTCGCTGGGACCGGTATTCGCCAACCTGCTGCTGGCCGACGAGATCAACCGCGCGCCGGCCAAGGTCCAGAGCGCGCTGCTGGAGGTGATGCAGGAACGCCAGGTGACGATCGCCGGCGAGACGCACAAGGTGCCCGAGCCCTTTGTGGTGATGGCCACGCAGAACCCCATCGAGACCGAAGGCACCTACCCGCTGCCCGAGGCGCAGGTGGACCGCTTCATGATGAAGGTGCTGGTGGACTACCCCAGCGAAGAGGAAGAGTTTGTGATTGCCGAGCGGGTGACTGGCCCGGCGGTGGACCTCAACGCCGTGGCCGACACCCACTCTCTGCAGCAGCTGCAGCGCCAGTGCCACGAGGTCTATGTCGACCCTTCGCTGATCGGCTATGCCGTCAAGCTGGTGAGCGCCACCCGCAACCCAGCCGCCTACGGCCTGCCCGAGCTGGCCAAGTACCTCACCTTCGGCGCCAGCCCGCGCGCCACCATCAGCCTGATCGAGGCCGGCCGGGCCCTGGCGCTGATGCGCGGCCGCAGCTACGCCCTGCCCGAAGACCTCAGCGGGCTGGTGCCTGACGTGATGCGCCACCGCCTGGTGCTGAGCTACGAAGCCCTGGCCGAGGGCAAGACGGCCGACCAGATCATCCAGACCATCATGGGCACGATTGCGGCGCCCGACAAGCCGCTGCAACCCGGTGCCGAGGCAGGAGCCCGCGGTGGCTGACACCGCGCTCGCCGGGCAGATTCTGCAGACCAGCGACGCCCTGCTGCGCCGGCTGGAGTGGCAGGTACTGCGCCGCCTGGACGGCACCCTGATGGGCGACTACCGCAGCCTTTGGCGCGGCGGCGGTGTTGACCTGGCCGACCTGCGCGAATACCAGCTGCACGACGACGTGCGTCACATCGACTGGAACGTCACGGCCCGGCTGCAGGTGCCCTATGTGCGCCAGTACACGGAAGACCGCGAACTCTCGGCATGGTTTCTGCTGGACTTGTCCGGCAGTGTCGATTTTGGTTCGCGCGACGTCACCAAGCTGGCCGTGAGCACGGCCTTTGTCGCCACGTTGGCCCGAGTGCTCACACGCCATGGCAACCGCGTGGGCGCCATGCTCTACGGCCAGCGGGTGGACACCGTGCTGCAACCGGGCAGCAGCCGGCTGCATGTGCTGCAGCTGCTCACCCAGATGCGCACCCGGCCGGCGCAGGCCTCGCGCCGCGGCAGTGGCACCGCCCTGGCCGAGCTGCTGGGCATGGCCGAGCGGGCCATTCGCCGCCGCAGCATGGTCTTTGTGGTCTCTGACTTCATCAGCGCCCCGGGCTGGGAAGACGCCCTGGGGCGCCTGGCGCGGCGCCACGAGGTGATGGCGGTGCGCCTGTTTGACCCGTTGGAGATGTCGCTGCCTGATGTCGGCCTGGTGACCCTGGAAGACGCCGAGACCGGGGAGCAGCTGTTTGTCGATTCCACCGACACGGCCTTTCGCACGCGATACGAGCGCATCGCCGCCGAGCGCGAAGCCACGCTGCTGCAGGCGCTCGCGCGCAGCGGCGCCGACACCCTGGAGCTGGCCACCGACGACGACCTGCTGGAGAGCCTGCTGCGCTGTGTGCAGCTGCGCCGGCAACGCGCGCGCCAGCGAACCTCTGCCCGCTTTCCGGCGATGCTGCGTGAACCCGCAGCCGCCCCTTGATGGAGCAACCATCGCATGAGTTTTCAATGGCCCCAGTTTCTTTGGCTGCTGCTGCTGGTACCGCTGCTGGTGCTGCTCTACGTGTGGCTGCTGCGGCGAAAGCGAAAACACACACTGCGTGTCGGCAGCATCGCCGTGGCGCAGGCCGCCATGGGCAAGGGCCCGGGCTGGCGTCGCCACGTGCCCCCGGCGCTGATGCTGCTGGCCATCACCTGCGGCCTGTTTGCCGCCAGCCGCCCGATGGCCACCATCACCATGCCGCTGTCGCAGCGCACCATCATGCTGGCGATGGATGTCTCGGGCAGCATGCGCGCCGAGGACGTCAAGCCCAACCGGCTGAAGGCCAGCCAGGACGCCGCCAAGGCCTTCATCCAGGCCCTGCCCCGTGACGTCAAGGTGGGCATCGTCAGTTTTGCCGGCACGGCCGCCGTGGTGCAGGCACCCACGCTGAGCCGAGATGACCTGCTGGCGGCCATCGACCGCTTCCAGCTGCAGCGGGGCACGGCCACCGGCAGCGGCATCGTGCTGTCGCTGGCGACGCTGTTCCCCGATGACGGCATCGAGATCAGCCAGATCACCGGCCAACGCACCATGCCGCGCATGCTGGGTGATGCCCCGAAGAAGGAATTCAAGCCGGTGGAACCGGGCAGCTACAACAACGCCGCCATCATCATGTTGACGGATGGGCAGCGCACCACCGGCCCTGACCCGATGGACGCCGCCAAGATGGCCTCGGAGCGCGGCGTGCGTGTCTACACCGTGGGGGTGGGCACCACCAGCGGCGAGATCATCGGCTTCGAGGGCTGGAGCATGCGGGTCCGGCTGGACGAGGAGACCCTCAAGGGCGTGTCGCTGCTGACCCAGGGCCAGTACTTCTACGCCGGCACCGCCCAGGACCTGATCAAGGTCTACGAGTCGCTGTCCAACAAGCTGGTGGTGGAGCGCAAGGAAACCGAGATCAGCGCCTTGTTTGCGGTGTTGGGGGCGCTGTGGGCGGCGATTGCCGCTGCCCTGAGTGTGTGGTGGTTCGGGCGGGTGGCCTGAGGCCAGGGCACGCACGCTGACACCCCCGGCACGGCGCAGCGCGCCAAGCAGGCTCAGTCCGCCAGGGCCCAGGCGCGGCGCAGGCTTTCCATGCCGGTGCGTGTGACGCTGCTGGCCACCACCAACTCGGTGCCGGCGGGCAGGGTGAGCACCGGGTTCGCCGCGGGCACCACCTGAAACCGCCAGCGGCCCTGGCGCAGCGCCCACAGGGCGTGCCGCGTCGCCCGGGCGTCAAAGTGGGTCAGCGCCAGGCGTGTGTCGCCGCCCTGCCGCCAGGCCGAGACCCGCGGCGCAGCCACTGGCAGGGCATCCAGCCAAGGCATGGCCGGTGGCAGCGCGTCCTCGGCGTATGGCCCCGCGCGCAGGGCGTCGGCCAGCCCCAGACGGTTCTGCCGCAGGGCCACCATGCTGAAGTGCACATGACCTGAGGCATCAGCCCTCTGGCGCACCTGGGCAATCTGGTCCAGGATCTCCTGCGCCACCCAGCCCCGCTCACCCTCGCGCATGGCCAGTCGGCTGGTGTAGAGGCCGGCCCAGATGCCCCGGCCTGGCCGGCGCGGCTGGGCCAGCCAGTAGTCCAACAATACCGGGAATGCCTGGGCCGCCTGGGCGATGGGCCAGTACAGCTGAGGCACCAGCGCGTCACACCAGCCCTGTTCCTGCCAGCGCTCGACGTCGGCGTAGAGCTGGTCAAACTGGCTGAAGCCGGTGATGCCGGGTGGGCGCAAGGACGGCTTGCCCAGGCCGAACGGGCTGATGGTGAAGGCCGCCGAAGGGCGCTCGGCGCGGACCACCCGCTGCATCTGCTGCACCAGCGCATCCACGTTGCTGCGCCGCCAGTCCGCCAGGTTCTGGCCGCGCCCCAGGCGCTGGTAGCTCGGCTCATCGGGAAAGGCGATGTCCTGGCCCTGGGCGTCCTTGGCCGGGTAGGGGTAGAAGTAGTCGTCGATGTGCAGCCCATCGATGTCGTAGCGGCGCAGCACATCGGCACAGACGGCCAGCGTCTGGGCCTGGGCATCGGGCTCACCCGGGTCCATCCACTGCAGGGTGCCGTAGGTCTTCACCAGATCAGGCCGCCGCTGGCTCACGTGCTGCGCCGAGGGCAGCGACGTGGCCGGGGCCGCCTTGGCGCGGTAAGGGTTGAGCCAGGCGTGCAGCTCGATGCCGCGGCGGTGCGCGCCGGCCACCCATTCGGCCAGCGGGTCCCAGCCCGGGTCGTCGCCCTGGGTGCCGGTGAGGTATTCCGTCCAGGGCTCCAGGCCCGGCACGTACAGCGCATCGGCACTGGGCCTGACCTGCAGCAGCAGGCTGTTCAGGCGCAGCGCGGCGGCCGTCTCCAGCATGGCGTTCATCTCGGCACGCTGCTGCTGCGCCGGCA
>JAJTDE010000297.1 GCA_021298085.1 Rubrivivax sp.
GGCTGCTCTCACCCAGGCGCGGCAGCGGAAGATCGCACTTCCCCGCATTTCCCGGCCACCCACAGCACAGTCTAAGGAAGCCCGCGCGCGTGCCGCTACGGCGCCTGTTTCGTCGCTACCCGGAACGGGTAACACACCCGACTGCGAAACAACCGGCTGCCCTATCCAGTCGATCGACAGGCGCCGGGCGCCTTGCCCGTGCCACGCGCAAGCCGCCTCGGGCCACCGCCGAGAGTCGCCGCTACTGGCTGCGCCGCATGATGCGGGAGCGCAGATCCTGGTACTCGCTTTCGCTGAGCGCACCCTCCTGGCGCGCCTTCAGCAGGTCGGTCAGCTCCTGGCCCTTGGTGATGCGGGTCGATTCCTCGACCTTGACGTGGGTCGTGCTGCTGCAGGCGGCCAGCGCGAAGCAGGCGGCCACGGCGAAACCGGCGGTGCGCCAATGCTCGAAACGGGTCATGGGCGTGCCTCCTAGCGGACCGAGTCGATCAGCCGCCTGCGCTGGCGATCGTATTCGTCGGCGGTCAGCGCACCGGCGTCACGCGCCTTCTTCAGGTCGATCAGTTGCTGGCCGATGGTGACATCGACCCGCGCGCGCACGACTTCGTCGCTCGCGCAGCCTGCAAGAAATGCCGTGGCCATAGCCCCGGCCACCATCAGGTCACGCACATCAGCCTCCGTTGGGCAGACAGAACGTCGGGACTCTCACGGCCACCTTAACGCGGGCAGACCAGAGCGGCAAGCCCAACCCGGCCCATCCCGGCGCGGGTGCCGCACAAGAAAACGGCGGGGACATGCCCCGCCGCCCGATCTGCGCTGAACGCGCGGGTCGCCGCTACTTGTTGCCGGTGATCCGCCGGTACCACAGCGGATGGTGATGCCTGGCCCAGGCGTGCGTGACGGTGCCGCGGGTCATCGCGCGCAGGCTGCCCTTGACCCAGAAGATGGCCGAGTACATGTGCACGATGATGCCGAGGATCAGCACGAAGGACGCGGCGGCATGGACCACCGCCGAGATGCGCACCACGAGGACCGGAAAGGCAAACACCGTGTCGCGCCACAGCACCAGGCCGGAGACCAGCAGCAGCACCATGGTGACCACCATCACCCAGAACAACTGCTTCTGCCCGATGTTGTACTTGTCGATCTCGGGCAAGTTGTCGTCGCGGTTGTTGATGACGTCCGACAGCCGCTTGCCCCACTCCCGGTCATACGGCTTGATGACGTTTTCCTTCCAGTACTTCACGGCCATGACCGCGAAGAAGGCGAACATCAGGATGCCGAGGAACGGGTGCAGGATGCGCGACCAGGTACCCCCACCCAGCAGGCTGGTGAGGAACCAGAACGCCGGGTGGAAGAACGCCAGGCCGGAGGCCGCCAGCAGGATGAAGGTGATCGCCACTGTCCAGTGAATGACGCGCTCACTGGCGTTGTAGCGCGGCACCTCGCCGCTTTTCATAACGATGCTCATGTCTGTTCCTTCCCTTTTCTTCTAATGGGAGCCGGGTTCCTCTTCCTTCGGTCCACGCGTGACGTAGTGGAAGAAGGCACCCAGGACGGCCAGACCGATACCGATTGAGAGCAGCGGCTTGGTGACACCCTTCCAGAGACTGACCCAGGGGCTGATCTTGGGGTCGAGCGGCAGGTCGTTGTACAGGCTGGGCTTGTCGGCATGCTGCAGCACGTACATCACATGCGTGCCGCCCACACCCGCCGGGTTGTACAGCCCGGCCTGCTGGTAGCCGCGCTCCTTCAGGTCGCCCACGCGCTTGTCGCCGCGCTTGACCATGTCGGACTTGGCGCCGAACTGGATGGCACCCGTGGGACAGGTCTTGACGCAAGCGGGCTCGAGGCCAACGGCGACCCGGTCGGAGCACAGCGTGCACTTGTAGGCCTTGTTGTCCTTCTTGCTGATGCGCGGGATGTTGAACGGGCAGCCGGCCACGCAGTAGCCGCAGCCGATGCAGTTGGCCGAGTTGAAGTCGACGATGCCATTGCCGTACTTGACGATGGCGCCGGGCGACGGACAGGCCTTCAGGCAGCCCGGGTCCTCGCAGTGCATGCAGCCGTCCTTGCGGATCAGCCACTCGAGCTTGCCATCCGGGTTCTTGAACTCGGCGAAGCGCATCACCGTCCACGACTGATCGGTGAGATCGACCGGGTTGTCGTAGATGCCGGTGGTGGTGCCCACCTCGTCGCGCAGGTCGTTCCACTGCATGCAGGCGACCTGGCAGGCCTTGCAGCCGATGCACTTGGAGATATCGATCAGCTTGGCCACGGGCTCCGATGCGATGCGCACCGAGGGCGGCGTGGTGGTCGTGGCGGACCGACGCTCGACGGAGAGAGATTGCATGGTCATGTCGGCGTCTCCTCAGGCCTTCTCGATGTTGACCAGGAACGCCTTGTATTCCGGCGTCTGCGAGTTGGCATCGGCCACGTAGGGCGTCAGGTTGTTGGCGAGGAAGCCGTCCTTGGCGACTCCCACGAAGCCCCAGTGGATCGGAATGCCCACCGTGTGCACCGTCTTGCCGTCGCAGTTGAGCGTGGCCATCCGCTTGGTCACGACGCACTTGGCCTTCACTTCGCCGCGGTTGCTGCGCACCTTGACCATGTCGCCGTTGCGGATGCCTTTCTCCTTGGCCAGGACATCGCTGATCTCGACGAACGGCGCCGGCTGCACGATGGCGCTGGAGTAGGCGTTCTTGGTCCAGAAGTGGAAGTGCTCGGTCAGGCGATAGGTGGTTGCGGCGTAGGGGAACTCCTCCTTCTTGCCGAACGCCGCCATGTCGCCCTTGAACACGCGGGTCGCCGGATTCGACGTGGCCTTCGGGTTCTTCGGGTGCATCGGGTTGTAGCCCAGCGGCGACTCGAACGGCTCGTAGTGCTCGGGGAACGGGCCTTCGGCCATACCACCCAGAGAGAACAGCCGCCCGACGCCCTCGGCCAGCATGATGAACGGCCCGGCGCCCGAATCCGGCCCCAGGTCGGGACGGATGTCGGGCACGTCGATGCCGCCCCAGGCGGTCCCGGTCCAGCGGATGGCGCC
>JAJTDE010000133.1 GCA_021298085.1 Rubrivivax sp.
ACCGCCTCGGTTTCCGGTGCCTGCTGAAGTGCATCCAGCCCGATGGCCCCGGGCACCTGGCCGGCATTGGCTGAAAACACCCGCAGGGCCTGGCCCGGCCATTCGGCCGCGGCAGCCCCGTAGACGGCGGCGTCGCTGGCGTAGATCAGGCAGGGCTGCAGCATGTCCAGCATGCCATGGACGCGGGTGAAGTCGCGCGTGAGGCGGCTGTAGGCGCTGGACACCGTGCAGGCTGTCCGCCCGATGTGCATGACGGCCAAGGTCAGCAGCGCGTGGTCGATGCTGTTGTCGCTGAGCACCACCACCGGCTGGCCGGCGGGCAGGTCACGCTCCAGCAGGCCCTGGGCCAGCCGGCCCACCGCCTGGCGCACCTCGCGCCAGTTCAGGCGGCGCCAGCCGCCCGGCGCGCCCGCGGCGCGTTCGGCCAGGCAAGGGGCTTCGGGTGTGTGCAGCGCCCAGTGTTCCAGCCAGTCGCCGATGCAGCGGGCGTGGGGCTGCAGCGGCATCGGGTGCCGCAGCAGCGTGGAACCATCGGGACGGTCTTCGCGCACGGCGCGGCGCGGGGCCAGCGCATGCGGGTCACCAAACAGGCGGAAGCTCATGGGGTGGGCTCTGCTGACGGGGTTTCACAGAGCGCCCGGATGTCCTCGGGCACGGCAATGGCCTTGATCCGGTGGCCCTGGGCCGGGTCCTTCACCACGAAGGCGCGCACCTCGGTGCCTTCACACAGCAGCTCGTCGCCGCGCTTGACGAGGTGACGGTGGGTGAAGGTCTTGCGCTCCCAGTGCTCGATGGTGGTGTGGATCTCCAGCGTCTCGCCATAGGTGGCGGGCTTGAGGAATCGGGTGTGGATCTCCAGCAGCGGCGTGCCGATGATGCCGCGCGTCAAGGCCAGTTCGCGCCAGGGCGGCACACCACAGGCCATGAAAAACGCCAGCGAAGATTGGTCCATCCACTTGCTGAAGTTGGGGAAGAAGACGATGCCGGCCGGGTCGCAATCGCCAAAGTGGACGTCGACGCGGTGGATGTGGGTTCGCGACGGCATGTGGCCTTCCTCAGACGCCCAGATAGCCCGCCAGCGCCGGATCCTGGGCGATGCGCTCGGCGTTGCCGCCCATCACCACCTGGCCCTTCTGCAGCACGATGGCGCGGTCGCTGAAGGACAGCACCTTGTGCCAGTCGCGGTCGACGATCAGCGTGGCAATACCGGTTTCACGGATCTCGCCGATCACGCGCCAGATGTCGGCCACGATCAGCGGCGCCAGGCCTTCGGTGGCTTCATCCAGGATCAGCAGTTCGGGGTTGGTCATCAGCGCGCGGCCGATGGACAGCATCTGCTGTTCACCGCCCGACAACTGGTTGCCCATGTTGTTGACCCGTTCAGCCAGCCGTGGGAAGGTGGCCATGACACGGTCGAAGGTCCAGTCGTGGCGGCCGTGGCGGCCGCTGCGTGCGGCCATCACCAGGTTTTCGCGCACGTTCAGGTTGGGGAACACCCCGCGCCCCTCGGGCACATAGCCGACGCCCAACCGCGCCACTTCGTGTGGCTTGGCCCTGGAGCAGTCTTCGCCAAAGCACTGCACCCGGCCCTCGCGCTGCGGCACATGGCCCAGCAGCGTGCGGATGAGGGTGCTCTTGCCCATGCCATTGCGGCCCAGCAGGCCCACGGTCTCGCCGCGGTGGATGCTGAAACTGACGCCATGCAGCACATGGCTCGAGCCATACCAGGCGTGGATGTCGGACGCTTCCAGCAGAACGCTCACAGGTCTACCCTCCGCGCGGTGCGCGCCGGGCGGGGCGCTGGGGAACGGCACGGCGCGCTCATCCGTGGCCTCCCAGGTAGGCGGCCTGCACCTCGGGGCTGGCGCGCACGGCCTGCGGCGTGTCGCTGGCGATCACCGCGCCATTGACCATCACCGTGATGCGGTCGGCGATGCGGAACACCGCGTCCATGTCGTGCTCCACCAGCAGGATGGCGTGGCCAGCCTTGAGTTCCTGCAGCAGGGCCAGCATGCGGTCGGTCTCTTCGGCACCCATGCCGGCCAGCGGTTCGTCCAGCAGCAGCACCTGCGGCTCGGTGGCCAGGCACATCGCAATCTCCAGCTGGCGCTTCTGCCCGTGCGACAGCGTGCCCGCCTCGCGGTCCAGCGCGTCGAACAGGCCGGTGCGCTGCACGGCGGCCAGCGCGCGCTCGTTGCTGACGGTGCAGCGCGCCGCGGGCTGCCACCAGTGCCAGGGCCTGGGGTGACGGCTCTGGGCGGCCAGGCGGCAGTTTTCCAGCACGCTGAAATGCGGGTAGAGGGTGGTGCGCTGGTAGCTGCGCCCTAGCCCGGCCAGCGCGCGCCGGGGCTGGCTCCAGGCGGTGACGTCCTGCCCCAGCAGCTCCACGCGGCCGGCCGACGGCGGCAGCTCGCCCGACAGGATGTTGATCAGCGTGCTCTTGCCTGCGCCGTTGGTGCCGATGACCGCGTGCACTTCGCCGCGCCGCAGGTCGATGGAGACCTTGTCGACCGCCACCAGGCCGCCCCAGCGGCGGGTGATGTCGGTGCCGCGCAGCAGGGTGTCGGCGGTGCTCATGGGGCGGGCCCCCGTGCTGGCGCGCCAGGCGTGCCGCTGCGCCCCAGCAGCCGCGCCCGCCATAACGCGGGCAGCCCTACCAGCCCGTGTGGCAGCGCCGCCACGCAGGCGATGATGGTCAGGCCCAGCCCCAGGTGCCAGTGCTTGGCAAAGCCGCCCCAGATGGCCTCTGACTTGAACAGTTCCTGCAGCAGCACAAAGGCAAAGGCGCCGATCAATGCCCCGCGCAGGTGGCCGATGCCGCCCAGGATGATCATGATCAGCACCGCGCCGCTGAGGTGCCAGCTCAGCAGTTCCGGGTTCACGTAGCCGTCCTTCACGGCAAACAGGCAGCCGGCCAGCCCGGCCAGCCCGCCGGAGACCACAAAGGCGGCCAGCTTGTAGGGGTAGGTGGCAAAGCCGGTGGCGCGCATGCGCTGTTCATTGGCCTTGATGCCCGCCAGCGCACGCCCGAAGCGGCTGCGCAGCAGCACGGCCAGGAAGACAAACACCGCCACCAGGAACGCCAGCGTGAGGTAGTAGAAGGTGTGCGGGTTGTCCAGGTCCAGCAGGGACTGGCCGCCCAGGCTCACCGAGGGTTTGGCGTTCAGGTAGATGCCGTCGGTGCCGCCGCCCAGCGGGGTGTCATGCACCACGTAGTAGGCCATCTGCGCAAAGGCCAGCGTGACCATGATGAAGTAGACACCCTTGGTGCGCAGCGAGAGCGCGCCCATGAACAGCGCGTACAGCGCCGCCATGCCCACGCTGGCCGGCAGCAGCCACACCAGGGCCGCAGGTTCGTACTCCGGCGACAGTTTCACGGCCGCGTAGGCGCCGATGCCAAACAGCGCCGCATGGCCAAAACACACCAGGCCGGTGGCCCCCACCAGCAGTTCCAGGCTCAGCGCAAACAGCGCATAGATCATGATCTTGCTGACCAGGTCGATGCCGAACTTGCCGGCCATCAGGGGGTACAGGGCCAGTGCCGCAAAGGCACAGGCCACAAACAGTGCGCGGCCCTTGTCCTGCGGGCTGAGCAAGCCGGTGAAGTGGGTTGGCGTCTGCATCATCAGGCCTTGAACAAGCCGTCGGGCTTCCACAGAAGAATGAGTGCCATCAGCAGGTAGACCAGCACACCGGCGGCCTGCGGAAACACCACCTTGCCGAAGGTGTCGACAAAGCCGATCAGCAGCGCGGCCAGCAGCGCCCCGCGGATGGAGCCGATGCCGCCGATGACCACCACCACAAAGCAGATGATCAGCACGCTGCTGCCCATGTTCGGGTACACGCTGGAGACCGGCGCGGCCACCATGCCAGCCAGCACCGCGATGGCCACACCCGCCGCAAACACCACGCGGTACAGAAACTGGATGTCGATGCCCAGCGACTGCACCATCTCGCGGTTGGTGGCGCCGGCGCGGATCATCATGCCCAGCCGAGTGCGGGTGAAGACCCACCACATGCCCAGGGCCAGCACCACACACACCGCGCTGATGAACAGCCGGTAGATGGGGTAGGTCATCACCTCGCCCAGCGCGATGCTGCCCGAGAGGATCTCGGGCGCCTTCACGCCGTGGACATCGTCACCCACGATCAGGCTTCGCAGCTCCTCGAACACCAGGATCAGCCCGTAGGTCATCAGCACCTGCTGCAGGTGTTCGCGTTCGTACAGGTAGCTGTAGAACGCCCACTCCAGCACATAGCCCAGCAGCACGGCCAGCACCAGCCCCACCAGCAGCGTGGCAAAGAAGCCGCCGCCCAGCGTGGCCGCCACCACCGGCGCCAGCGCAAAGGCCATGTAGGCGCCGATCATGTAGAAGCTGCCGTGGGCCAGGTTGATGACGCCCATGATCCCGAAGATCAGCGTCAGCCCACTGGCCACCAGGAACAGCAGCAGCCCGTACTGCAGCGCGTTCAGGCACTGGATGAGAAAGGTGGCGAGGTCCACGGTGCGGTGCTGCTGTTGAGGTCAGGCGTTACATCTTGCAGCCGCGGGCTGGGTCGGGCAGCACCTTCACGGCCACGCCGGTGCGCAGGTTCTGTTCACCCTTGACTTCACGCACGTAGAAGTCCTGCACCGGGTTGTGCGCGGCGCTGAGCGTGAACTTGCCGCGCGGGCTGTCGACGTTCACCTTGCGCATGGCGGCCACCATGGCATCGCGCTGCTTGAAGTCACCTTTCACGGCGGCCAGGCCGGAGGCCAGGATCTGCGCGGCGTCGTAGCCTTGCACGGCATAGACGTCGGGCTGCAGCTTGTAGGTGGTGGCGTAGCGCGTGCGGAAGGCCGTGTCGCGTGGGGTGTCCAGGCCATCGGCATAGTGCAGCGTGGTCAGCAGGCCCTGGGCCGAGGCGCCCTGGGCGGCCAAGGTGCCGTCGGTCAGGAAGCCTGAGCCCACCAGCGGGATGGTGCGGCGCAGGCCGGCAGCGTCGTAGTCCTTCACAAACTTCACGGCACCCCCACCGGCGAAGAACGCAAACACCACGTCGGGCTTCTGCGAGGCGATTTCGGTCAGCAGCGCCTGGAATTCGACGTTGGGGAAGGGCAGCGTGAGTTCTTTCAGCACCTTGCCGCCGCCCTTTTCGAAGGCTTCGGTGAAGCCCTTGACGGTTTCGTTGCCGGCGGCGTAGTTCCAGGTGATGGTCATCGCGCGCTTGTAGCCCTTCTGCGCGGCCAGCACGCCGGTGGCAAAACCCGGCTGCCAGTTGCTGAAGCTGGAGCGGATGATGTTGGGCGCGCACAGCGGGCCGGTGATGGCATCGGCGCCCGCATTGGGCACGATCAGCATGGTGTTGCTTTCCTTGGCGGCACGCGCCATGGCCAGGGCCACACCCGAGTGCACGGTGCCGACGATCACGTCGACGTTGTCGCGCTTGATGAGCTTGTTGACGTTGTCGGTGGCCTTGGCCGGGTCGCTCTCGTCGTCGACCTTGAAGTACTGGATCTCGCGGCCCGACAGCTTGCCGCCCTGCTCGGCCACGTACTGCTTGAAGCCGTTTTCGATGGCGGTGCCCAGGGCGGCAAAGGTGCCGGTGGCCGGCAGCATCAGGCCAACCTTGATGGGGGGCTGGGCTTGTGCGTGGACGGCGCTGGCGCTCAGCGTGGCCAGGGCCGTGGCGGCGGCCAGGCAGAGGTGGCGGGGCTGGAAATGGACGCGACTCATGGTGTCTCTCCTGCAGGTACCGAATGGGGGTGGAGTGCCGCCCGGCCTGCGCGGGGCAGGTCGGCGGGGGTTGCCAGGGGGATTGTCATGTGCAGGGCCACCATTTCTGCACGGCGGTGATCACGGCTTCGGGTTGATCCCGGTGTGGTGAGTGGCCGCAGTTGGGGGTTTCCACCAGGGTGGTCTGCGGGGCCCGTTCGCGGATGCCACGGATCTGGGCCAGCGTGCCATATTCGTCGTCCAGGCCCTGAAGGGCCAGCAGCGGGCAGTGGATGCGGCTGATTTCGTCGGCGATGGACCAATCGCGGAAGGCAGGGTCCAGCCAGATGCGGTTCCAGCCCCAGAAGGCAGAATCGGGGTCGTCATGGTGGCGGGCCAGGCGTTGGCGGAGGTCCGTCGTTTGGTAAGCCGTGCGCGCCTGCTCGATGCTCTGCAGCGACACGGGCTCCACCAGGATGTGCGGCGCCATCACCACCACCCCTCGCAGGTGCTGTGGCCAGCGGGCCGCGTACAGCAGGCTGATCGAGCCGCCATCGCTGTGGCCGAACAGCAGCGGCCGCTCCTGGGCCACGTCCACGTTCACGGCCTCCAGCAGCGCGGGCAGCACCTCGTGCGCCTGCTGGTGCATGAAGTCCGGGCGCCAGTCTTCGTCAGTCCGCCGGGGTGTGGAGCGGCCATAACCTGGCCTTGAATAGACCAGCCCGCTGGCGCCGAGGGTCTCGCACAGGCGCTGCGGAAAACCGCGCCACATCGACACCGAGCCCAGCCCTTCGTGCAGGAACACGATCAGGGGCGTGTGCCGGCCACGGTGCAGACCCACCCACTCGATCTCGAGGCGGATGGGCCGGCTGCGCCAGGTGATGTCGGCAAAGTGGGGCATCGGTGTCTGGGTCGTGTTGCGTGTGGGTGGCAGGCTGCTCAGCCCAGCTGCGCAGCGGGTGACGCCTGTTCACGCTCGCGCAGCTTGAAGCGCTGGATCTTGCCGGTCGCCGTCTTGGGCAGGTCGTTGACAAACTCGATCTGGCGCGGGTACTTGTAGGGAGCCAGCTTGTCCTTGACAAAGGCCTTGAGTTCGTCCGCGCTGGCCTGCGAGCCGGCCTTGAGCACCACAAAGGCTTTGGTCTTGGTCAGGCCCTCGGCGTCTGGCACGCCGATGACGGCGGCTTCCAGCACCGCGCTGTGCTGCACCAGTGTGGCCTCCACCTCAAACGGTGAGACATAAATGCCGCTCACCTTGAGCATGTCGTCGCTGCGCCCGCCGTAGGTGTAGCTGCCGTCGTCTGCATTGCGGATGTACTTGTCGCCGCTCTTGGTCCATCCGCCCTGGAAGGTCTCGCGTGTCTTCTGGCGGTTTCCCCAGTACATCATCGCGGCGCTCGGCCCGTGGATGTAGAGATCCCCGGGCTCGCCGTCGGGCACGGGCTGCCCATCGTCGCCGCGCAGTTCGATCTGGTAGCCGGGCACGGGCCAGCCGGTGCTGCCGTAGCGGACACGGTCAGGCCGGTTGGAGATGAAGACGTGCAGCATCTCGGTGGAACCGATGCCGTCGACGATGTCCACGCCGAAGTGACGCCGGAAGCGCTCGCCCAGTTCGGCGGGCAGCGCTTCGCCGGCCGAGGAGACCAGTCGCAGCGCGACGGCACTGGCGGCCGGCAGCGTCGGGTGCGCCAGCATCCCGGCAAAGCCCGTGGGGGCGCCGTAGAACACGGTGGGCCTGACGCCGCCTACCTGGCCCAGCCAGCGCCTGAAGGTGGCCTCGGGCGTCGGGCGCTCGGCCATCAGTAGCGTGGTGGCACCCACCGCCATGGGGAAGGTGAGGCCGTTGCCCAGCCCGTAGGCGAAGAACAGCTTGGCCGCGCTGAAGCAGACGTCGTCCTCGCGCAGGCCCAGCACGCCCTTGCCATAAAGCTCGCTGGTCCAGTAGGGGTTGGCGTGTGAGTGCACGGTGCCCTTGGGCCGGCCGGTCGACCCCGAGGAATAGAGCCAGAAGCCGGGGTCGTCGGGGCTGGTGGCGGCGGCCTTGGCCATGGGCGTGTGCGCGGCCAGGAAGGCCTCCAGCGCCACTTCGGCCGGGTGCAGCGGCGCCACCGGGCGCGACACGATCACCTTGCCGACTTCGTGGTCGCTCTTGACCAGTGCGGCCGTCAGCGTGGGCAGCAGGGCACCCGAGACCAGCACCGCCTGGGCCCGCGAATGTTCCAGCATGTAGGCGTAATCGTCGGCCGTGAGCAGGGTATTCACGGCCACGGGCACCAGACCGGCATACAGGGCCCCCAGGAAGCTGACCGGCCAGTCGCAGGTGTCCTGCATCAGCAGCAGCACCCGCTCCTCGCGCCGCAAGCCCAGGCTGCGCAGGCCGGTGGCCAGTCGGCGCACCCGTTCGTCCAGTTCGGCATAGCTCAGCGTACCCAGGTCGTCCACAAACGCTGCCTTGGTGGGCCGGCAGGCGTTCACCGCCAGCAGGTGCTGGGCGATGTTGAAGGTCGAGGGCGGGGCGGGGGTCTCGGTGACGGGGGTGGCGGTGGTCATGGCAATCTCCTCGTGCGGGCGGCTGTCGGGCGGGGGGTCAGGCCAGGTTCGTCAGCACGTGGGTGCTGGCCTGCACGGCGGCGCGCCGGTGGTAGAAGTTCAGCGCGCGGGCGCCGCCCAGCTCCTCGCCACCGCCGGCCCGCCCGGGCCCGCCGTGCAGCGATTGCGGCATCACGGTGCCGTGGCCGGTGTGCAGCCGCGCCACATCCGGGCTGACCACGTGCACCCGCCCGTGGCTGGCGGCCAGCCGAACGGCACTGCCAGCCAGGACAGCGTTGTCCGCACCGAACAGCGAGACGGCCAGCGAGCCTTGGCCGCGCTCGGCCAGGGCCAGCGCGTGTTCGGTATCGCGGTAGGGCATCAGCGTGGCCACCGGGCCAAACACTTCCTTGTCATGCACCAGCGGCTGGCCATCCGGGTCGTCGGCGCCCAGCAGCACCGGCGCCACGCAGCTGGCGATGGCCGGGTCGGCGTCCACCAGCCAGGTGCCCTGGTGGCCGTCGTGCAGCACCCGTGTGGCCGAGCGGAGTTCGCCGATCCCCTGCATCACGGATTGCCATTGCGCGCGGCTGACGAGTGAACCCATGCGCACCGTGGAATGGCGGGGGTTGCCCACGCTCACCTGGGCCAGGCGGGCTGACAAGGCCTCGGCCGCCTGGGCGTAGACGGCCTGGGGCACCAGGATCCGGCGGATGGCGGTGCATTTCTGGCCGGACTTCTGCGTCATCTCGCGCACCACGTCGCGCACCAATGCCTCGAAGCTGTCGCTGCCCGGGGCTTCGCCGGGCAGCAGCAGCGCGCTGTTGACGCTGTCGGCCTCGATGTTGGTGCGCACTGAGCGTTGCGCCACCGCGGCGTGCGAGCGGATGGTGGCCGCGGTGTCGGCCGAGCCGGTGAAGGCCAGCACGTCAAAGGGCTGCAGTGCATCCAGCAAGCCCGCCGATGAACCGCAGACCACGGAGAGCGCGCCGGGCGGAAGCACACCGGCCTCCACCACATCCTGCACCATGCGCTGGGTGACCCAGGCGGTGGCCGTGGCGGGTTTCACGACGACAGGGACGCCACTCAACAGCGCCGGGGCGGCCTTGGCCCACAGGCCCCAGGCCGGGAAATTGAAGGCATTGATCAACAGCGCCAGGCCACGGGTGGGCACCTGCACGTGCTGGCTCTGGAACAGGGGGTCCTTGGCCAGGCGGGCGGGCTCGCCGTCGATCAGGTGGCGGCGGTCGCCGAGGGTGTCGCCCAGGCGGGCGTAGACGCCCAGCGTGTACAGCGCGCCATCCACATCGATGCCGGTGTCCGCGGCCACCGTGCCGCTGTTGGCCAGGGACAGCGCGAAGTAGGTGTCGCGGTGCTTCTGCAGGGTGGCCTGCACGGCGGCCAGCAGGGCGCCGCGCTCGCGGTAGCTGAGCGCCCGCAGGGCGCTGCCGCCCGCCCTGCGGGCGTGCTCGAAACCGGCTGGCAAGTCCAGGCCGGTCGCGTCCACCCTCACCAGGGCATCGCCCAGCACCGGGTCGGTCAGCAGGGTGCCTGGGCCCTGGCCCGGTTGCCAGCGTCCACCCAGGTAGTTGTTCAGGCGTTCGCCCGAGGTTGCGGTCATGGTGGGGTGTCTTTCAGGCGCGGGTGAATTCGATGGCGCCTTGCGGCAGCAGGTACAGCACCAGCGCGCGCCCCTGGCTCACCGTGGGGTGGTGGGCGCTGCCCGCGGGGTACACCCACCAGCCGGCCGGGTGGCCGTCGAACAGGGCCTCACCCTCTGTGGGCATGATCAGGTCGATCTCGCCGTGGGGATGGGTGTGGTGAGGGCCGGCGGTGTTGTGCATGTCCACGACATCCACGCTGAAGCCCTGCAGATCGTCCGCCGGCCTGAAGATGTGGCCGTAGCGGATGCCGCCCCCTTCCCGGTTGCACAGCCACCCGGCTGCCACACCGTCGCGGCAGGCTTGCGCCAGCGTCTGGTAGCCGAGGCTTGCCGGCCCGTGGGTGCGGTTGAGCCAGAGGGCCAGTTCCTCGGCCACCTCGTCCGTCAAGGGGCGGCCGGACAACCGGCGGGTGATCTGTTCGGCCTGTACGCCTAGCAGTTGGCGGAAGGTGTCGGGTGTGTTCATCGGGGCGAGGTATCCGGGGAGGGGAGAGATGGCAGGCTTCCCGTCAGAAGGGTCAGCCTGACATCGAGCCTCGGCTTGACCATCCGGCTTGCTCCAAACCGGAAGATGAATTATTGTGCGTGCCAGTACGATAAGCGGCACCTTAGACCATGTCAAGCACTATATTGCATAAACCCGGGTTTGCCCGGGGTGACGAGGACAGCGCCCGCCCGGAAGCCGCCGGGGCCGCTGGCGAGGCCTTGCCGGGCGGGTTCGCAGGTGCGGAGCCCTCGGGTGCGACGAAGGACGACAAACATCCCTTTCTGGTCAGCCTGGGTGAACGGGTGCGCAGCCTGCGCTCGCGCCGCGGCATGACCCGCAAGGCGCTGGCGCTGGCGGCCGATGTCTCCGAGCGCCACCTGGCCAACCTGGAGTACGGTGTCGGCAACGCGTCCATCCTGGTCTTGTTGCAGGTGGCCAGTGCGCTGCAGTGTTCATTGGCCGA